>NZ_WUMG01000001.1:0-415535 GCF_009827015.1 Delftia sp. CH05 | reverse complement strand
GAACATCACGGCGCCCGGTGGGGGCGATGGCGGCGGCGGTGGGGGTGCAGGCGGAGGCGGCAAGGCCTCGCAGCTCACCATGGATGGACAAAGCATCCAGCTCAATGCCGCCAAGATCCGGCTCGAAGCCCAGCAGGAAATCCTGCTGACCTGCGGCGAAAGCACCATCCGCATCACGCCCGGCGACATCCAGATCCTCTCGCCCATGGACCGGCTCAACTGCTGAGGCCCGCATGTCCTGCAGCCCCTGCATTCCCCGCATCTTCCGCATCCGCCGTCCCGTTCTCTCTCACCTCTCCAGGAGCAGCCTCGCATGAGTGGCCAACCCGCAGCCCGCATCACCGACAGCGTCGTCAAGGGCAAGATCGTCACCGGCTCGCGCACCGTGCTCATCGGCAGCCAGGGGGGCCTGGCCTGCTCCGTCTGCCCGGGCGGCATCACCGTCAGCTCCCCCGTCAACCCCCAGCTCGGCGCCAAGGTCCTGCTGGGCGCACAAGACCTGGACTTCGCCCTGCCCTCGGCTGCGCTGCCCGTGGCCTGGCAGCGTCAATACAGCAGCTACGTCAACCCCGAGCACGGCGCTGCCTGCGGCCTGCTGGGCCATGGCTGGCACCTGCTGCAGGAGCTCAGCATCCGCCTGCAGGACGAGGCCACCTTGCTACTGGACGCCAGCGGCCGCGTCATCACCTTCGACCAGCCTCTGGCCCCGGGCGGCCAGCTGCACAGTGCCAGCGAAGACATCTGGCTGCTGCGCGGCGGCAGCCCGGAGCCGGACGGCGGCACAGCGCCCTGGGCTGCGAACCCGCGCTGGTCGCATGTGGAGGCGGCGCTGGCGTGCAATCCCGAGGCCATCCTGGCCTTCAGCGGCGATGGCGACACCCTCTGGGGCTTTGGTCCTGCGCCCGGTGAACCTGTCGATGGCCCTTGGCGCCTCATGGCCCAGATCGACCGCTTCGGACGCCGCCAGCTCTACCACTACAGCGACGGCAAGACCACGGCCCCAGACGTCAACGGCAGTCCGGAACCGCTGCCCGCAGGCCGCCTGGTCTCCCTGAGCGACGGCACAGGCCGGCGCTACCGGCTGCTGCACCAGCGCATCCACGGCGGCAAGGACGCGCAGGGCCTGAACGGACTGTGGGGCGCCGACGACGGCTGGCGCCTCATCGGGGTCGACCTCACGCAGGACCCGTTGCATCCCCTGTCCACCCCCATCGCTCCCATCACGCTCGTGCGCTACGGCTACAGCAGCGCAGGCGATCTCATCACCGTCCACGACCGCGCAGGCCAGCTCGTGCGCGAATTCGAATGGGACCACCACCGCATCAGCGCCCACCGCCATGCCAGCGGACCCTGGCACCGCTACCGCTACGARAGCGCCCAGCCCGGCGCCCGCGTCATCGAACACAGCAACCAGGAAGGGCTGTCCTACCGCTTCGRCTACCTCAGCCAACCGCCGGGCCCGGACGGCCAGCCGCGCGCGGCCACCCGCGTCAGCGACAGCCTGGATCGCATCGAGACCTACTACTTCGAAGGTGCGGCGGGCCTGTCGCGCCTCATCGCCCACCACAAGGCCGACGGCAGCCGCTGGCTGCAAAGCTACGACAGCTTCGGCCGCCTGGCCTCTCGCACCGACCCGCTGGGCCGCAGCGTCCACCTCAGGCGCGACGGCCAGGGCCGGCTCATCGGCGTGCAACTGCCCGACGGGCGCAGCACCCAGCAGGAACACGACGAAGCCACGGGCCGCCTGCTCGCCTCCACCGACCCGGCAGGCGCCACCACCGGCTACCARTACGACGCCTGGGGCCGYCTCACCCAGATCACCCAGGCCGACGGCAGCACCGAGCGCTACCACTACCCCGACCCCCAGGAAGCGCCGCTCACCTGCGACAGCCCCYGGCGCATCGAAGACGCCCAGGGCGGCAGCAAACAGCTGGCCTGGAGCGACGCGGGCCAACTGCTCAGCTACACCGACTGCTCGGGCCACAGCACGCACTACCACTACGACCGCTGGGGTGCGCTCATCGAAGTGGGCAACGCCCTGGGCCAGCGCCAACGCCACCAGCGCGACGGCCAGGGCCGCATCGTGGCCAGCGAACTGCCCAACGGCCAGATCGAGCGCTACCACTACGACAGCGCAGGCCACCTCACGCGCATCGAACCGGCCCAGCCCCCGCTCACCCCTCTCATGGGGGGRCAAAGCCCTGCTGCACCGGCCGCCGACCCCAGCATCCACCTGCGCTACGACCTCTGGGGCAGGCTGGTCCAGCGAACACATGGYGGCCTCACCCTGGCCTTCGAATACGACAGCGCCGGCCGCCTCACGCGYCTCGTCAACGAAAACGGWGCCCAAAGCCGCTTTGCCTGGGACGCGYTGGACAGGCTCGTGCAGGAAGAAGGGTTYGACCAGCGGCTGCAGCGCTACCGCTGGGATGCGGCAGGCCAGCTCATGGAAGCCACGGACGGCAACGCYGCACGGCAAAGCAGCAGCCACTAYCGCTGGGACGAAGGCGGCAGATTGGTCGAACGYCAGCTGCCCGCCACGGCCCATGCGCCGGCCCAGACCCACCGCTACGAATGGGATGCGGCCGGACGCCTCATGGCCGCCAGCGTCTGGCAGCACACCGCAGAGAACACCATCCAACTGCAAAGCCGCATAGCACTGGAACGCGAYGCCCTGGGCCGCATCACCGCAGAAGTGCAGCAGCTGTACCGGCCCGGCAAGCWCRGCAACGGGGGCGGCGGCGCAGACCAGATCGAATACGAACACCGCATCGCCCACASCCTGGAYGCGYTGGGMGCACGCCAGCACAGCCAGCTGCAAGGCCTGGGAGAGATCGCCTGGCTCACCTACGGCTCAGGCCATGTGCACGGACTGCAGCTCAACGGCGCCGGCCTCATCGACTTCGAACGCGACGCCCTGCACCGCGAAGTCCGCCGCAGCCTGCACCCACCCACYCCCGCAGCAGAWGCAGAWGCAGAYGCAGACGCACACCACCCCCTGCAGGTGCAACGCCAATGGGACAGCATGGGCCGCCTCACGGCCCTGGGCACCACAGGCCTGCAAAGCACGGAAGGCAGGGATCACCTCGTCCAGCCCCTCATAGGCCAGATCCTTGGCCGCCGCTACCACTACGACAGCCTGGGCCAGCTCGTTGCCATCGAACAGGCCGGCGCCCCGGGCCAGGCTGCACAACTGCTGCGCTACGGCTACGACAGCGCCGGGCGCCTCAGAGCGGCCACCGACAGCCAGGACCCCCAGACCACCGCCCGCTGGCAGATCGACCCTGCCGGCAACCGCCTGCCCGCGCCCGGTGCACCCGGTGCACCGGGCCAGACGAACACCCAGGACAGCTGGGCCGCCCAGGTCCACGCCCACTGGCGGCACACCGACTTCAACCTCATGGGCCTGGGCCACCTTGCAGGCCAGCGGCAAGGCCCCGTGCAGCGCTGGGAAGACAACCGCATCGGCTTCACCGAAGACCGCGTCTGGCGCTACGACCCCTGCGGCAACCGCATCGCGCAAATGCATGCAGACCACAGCCAGCAGCAACTGCACTACGACGGAGCACACCAGCTCATCGCCGTGCGCAGCAGCCAGATCCAGGGCAACGCCGAGCAGTTGCGCCACCACAGCCGTTACACCTATGACGCCCTGGGCCGCAGGCTCAAGCAGCAAGTGCAAAGCGCAGACACGGAACTGCCCACCCGCACCCACTACTACGGCTGGGACGGCGACCGCCTCATCCACACCGAGCGCCTGCAGCACGGCAGCGACACGCGCCACATAGAGCACACCATCTACGAACCGGGCAGCTTCACCCCCCTGGTGCGCCTGAGCACCACGGCCAGCGGAGACCCCCAAGACGAGCCCCACCTGCTGGTGCAAGCCATCACCGCAGGCCTGCCCGACCCGGACGACCCCAACCACACGCCGGCCCTGGCCCTGATGCAAACCATGCTCGACGCCATGCCGCGCGACATGCAGCAAGACGCGGCCCGCCACCTGCGCCACACACTGGAGCACGGCCTGCCGCCCAGCGCCCAGGCCATGCTGGGCGAACAGGCCGAAAGCACCACCCGCCTGCTCAGCGGCATGCAGGCCAAACTGCAGGACCAGGAAAAAGAACAGCACGCCCGCATCGCCATCCACCACTACCACTGTGACCACCTGGGCACACCCATGGCCCTGACCGACCAACGGGGGCTAGTCACCTGGGCGGCCAAGCTGGACCCTTGGGGCAATGTGCTGCAGGAGTACAACCCGCAAGGCATCCACCAGGCGATCCGGCTGCCAGGGCAGCACCATGACAGGGAAACGGGGCTGTATTACAACCGGCATCGGTATTACGATCCGGTGGTGGGGAGTTATATCAATCAGGACCCGATTGGGTTGATGGGAGGCAATAATCACTATATCTACCCTGTAAATCCCACGGGGTGGATAGATTCGTTAGGCTTACAGCAAGCCTGCGTTGTTAATTTTCCAGATTATCCGGTTGAGTACGCCGAAGGTAAAACAAGCACATGGCTTGGTGGGCATAGTGGTGTGTTGACATATGATACTTCAGGGAAGACACAATACTTCGAATACGGTAGATACAACCCAAATGCAAAAGGAATTATGGGCTCTAAGCTACCCCAAGACGACGGAAACGTTCGGCAAACTCCAATGCCTAATCTAAAAATAGGCAAAGATGGTGTTCCAACAGATGAGTCCATGAGAAATCTGGAGGAGCAGCTTTCAAAGAGATCAGGCAAAGGGACACCGGCAAAGTTAACCTGTAGTTCTGCCGATCCTAAAAAAGTTGCTGACTACGCAAAAGAAATTTCAGAAAATAAAGATAGAGAAAAATATAATTGGAATCCATTCAATTCCAATCACTGCCGCACTTTTGCAAGAGATGCCGCCAAAGCAGGTCAATAATTTTATGAAAATAAACAAATCATTTATCTTGATAATTGCGCTAATTTTGGTGATTATTTGTTTAGCATACTCGGTTGTCGATAAATCAATAACATTATCTTACTCAAATCAAGGGTGTGAATCATCGCGTGCAGATATTGATAATGTAATTTCACTCATCGAGCGCGAATGGAGAGGAATGAATATGGAGCAGATTGCATATAAGTTAAAGAATTCATCCATCAATAAAAAAGCAGTTAATCCTCAAATAAAAATGGAAAATGATCTAATATGGTATGGTGATGTTAGATTTATTTTCTCTTCGGGCCGATTGGTAAAAGTTGAATATTAAAAACAATATGAAATTCCCTGGGATCAACTTCTGAGAGCGACATATGAGGCCCTTTTGGGCAACGACAGCGTTATTACAGGGTCTGCCTGGTGACGAAAGGGCAGATGGAAGCATTACTCTACGGCAAAGGCACAGACGATGTTGATGGGGGGAACATCCGTCGGATATCAAACACGCACATGTTCAACTACATGCACGAAGAATCAATTGTGATGAAAATATACAAAAATGAATATGGAATGTTAGTTATGATAATAGGTGTTTTAACGGCTGTCGTCGGTGGCATTCTGGCTTTTTTATGGTTACCGCGAGGCGGTGCCGTTGTTGGTTTGATTGGAGCTATTCTTGGAATTTTAGTGTTGATTATTCATTTTTCAACAAACGCCAAAAGCATATTCGGCAGCGATTAATTTAATCCATGGGATTTAATTAATATCGCAAATAGCTCTTGAACCCTTCATTGCGTCAGCGATTGCTTTCCTATTATCTATTCATGAATCAATCTAATTCCATAACTGGTTTTACGGAATAATGACTAGGGTATTTGCAATATTATTTTACATCACGCTATTTCTTCTTATATCTTCTAACTTATACAATTCCAAGTTCAGTCTTATTGGGAATTTATTTCAGACTGCAGTTTTCTTCGCATTCTTGTACGAGCATGGCTACAAGCTCTTCTGGAAGAATGGCGATGCAATAATGTTCCTTGCAGCATATCTTCTTCCATTTTTTATTGTTCTGCTTCTATTTCTCACGGCACTTTGATTTAAACAGGAGTTTGGAGAAATAAATATTGAATCATTAGTTTTAAATCATTAAATAACACAACCATTTCCAAGAGGGACACATGACCGCAAAACCCACCCAAACCCTAATCCGCATCCTGCTCGCCACCCTGTCTCTCTCCGCAGCCACTGCCACCTATGCCGCGCAGTGCCCGCTGATTCCCGATGGCAATGCCACTCTGGAAGAGTCCGAGAGAGCTGCACTGCTCAGCGAGTTCAAGTTCGAGGCGCTGGACAAGGAACTGGCCCGCAAGCACAAGAAGAATCTTTCCTCCTCGGGCGGGGACTTGTTGACCATGCGGGATCTGCTGGGACTGCAGCAACTGAGCCTGCAGGAAGAGAACGTGATGCGCATGTGGGCGGATCAGCAGCCCAAGTCGTTCTTTGCCCAGCTCAATGCGGGCCTCTATTACGGCAACAAGGCATTTGGCGCCCGTGGCGAGGCGCCGGCCTCCAGGGTGACGGGCAGCCAGTGGAACAGTGTCAAGCAGCTCAGCGCGAAGGCCCAGCCGTATCTGCAAAAGGCCATGGCGCTGGATGCCCGCTCGGCCTTGCCGCAGACGATGCTGATTGGATTGGCCGCGATGGAAAACCAGGTGGGAGGGCGTACTGCGGCGCAGTGGCTGCAGGCGGCCGATCAGGCCGATCCCAAGAACCTGGCGGCCCGCGTCAATGCCCTCAATTACCTGAGCCCGCGCTGGGGCGGGTCCTTGGAGGGCCTGGACCAAATGGTGTCACAGGCCGTGAAGTCGCTGCCTTCGGCCAGCGCCGGCTATCTCCAATACAACCTGGTGCTTGCCAAGGCCAGCCATTACGAAGTCATGGAGAAGGACAAGAGCAAGGCCCAGGCCCTCTACAAACAGGCCAAGGACATGTGCGAAAACTCGGAGGCCGCACGGGCGGGCATGGTCAGGACGTACCAGTAATCAGGAAACAAGGCAGGCCCAAAGGCCTGCCTTGTTTTATCGCCCACAGCCTGCGGGCACACACACCCTCAAAACGTTGCCGAAGGCAGATCCTGCCGGCTGAATACCAGCGACACCTTGGCTTCTTCCGGAATGGGCGGCAGTGACGCATCCCATTGCTGCCAAGCCTGGCGTAGCTCGGCCAGGCGCTGGGGCTCGCGGTCGCGCAGGTTGGCGCGTTCGCGCGGGTCCTGGGCCACGTTGAAGAGGTATTCCACGCCTTCGATCTGCAGGTATTTCCAGTCGCCGCGCACCAGGGCGCGCTGGGCGCGGTGCTTCATGCGCCAGCACAGGTCGCGCTCGGGGTTCCAGGTACCGTCTTCCATCAGGGGCAGCAGGCTGACGCCGTCCAGCGGGTAGTCGGCGTGGCCGTCCACGCCCGCGGCGGCCAGGAAGGTGGCCGACCAGTCCATGGTCAGGTTGGGCGTGTCGCTGACGGCGCCTGCCGGCATGCGGTCAGGCCAGCGAGCCAGCAGGGGCACACGGATGCCGCCTTCGAGCAGGTCCATCTTCTGGCCGATGAAGGGCCAGTTGTTGGAGAAGCGTTCGCCGCCGTTGTCGCTGGTGAAGACGATGAGCGTGTTCTCGGCCATGCCCTTTTTCTCGAGCGCGTCCAGCACCCAGCCAATGCCTTCGTCCATGTGGTGGATCATGCGCTGGTAGGTCTCGATGGTGCCGCCGTCGGTGTGCTTGCCGAAGCCGCCGATGCGCCGCGATTCCTCCAGGTCGTCGCGCGTGAGCCAGGGCCAGTGCGGGGCGCTGTAGTGCAGGGACAGGTAGAAGGGCTTGTCAGCCGTCTGGCGCTCGACGAAGTCCACGGCGCGGCGGCTCAGCAGGTCGGTGAGATAGCCCTCTTCCTCGTGCGGCTCCTCGTTGATCCAGAAATCGGGGCGGCCGCGCGGGTCGCAGTGGGCGAAGTAGTCGGCGCCGCCTGCGTGAAAGCCGTAGAACTCCTCGTAGCCCGACATGCGCGGGCCGAAATGCGGCGGGTAGCCCAGGTGCCATTTGCCGACCAGGGCGGTGGCGTAGCCGGCGTCGCGCAGCAGCGAGGCCACGGTGGGATGGTCGGGCGGCAGGCCCAGCACCTTGTCGCCGTGGACGCTGGCGATCGGCTCCTCGGCCGCGCCGCGCAGGCGGTACTGCCAGCGGCCCGTGGCCAGGGCAAAGCGTGTGGGCGAGCACACGGCCGAGTTGGAATAGCCGCGCGTGAAGCGCATGCCCTGCGCGGCCATGGCGTCCAGGCGAGGCGAGACATCGGTGGCGCGGCTGTGCGCATCGCGCGCGCCCGTGCAGCCGAGGTCGGCATAGCCGAGGTCATCGGCCAGGATGAAGATCAGATTGGGGCGCTGGGTTGCCATGGGAGCCAGGAGACAGTGGATGCGTTGGGAAAGGGAGTATCGCCAAAACGGCGGTGCCTCAGGGCCACAGGCCCTGGTGGCGGCTTCAGTCGTTGGTCAGGTGGATGCGCTTGACCAGGGCGGCCCACTGCGCGGACTGTCCCTTGGCACGCGCCTGGGCCTCGGCCACGGTGGAGCCGACCATCTCGATGTCCAGGGCCTTGGCGCGTTCCTTTTGCTCGGGTGCGCGGATGGCCTCGTTCATGGCGTCGACAAAGCGCTTTTGCACGGCAGGCGGCACGCCCTTGGGTGCGGCCAGCAGGATCCAGAAGGTGCCGTCGAACTCGGGAAAGCCCGACTCGGCAATGGTCGGCAGCTCGGGCGCCAGCGCCGAGCGCGTCTTGCCCGAGGTGGCCAGGGCGATCAGCTTGCCGCTCTGGACCTGGGGCAAGACCGTGGGGCCGGCCAGGAAGCCGCAGTCCACCTGGCCGCCCAGCAGGTCCTGCATGGCCGGCGCGGGGCCCTTGTAGGGCACATGGACCATCTTGGCGCCCGAGGTAGCCAGCAGCGATTCCATGACCAGGTGGCCCGGCGAGCCCGCGCCGCCCGAGGCATAGGTCAGCTCGCGCGTCTTGCTGGCGGCCACCATGTCCTTGACCGACTTGAAGCCCGTGCCCGGGCCGCAGACCAGGGTCTGCGAGAAGCGCGCGGCCACGACCAGGGTTTCCAGCGCGTCGGCCTTGTAGCCCATGTTCTTGTAGACATGGGGGTTGACGGTGAGCACGGGGTCCATGGCCCACAGCCAGGTGTAGCCATCGGGCGCGGAGCGCGCGACCTCGGCCGCGCCGATGTTGCCGTTGGCGCCCGGCTTGTTGTCCACGACCACGGCCTGGCCCAGCGCCGCCTGCATGGCGGCGGCCACGGGGCGCAGCGAGATGTCGGACGGGCCGGCCGGCGGATTGGGCACGACGATGCGGATGGGCTTGGCCTTGGGCCATTCCTGGGCCAGGGCGGGCGCCGCGCACAGGCCGGCGGCGACCAAAGCCAGGGCGGCACGCGCCAGGGCTGCGAGGGGGCTGGGCATACTTGTCTCCTTGTCGTTGTCTTGCGGCCAATGTACGCAGGCCGCCGACAATGCATCTAATCCATCATCCCTAGCGTAAACCCGAAACCGGCCCGCGAGTCCATGACCGACCTCCACCGCTGGCGCCACCCCGCCGTGCTTGACGACATGTTCCTCTACCACCTGGCGCGGCTGCAGGCGGCCGCTGGCAGCCGCGTGGTGCGCCTGTGCGAGGGCCGCTACGGCATCACGCGGCGCGAGTGGCGCATGCTCTGCCTGCTGGCCGAGGCCGGGCAGCTGCAGCCCTCGCAGCTGGCCGAGCAGGCGCAGCTGGACCGCACGCGCACCTCGCGCGCCGTCACGGCGCTGCTGGCCAAGGGCCTGGTGTGGAAAGAGAGCCAGGTGGGCGATGCGCGCCGCGCACTGCTGCGCCTGAGCGACACGGGCCGCGCCCTGCATGCCGAGCTGTTCCCGCAGGTGCAGGCCATCAACCGCGAGCTCATGGACGCCGTGCCCGAGCCCGAGCTGCAGGCCATGGCCAGCGCCTTTGCGCGCATCCGCGCCCGGGCGCGGGAGCTGGAGGCCAGCAGCCCGCCGCCCAAGGCGCCGCGCAACCGCAAGCGCACGGCCTCGACCTGACAGGGCCGACAGACAAGCATGCTCCAATGGCACGCAGATCAACTCTGCGGCCTTTCCCATGAAAGCTCTACTCCTCGGCCTGGCGGCCGCCATCTGCGCAAGCACCACCATGGCCGCACCGGCCACGGCCGTCCTTGGCGAAAAGCCGCTGCAGGCAACGGGGCCACTTGACCCACTGCGGGGTGTTCTGCTGACGCCGAGCCAAAGCGCGCCGCCGGTCGTACTGATCGTCCCCGGCTCAGGCCCCACCGACCGCAACGGCAACAGCCCGTTCGGCCTCAAAGCCTCGACCTACCAACTGCTCGCACAGGAACTGGCCACCCAGGGCATTGCCACCGTACGCATCGACAAACGTGGCATGTTCGAAAGCTACAAGGCCGTGGAGGACCCCAATGCCGTGACCATCCAGGCCTATGCCGAAGATGTGCACCACTGGGTGGACGCCATCCGCAGCGAGACCGGTGCCCAATGCGTCTGGGTGCTGGGACACAGTGAAGGTGGACTGGTCGCTCTGGAGGCTGGTCAGGGCCGCTCCGATATCTGCGGACTGATATTGGTAGCAGCTCCTGGTCGCCCAATGGGGCAGACGCTTCAGGAACAGCTCAAGGAAGACCCCGCCAATGCACCGATCCTGGACCAGGCGTTACCGGTCATCGATGCGCTGGAAGCAGGCAGGCGCGTGGATACCCGCCAGATGGACAGGCCGCTCAACACCATGTTCCATGCCAGCGTACAAGGCTTTCTCATCAACACCTTCGCGCTGGACCCCGCTCGCCTGATAGCGGGCTATTCCAAACCCGTGCTCATCATTCAAGGTGAGCGCGACCTGCAGATCAAGCCAAAGGATGCTCAGCGTCTGGCCAAGGCTGCACCGAACGCCAAGCTTGTGCTGTTGCCCGCAACCAACCATGTGCTCAAGAAGGTGGAGACCAACGATCGCGCTGCCAATCTTGCAACTTATGACAAGGAGGGGCTGCCGCTAGTGCCCGGGGTTTCCAGCACCATTGCCCGGTTCATAACGTCAGCCACCGTGAAGCGATAGGCGAGCCGTTGGCTCACCCCTGCAGGTACACCACGTGCGTGTGCGTGTACTCGTACAGGCCGTGCTTGCCATCAGCCCCGCCCACGCCCGACTTGCGCACGCCCGCATGGAAGCCCTGCATGGCCTCGAAGTTCTCGCGGTTGATGTAGGTCTCGCCGAAGTCGATCTCGCGCATGGCCTGCATGGCCTTGGACAGGTCGCGCGTGTAAAGCGACGAGGTCAGCCCGTATTCGCAGTCGTTGGCCAGGGCGATGGCCTCGTCCAGGTCCTCCACCACCTGGATGGGCAGCACGGGGCCGAAGATTTCCTTGCGCATGATCTCCATGCCGGCATGGCAGCCGGCCAGCACCGTGGGCTGGAAGTGAAAGCCCGCGCCCAGGTCTGCGGCCTGCCCGCCCGTGACCAGTTGCGCGCCGTCGGCGATGGCCTGGCGCACCTTGGCCTGCACGCTGTCCAGGCCCTTTTGGTTGATCAGCGGGCCCATTTCCACGTCGGGCCGCGCAATCGGGTCGCCGTAGCGCGTGGCTGCCATGGCCTGGGCGAGGCGGGCCGTGAACTCGTCGGCCACCTGGCGCTGCACGTAGACGCGTTCGGCGCAGTTGCAGACCTGGCCGGTGTTGATGATGCGCGAGTCGCGGATGGCGCGCACGGCCAGGTCCAGGTCGGCATCGGCCAGCACGATGGCCGGGGCCTTGCCACCCAGCTCCAGGTTGAGCTTGGTGATGTGGGGCGCGGAGGCTGCGGCGATGCGCTCGCCCGTGGCCACGCTGCCCGTGAAGCTGACCATGTCCACGCCCGCATGCCCGGCCAGCGCAGCGCCCGTGCTGCCCTGGCCATAGACCACGTTGAACACGCCGGCCGGCAGCTCGCACTGGGCCAGCAGCTCGGTGAAGGCGTGGCAGTTGATGGGCGTTTCCTCGCTGGGCTTGATGACGATGGTGTTGCCCGTGAGCAGGGCCGGCGCCATCTTGCGGGCGATCAGGAAGAAGGGGAAGTTCCAGGGCAGGATGCCCGCGACCACGCCCAGCGGCTTGCGCAGCAAAAAGATCTGCTCGTTGGCCCGGTCGCTGGTGATGACCTCGCCCTCGATGCGGCGCGCCCATTCGGCCATGTAATCCAGGTAGTCGGCGGTGAAGTTCACCTCCACCTCGGCCAGGCCCAGGGTCTTGCCCTGCTCCTCGGTGATGGTGCGCGCAATGCGCGCGGCGTTGTCGCGGATGCGGGCCGCCACGCGGCGCAGGTACTGCGCGCGCTCCACGGCCGGGCGGCGCGCCCAGGCCTTGTGGGCGCCGCGCGCAGCGGCAATGGCGCGGTCCACATCGGCCTGGCTGGACAGGGGCGAGCGCGCCAGCACCGCGCCCGTGGCGGGGTTGGTCACCTCATGCAGTTCGGCGCTGTCGGTGAAGCTGCCGGCGATGAAATTGCGCAGCACGGGAAGGGATGCCATGGAGTTCTCCTTGGGTTCAGTAGGTGCGGGATGCAGGGGCCGCCTGGTCCGTGGCTTGCGTGGCGCGATAGCGCCCCAGGTTGGCCAGCGCGGCCTGGCGCAGCAGGCTGATGTCTATGCCCACGGCGATGAAGCGGCAGCCCCAGTCCGCATAGCGGCGCGCATCTTCCTCGCGCGGCGCGAGGATGCCGCAGGCCTTGCCGGCAGCCAGCGTGGCCTGGACGGTGCGGCGTATGGCGTCCTGCACCTCGCCCTGGCTGGCGTCACCCGCATGGCCCATGCCCGTGGACAGGTCGGCCGGGCCGATGAAGACGGCGTCCACGCCCTCGACGGCCGCAATCTCGGCCGCATGGGCCACGCCCCGGGGCGATTCGATCTGCACGATCAGGCACAGCTGTTCATGCGCCGTGCGGATGTAGTCGGGCACGGCATCCCAGCGCGTGGCCCGCGTCAGGCCGCCGCCCACGCCGCGCACGCCGTGGGGCGGGTAGCGCATGGCGCGCACCAGCTCGCGCGCCTGTTCGGCCGTCTCCACCATGGGCACCATCAGCGTCTGCACGCCCACGTCCAGCAGCTGCTTGATGAGCACGGTGTCGCCGTGCACGGCGCGCACCACCGGGTGCGTGGCATAGGGCGCCACGGCCTGCAGCTGGCCCAGCAGCGTGGGCACGGTGTTGGGGGCATGCTCGCCATCGACCAGCATCCAGTCGTAGCCCGTGGTGGCGATGATCTCGGCCGCATAGGGCGTGGCAAAGCCGGCCCAGATGCCGTACAGCGGCTCGGCGCGCCGCAGCGCGGCCTTGAAGGGGTTGGCAGGCAGTTGCATGGCGGGCTCCTTCAGTGCGTGTACGGGCGGTGCAAGGCGCACTCGGGATTGAGCTCCACGCCGAAGCCAGGCCTGTCCAGCGCCGACAGGCGCATGCGGCCGTTGACGGGCACGGGCTCGCCCAGCAGTTGCGGATGGAACATGGGCACGACCTCGTCGGCCTTGGGGGCCATCATCAGGAACTCGGCAAACGGGCTGTTGTGGCGCGTGGCCACGAAGTGGTAGCTGTAGACGCTGGAGCCATGCGGGATGACCAGGGCCTGGTGGGCATCAGCCAGGGCCGAGATCTTGAGCAGCTCGGTGATGCCGCCGCACCAGCCCACGTCGGGCTGGATGATGTCGCAGCAGCCCATCTCCAGCAGCTGGCGAAAGCCCCAGCGCGTGGCCTCGTGCTCGCCCGTGGTCACCAGCATGCCGGTGGGCACGTTCCTGCGCAGGGCCGCGTAGCCCCAGTAGTCGTCGGGCGGCAGGGCCTCCTCGATCCACTTGAGGCCATGGGCCTGCGCACCCTGGGCCAGGCGCGTGGCGTAGTTCACGTCCAGGCTCATCCAGCAGTCCAGCATGAGCCAGAAGTCCGGGCCCACGCGCTCGCGCATGGTGGCCAGCTCCTGCAGGTTGCGGCGCAGGCCCTCCTCCCCTTCGGCCGGGCCGTGGTGCAGCGGCATCTTGCCGCCGATGAAGCCCATCTTCTGTGCCAGGTCGGGCCGCGCGCCCGTGGCGTAGAACTGCAGCTCGTCGCGCACGGCGCCGCCCAGCAGCTGGTGCACGGGCTCGCCGCGCACCTTGCCCAGCAGGTCCCACAGCGCCAGGTCCACGCCCGAGATGGTGTTGATGACGATGCCCTTGCGGCCGTAGTACAGCGTGGACAGGTACATCTGGTCCCAGATGCGCTCGATGTCAGTCACCCGGGCGCCTTCGAGGAAACGCGCCAGGTGCTTTTCGACGATGTAGGCCGCAGGCTCGCCGCCCGTGGTCACGGCAAAGCCCACGCGTCCGGCGCTGTCCTCGATCTCCACCACCAGCGTGCCCAGCACGTTGATGCCGAAGCTGCGGCGGCTTTGCCGGTACTCGGGGTACTTGGCCATGGGCGTGGCGATGTGGTCGTCGATCCAGTGGCCGTCGGACTGGTCGTGGTAGTCGGCGCCGCCGCCCTTGAGCGTGAAGGCGCGCACCTGCTTGATGGTGGGGATCTGTGTCATGGGATGGTTGTGCTCCGTGTGCAAATGGTTCAGGCGGCCGACGGTGCGGCCAGGGCCGGCGTCAGGCGTGCACGCACGCCCAGCACCAGGGCCGCAGCCAGCAGCGTGGTGCCGGCCAGCAGGTACAGGCCGGCCGCCGGGGAGTGGAAAAAGCCCTCGGCCCAGTTCTTGACGATGGGGGCGATGAAGCCCCCCACGGCGCCGAGGGAGTTGATGAAGGCGATGCCGCCAGCGGCCGCAGCGCCGGCCAGCGTGTTGGCGGGAAAGGTCCAGAACACGGGCTGCACGGCGATGAAGCCGGCCGCCGCCAGGCACAGCGCGGCCACACCCAGCAGGGGGCTGGAGAAACTCACCGATGCAGCCATGCCCACGGCAGCCATCACCAGCGTCAGGCTGGCGATGCCGCGCGGCTGGCCTGTCCGCTCGGCATGGCCCGGAATCCACCAGGCGGCCAGCAGCGCGCACAGCCAGGGAATGGCCGAGACCACGCCCACCAGCAGGCCCACCTTGGTGCCCAGCAGGCCCGCCACCTGGCTGGGCAGGTAGAACACCACGCCATAGACGCTGGCCTGGATCAACAGATAGATCAGCGCCAGGTAGAGCACGCGCGGCTGGCACAGCGCGGCCAGCAGGCTGTGGCCGTGGCCGCCCTTGGCGCGCTCTTCGCTGTCGAGGATGTCCTGCAGCAGCGCCTTGTCCTCGCGGCTGAGCCAGGTGGCGTCGGCGGGGCGGTTGTCCAGGTGGAAATACGCCCAGATGCCCACGGCCACGGCCATCAGCCCCTCCACCGCGAACAGCCACTGCCAGCCGTGCCAGCCGCCGATGCCGTCCAGCTCCAGCAGCAGGCCCGAGAGCGGGCTGCCGAAGATGAAGGCCAGCGGCGCGCCGAAGTAGAAAAAGCCCATGGCCTGCGCGCGGTGCGCTGCCGGGAACCAGTAGGTCAGGTACAGGATGACGCCGGGGAAGAACCCCGCCTCGGCCACGCCCAGCAAAAAGCGCAGCACGTAGAACGTGGTCTGGTCGTGGGCGAACATCATGGCCGCCGACACCAGGCCCCAGGTGACCATGATCCGGCACATCCACATGCGGGCGCCCACGCGGTGCATGATCAGGTTGCTGGGCACCTCCAGCAGCGCATAGCCCGCGAAGAACACACCCGCGCCAAAGGCGAAGGCCGCATCGCTGATGCCGGTATCGGCCTGGAAGGCCACCTTGGCAAAGCCCACGTTGGCCCGGTCCAGGAAGGCCATGATGTACATGAGCAGCAAAAAGGGCAGCAGGCGCCAGGAGATCCTGGCGAGCAGGGGAGCGGGGAGTTTTTTCATGACTTTCCTTGCAGGCAATGAGAGGCCGTCACGCCCGGTCGTCCGGAGCGCTGAAGGCGTGCTTTGTGAAGGTGCGAGCGCGGCCGCGGCGTTGGTGCCGGCCGCGTCGGCGCGTCATGAAACAGGCGATGGGCTGTGCATGTCTTGTCTCCTGGATTGGGTCTGTTTTTTCTTGTCGCAGGGCCAATGTACGGCGCATGATCGATGCTCAACAAATCGAATTTCGGTCACATCCGATACCTTGCGCTTATGCCTGACAAGCCGCCCGAATCCGCCCCGCCCGTGCTGCACCGCAGCCTGCTCAACCGTCTGCGCTACAAGCACCTGCACATGCTGGTGGCGCTGGGATCGAGCCTGAACCTGCACCGCGCATCGCTGAGCCTGGCCATGTCCCAGCCTGCAGCCACGCGCATGCTGCGCGAGATCGAGGACATGTTCGGCTGCCAGCTCTTCGAGCGCCTGCCGCGCGGCATGCGGCCCACGGCGCTGGGCGCGCAGCTGGTGCGGTTTGCCGAGGCTTCGCTCAACAGCCTGGACCGCTGCGCCGAAGACCTGGCCGCGCGCCGCCAGGGCGGCTACGGCTACCTGTCCATCGGCACCATCATGGGCGCAGCACCCGACCTGGTGATGACTGCCGTGGCCCGCATGAAGGCGCAAAGCCCGCAGCTGCGCCTGCGCATCATGGGCGACACCAGCGACCAGATCCTGCGCCTGCTGGACCAGCGGCGCATCGACCTGGCCATTGCACGGCGCAGCCCCACGGCAGACAGCAGCGGCTACGGCTTCGAGGAACTGGGCAACGAGCGGCTGCTGCTCGTCGTGCGCAGCGACCATGCGCTGGCGCGCCGGCGCAAGCTTGACTGGGAGGAACTGGTGCGCGACTGGCCCTGGATCCTGCAGCCGGCCACCAGCCCCGCGCGCATCGCGCTCGACCAGCTGCTGCAGCGCCTGGAGCTGCCCGCGCCGGCCGACATCATCGAATGCAGCTCGGTGTACTCCATGCAGCAACTGGTGCAGCTGACCGATGCCGTGATGCTGCTGTCCGAATCCGCGCTCAAGGACTATCTGCGCATGGGCCTGGTCAGGGCGCTGCCGGTCTGCATCGACGTGCCCATGGCGCCCTTCGGCATCCTCACCCGCACCGACGACGCGCCCACGCAGGAGCAGCAGCGCTTTATCGCGCTGCTGCGTGCGCAGGCCCGGGGGCTGGCTCAGGCGGGTTGAGCCAGCACCTGCCCCATCGCGGCCTGGAACCTCGGATCCAGCATCGCGCTGACGTTGCACCGCGACCAGCGCGAGACGGCCGAGGGATCGACATGGAAGACACGGCCCGGCGCCATGCTGAGCTTGCGCGGCACCAGTTGCTCAGCCAGCCGCAGCGAGTCCTGCACACCGGGGAAGGCCACCCACAGGTACAGGCTTTGCGAGCTGCGCGCAAAGACTTCGCAGCCATGGGCATCAAGCCAGCCCAGCGCCTGGGCCGTGGCCTGGCCCAGCTTGTGGCGCAGGCGCACCAGGTGGCGCTCGTAGTGGCCTTCGCGCAGCATCACGTCCACCATGCGCTCGCAGTACTCGGAGCCGCTGACGTGGATCAGCGCCTTGAGGTCGGCCAGGTCGCTGGCCAGCGCATCGTTGCAGGCGATGAAGCCTACGCGCAGCGCGGCCGAGAAGGACTTGGAGAAGCTGCCGATGTAGATGGTGCGCTCCAGCTGGTCCAGCGTGGACAGGCGCACGGCCGAGGTGGGCTTGAAGTCGGCCAGCGGATCGTCCTCGACGATGAGCAGGTTGTGGCGCTCGGCCAGCTGCAGCACCTTGTAGGCCTTGGCGGCGGAGATGTCCGAGCCCGTGGGATTGTGGGCCAGCGACTGCGTGAAGAACAGGCGCGGCCGGTGCTGGGCCAGCAGTGATTCGAGCGCGGCCACGTCGGGCCCGTCGGCCAGGCGCGGCACGCCGACCACATGGGCGCCGGCCAGCCTGAGCTTGCCGAACAGCGGGTAGTAGCCGGGCTCATCCACGAGCACGGTGGCCCCCGGCGGCACGAAGTAGCGGATGACCAGGTCCATGGCCTCGTTGGCGCCATGGGTCAGCACCAGCTGGCCCGGCGTGGCCTGCAGGCCGAAGTCACCCAGCTTGCGCACCAGGCTGTCGCGCAGCGGCGCATAGCCGTAGCGGCTGCCGTAGCGGAACAGCGATCCCAGCCCCGTGCGCACCACCTTCTGGTGGTAGCGGTCCAGCCGCATGTCGGCCAGCCATTCCACGGGCGGAAAGCCGTCGCCCACGCCCACGCAGTCGGGCTGGGTCTTGAGCTGCTCGCGCATCAGCCAGACGATATCCATGGCGCGGCCCAGCTGGCCCGCGTCCTCATCGGTGCGCTGGGCACCGCGCCCCGTGCCCAGCACGTAAAAGCCCGAGCCCCGGCGCGGCTCGACGATGCCGCGCGAGACCAGCAGGTCGAAGGCCGAGACCACGGTGTTCTTGGCATAGCGGTGCAGCTGCGCCAGCTCGCGCAGCGAGGGCAGCTTGTCGCCAGGGCAGTACACGCCGTCGGCGATCTGCTGACCGATCAGGTCCGCCAGCTTCTCGGCAATGGGGGCCGAGCGCCCTCTGGTGTCTGCCATGCGCCCTCAGTTCATGTTGCAGTGCGATGGTACTGTTCCCCGAAACTGTACCTTTTGAAAGCGGTACAGTTTTCCTACAGTCCGGCGACCAGAGTTTTGATTCGAGGAGATGTCTTCCATGGTTGCCGATTCGCGCCTGCCCAATTTCCGTGCCCTCACACCGGCCCAGCGCCGGGATTTCCTGGCCGATGCCTGCGGCCTGTCCGATGCCGAGCGCGCCCTGCTCGCCGCCCCCGGCGCCCTGCCCCTGGCGCTGGCCGACGGCATGATCGAGAACGTGTTCGGCAGCTTCGAGCTGCCGCTGGGCGTGGCCGGCAACTTCCGCGTCAACGGCCGCGACGTGCTGGTGCCCATGGCGGTGGAGGAGCCCTCGGTGGTGGCCGCCGCCTCGTACATGGCCAAGTTGGCGCGCGAGGACGGGGGCTTTCAGACCTCCAGCACGCTGCCGCTGATGCGCGCCCAGATCCAGGTGCTGGGCGTGACCGATCCGCACGGCGCGCGCCTGGCCGTGCTGCAGGCGCGTGCGCAGATCATCGAGCGCGCCAACAGCCGCGACAAGGTGCTGATCGGCCTGGGCGGCGGCTGCAAGGACATCGAGGTCCATGTCTTCCCCGACACGCCGCGCGGCCCCATGCTGGTGGTCCACCTGATCGTGGACGTGCGCGACGCCATGGGCGCCAACACCGTCAACACCATGGCCGAATCGGTGGCACCCCTGGTCGAGCAGATCACGGGCGGCAGCGTGCGGCTGCGCATCCTGTCCAACCTGGCCGACCTGCGGCTGGCCCGCGCCCGCGTGCGGCTCACGCCGCAGACCCTGGCCACGCAGGAGCGCAGCGGCGAGGAGATCATCGAAGGCGTGCTGGACGCCTATACCTTCGCCGCCATCGACCCCTACCGCGCGGCCACGCACAACAAGGGAATCATGAACGGCATCGACCCCGTCATCGTAGCCACGGGCAACGACTGGCGCGCGGTCGAGGCCGGCGCCCATGCCTATGCCAGCCGCAGCGGCAGCTACACCTCGCTGACGCGCTGGGAAAAGGACAGCAGCGGCGCCCTGGTAGGCAGCATCGAGCTGCCCATGCCGGTGGGCCTGGTCGGCGGCGCCACCAAGACCCATCCGCTGGCACGCCTGGCGCTGAAGATCATGGACCTGCAATCCGCCCAGCAGCTGGGCGAGATCGCCGCCGCCGTGGGCCTGGCGCAGAACCTGGGCGCCCTGCGCGCCCTGGCCACCGAAGGCATACAGCGCGGCCACATGGCCCTGCATGCCCGCAACATCGCCCTGGTGGCCGGCGCCACGGGCGACGAGGTCGATGCCGTGGCGCGCCAGCTGGCCGCCGAGCACGACGTGCGCACCGACCGCGCGCTGGAAGTGCTGGCCGCGCTGCGCACCAGGGCCTGACCAGCGCGCGGCCACACAAACAAAAACCCAAGGAGACACACATGACAAGCAAGGATCCCGCCGACTGGCGGCTGGCCGAGGTCTGGGGCGACACCGTGGACCTGCGCCACCTGGCCTGGGCGATTGCCATCGGCACCGGCATCAGCGTGCTGGGCTTCTACCTGGCCAGCCGCTGGCTGGCCACGGTGGTCGAGTCGCGCCAGCTGGCCCACGCCTACGCCATGCTCGCGGGCCTGGCAGGTTGCGTGATCGCGGGCGTGATCTGCGCACGCGCCTTTCCGCCCAAGCGGGAAGTGACCGAGCTGGACACCTCGAACGACCCCGAATGGCGCCGCGAAGTGCTGGAGGAACTGGCCCGCCAGCCCGGCGGTCTGGGCACGGTGCAGGACCTGCCGCCCGCCGTGGTGCAGGAACTCAAGGAGCTCAAGCTCTACGAGCTGTTCGCCGACAAGGCCGGGAGGGCATGAGATGGAAACCCTGCTGACCAATGACATCGCCGTCGCAGCCGCGATGGGACTGATAGGCGCCGTGGTGTTCGCCGCCATCGGCCTGGTCTCCGGCACGGACGAGACCACCACGCTGGCCCCGCTCACCCTGCTGGTGGTGCTGCTGGGCGTTCCGCCCGCTGGCGTGTTCACCTTCTTCCTGGCCGGCGCCGTGGCCAAGCACATGACGCATGCCGTGCCCACGGCGCTGCTGGGCATTCCCGGCGACACGCTGGCCACGCCGCTGCTGCAGGACGCCAACATGCTGCGCAAGCTGGGCGTGCCCCATATCGCGCTGCGCAAGATGGTCTCGGGCGGCATCGTCGCGGCCTTTATCGCCGTGCCGCTGGCGGTGCTGTTCGCGGTGATGCTTGCGCCCTTCGGCAGCATGATCACCAAGACGGCGCCCTGGATCTTCCTGGCCGCCGCCCTCCTCATCGCCTACTTCTCGGCGGGGCGCTGGGCCTCGGTGATGCTGCTGATTCCGTTCGTGGTGGTCATCATTGCGCTGCAAAGCCTCACCGCCAAGTACGAGGTCAAGCTCAGCATCAGCTACTTCCTGGGCATTGCCATCGGGCCGCTGATCGCCGACCTGTTCACCGTGATCTCGCCGGCCGGCCGCCAGCGCATGCTGCGCGACAAGCTGCGCCAGTTCAACCTGGCGCCCGACGTGAAGGGCTGGTCGGGCTACTTCCCCAACCCGCTCAAGGTGCTGGACCGCGTGCAGACGCGCTGGACCCTGGCCACGGCCACCATCTCCAGCGCCACCTTCGTCTTCAGCCCCGTGGCCATGACCGTGGTGCTGGGCGAGCTGGTGGGCTCGCGCATCAAGCATGCCTACCACCGCCTGACCACGGTGCTGAGCGCGCGCAACGGCGTGACCGAGGCCACCTACATCGCCGAGGCGCTGATCCCGCTGATCGCCTTCGGCCTGCCGCTGAGCCCCGTGGCCGCCGGCCCCGCCGCACCGCTGTTCAACGCGCCGCCGCGCTTCACCGTCGATGCCGCCACGGGCCAGGTGAACAACCTGCACAACCTGCTCAGCCACTGGGAGTTCCTGGGCTACGGCATGCTGGCCGTGGTGCTGGCGGCCCTCGTGTCCTACCCCTTCGCCATGAACTTCGCGCGCAGCGCGGCGCTGTTCGTCTCGCGCCGGGTCAGCCACGAGGCCATCATCGCCACCTTCGTGGGCCTGATCATCGTCATCAGCGTCTGGGAAGGCCAGTTGCTGGGCCTGCTCGTGATCCTGACCATGGGCCTGCTCGGCGGCCTGCTGTCGCGCGGCTTCGGCTTCAACACCGGCGTGCAGTTCATGGGCTACTACACGGCCGTGCTGAGCGTGCCGGCGCTGGTGAAGCTGTTCTGATTTCAGTGGTTGCGCTTTCGGTGTTCCCTGTCATCTCTTGGGGATTGCCGATGGCGCTCTATTTCTTTGCCTGAAATTTTGAGAATATATTGGTGGGTAAATCTATGCTTCAGATGATAGAAGAAGTTATCGCACTCCACTCAACCACCTTTTAACCCAATCGCATCTCATCAAAGCAGGCTCAACTTCCTCAACCACCATCAAGAATTCATCCTGTATTCTCAAAAGCATGTTTCTCAGGCCATCACTGGAAACATACTCAATCGCAGGCTGTGGCTGCCATTTTGCCCAACTAAGGCATGTCGCTCTATATCCCCTACCCAAAGGTTCAAACTCTATAGTTCGCTCAACCCCTTGCTCATAGAAAGAGATTTCCATTGCATTACCAATGAGGGTTGCATTGATAGCCTGCGGAAGCTGCTCAAGAAACACTGGGAGATCTGTCTTAATGTCCACTGGCCAGCGTTCTTGGCCAAAACCACCGACATTGAACTCAGCCACGCCATCAATAGCCTGACAAATATCTTGCAATATTGAACGAACATCATCCTCCACTGGATCGTAATTTCGCAACGATAAGTCAGCGAATCCGTTAATAGCAAACACAATATGCACAGATTATTCCTATGATTTCATTTCTCAATAGGCAGTCCGAACCCCTCTTAGAAAAATAATGACCTTCACAAACTAAATCCGGAAAACTGTTTTCCTTCGATGAATACATTCAGCAACTCGGATTCCGAGTTCTTTGCGGGCAACTTATGCTCCAACTCAAAGGTCACTCCAGCTCTCAAGTAGTTAATTTTGCGGCAACAAAAGGCTACCGACTATTCGAGCTCAAGACCTATCACTTCAAAAACTGCAGAAATTGATCGCTCATAGATTCATCTACCTGCAGAGTTCCATGACTTGAATAAATTGTTTGCTCAGTATCAAAATCAATAACCTCTGCATCATAGTCCCCCTGTTTTCCAGCAGGTAATTCTCGAGACTGTTCCCTCCATTATATCAAGGCGCGCTGACGGATTTTCAGTGGTTGCACTCTCCGTCAATTTTATCTCCCTCATTTCTTTTGTTTTTCTGATTTTTATATGACGTGCCCAATCTATAAATATCATCAACACTGACATGGCATCTCCGTCATTAAGGAAGTTTGGTTGCTGAATGCGTGATATCCGTTGCTAGAGGCATTTGTGACAAAGGGAGCCCATTTCGCGAAGCAAGGCGTCCTTCCAATGAGCATGCTGGCCACGCCTACCAAGGTGGCCAGCAATACCAGCCCTCCTTGCGACAATGTCGATATGCCGCCCGGCTCGCTCACAGCGTGCACAGGAACAGGAAGCTGCCCACCGGCGGCAGCCGTCGGCAAGTTCGAAACAAGCACGTTTACATCCTCATGTTCACTATTCACAGTCTAAAGCGTCAAGGAACAAAGCTCGGTTGCTTATAGAATACGGGGCTGAGTTTTATTATTGGCTACCGCTCAAAAAGGGAGCATCTGATTAGGATTAGCTTCGGAGAGTACGCCAGTGGCAATGCAATTCAGGCTCCAAGCTCACATCAGCTGTTGACGTTGCATCATGAGTGTCAAACACTACATGAATGCCTGAACCGTATTGATCGTGCCGAAGCTCAACGAGCCGCACATTCTCCGACGACACCGTCATCACGTCTTTACCATCACATCGCAGTGTCACCTGGAAAGACGCAGCAACTGCGCTGAAGGAGATATCCAGTTCATATATCCCATCCATTGATTGCCTGACGTAACGGTAGTAGCCATGCTCGGATCTTCTTCGACTGGCTCGATACCAAACGCTTCCAGAAAATCGACAGTACTCGGAAATTCCATTTCTTCCTCAATGAAAAGGTATCCTTCCTACTCTGACACCAGCCCCGCCAACAAACCGAACCGTACCAGTTGTTCTGCGGCCTGTTCCATCTCTGTCCTTGTCACAGACCGAACGACCACTAAATTGGGCTCAAAAAACACGTTACCGTTCTCAAGTTCGCTACTGATTTCCTGCCCGATGCGTGTCGCGTCATAGAAATTCAAGCGATATTGCTTCTCGGCGACAGTCAGCAGCGCCTCTGAAAAATACCCCTTCGCCGTCACTTCCCATTCGTATTCCAAAAAGTCCGACGGCAAAACAAATGAATAATTTGATATTTTCAATTTCACTACCTTGCGCAAACAATACTACTGCATGCATTGATGAATTGCTGGGGCGTCAAGTTAGCGCCCGGCATCGGAACAATTTCAAAGTGACGTGGATCATTGCCGCGCTGGATGACTCGCAGAGAGTCTGGTATCGAGCTCTTGTCCACTAGATGCGCGACATACCCTTTCGAATTCACACTCAACGGATTATCGAAAACTGACACGCCATGCGTATCCTTCACGAAGCCCGATTTTGCGTCCACTTTAAAGTCACTGGGACGAGGGACAAAGCTGGGAGCCTCCCCTGCTTTTGCTCCCCGAAAGAACGCTACATCCCCCTTTGCTGCTGCAAAACTACTTTCCCGAATCGCCTTGATCCCCAGCCCAGCCACACCAGGCGCCACAGGTACGGCCGCCAAGACCGCATCAGCCGCAACCCCCAGACCATCTACAGCCGCCGCACCATAGTTACCCGCACCAAAATTCCTGCGGAAGCTGTCGATGCCTATCGCCAGACTCAGGGCCTCGAAGGCAGCCTCAGCATACCCCCCGTCAGGATCCTTATATTTGACCGGATTGTTGTTCCCGTAGGCGAACCGGTTGAAGCTGTGCGGATTTCCTTCCTGGAAATCCACGGGATCCACCCCCAGGAAGCGCCCCACCGCCGGGTCGTAGTACCGCGCGCCAAAGTACTGCAGGCCTGTGTTGGGATCTTGCTCCTTGCCATGGAACCACTGTGACTGCTGCCCGGTGCCCGACTGCTGCAGCCAGCGCTCACCATAGGCCCGGTAGCTTTCTTTCCAGACCACGGCGCCATTGCTGTCCGTGGCCGCCAGCGGGCTGGCGCTGACATCGGTATGGATGTAGGTGACCGTTTCGGTGGCCGCACTGGCGGCACTTGCCGCCACCAACAGCGCACAGCCGAGCATCAGCGGCAGCGCGACCTGAAGCCAAAGGCCCTTGGCTCTGGACCGAAGCGCGCCAGGCCATTGCGACAGCGCCATCAGCGTCACGCTGAGCCATGCGTGCCACAGCCCCTGTTTATCGTTTAAGTACATATTGCCTCCGAATAGCCTGGATGGCGCGGCACAGCACTGCGGTCGATACAACCACCGCACCTGTGCAGCAACGGTGGATAGCGCAGCATTTACCGATGCCGGCCAAAAGAAGTCGTGATTGCTACGGGAGCAGCGCCTTGGGAATCGATCACCCAGGCCCCGGCTCCACTCCGATCAACCGCGCTTGCGCGACATGCGCATGCTGGCCGCGCCTACCAGGGCCGCCAGCAACACCAGCCCCCCTTGCGACAGTGTCGGTATGCCGACCGGCTCGCCTGCAGCTTGCGCACGAACAAGAACTTCCCCACCGGTGGCAGCCGTCGGCAAGTTCGGAACAAGCATGTTTGCGCGTCCATACTCACCGGATGCGATGGCCATGGCCGTCGGTGGAACGCGCGCCGATGCCGCTCCCTCCAGGAGGGCCAATTGCTGCAGGCCGCCATGGTCGAATCCACCTGATCGGCCATGCGGAGTGGCAGAGGGTTGGACCTCAAAAGAGGAAGCCGGCCCCTTTCTCACGGGGGCACAGCCCTGGCTACCATGAGCGCTTGCTTTTTCGTTGGGCGCCATGCTTGGTCGCGGCCCGGGCGATTGCGCAGCTGCATCCACCTGGCAACCACGACCGGAAAGGGTGCGGGACACGGACTTGGCCGCCTGCGGCTTGATGGCCTGCAGCAGGGGAGCAGCTTCCTGCCTTTGCTCCGGCATCGACGGGCCTTGCGGCTCTGTGCCATCTTGCGGCGCGGCTGCCAGAGTGGCCACAGGGCTCAAGGCCAGCAGCAGCCCCAGCCGGGACAACCAGTTGACAGGCCGGCTACCGCGCGATGAATGGATATGCGTTGATGTCATGGCGTTTCTCCTCCTGTGCCTTCAGTCCACCACACGTCGCTGCGCCACTTGGCGACGACCCAGATAGATGTATTCCTTGCGTTCCACGCCAGGTACCAGCGTCTGCAGCAACAGGCCTTGCTGGCCATGCAGGTACTGCGTCGTTCCCGCGGCATCGCTTGTCTGCACGCGCATGTTGTCGCCGTCGTAGGTGTGCGCAGTGGGCACGGCGGCCGTGCAGGCGATGCAGCGCAGGTTGTTGGCCCGGTCATGGCCAAACGTCCAGACTCCATCGTCCTTGACGTTGCCGGCAGAGTCGTACTGGTATGCACGGCTTAGACCGCCGCCTGAAACACCTGTGAGCAGCCCCGAGGTTGCAGCATAGGAGTAGGTACGCAGCGACCCCGGTTGGGCCACATGGGTGATGTTTCCAACCCCATCGTAGAAATACTCCCGGTAACCGCCTACGTCGTTGTCCAGCGTGAGTCGGTTGAGCTTGTCGTACTCGAAGTAGCGTGAATATGCGGAGTCCGCCGAATCGTTGATGCCGGTGAGGTTGCCCACCGGGTCATACGCATAGGTGCTGTCAATGAAGCTGTTTCCTGCGCGCGCCATCTTGAGGCCGGCTGGCCACTGGCGATCATTGACACCCATGGTGGACACAACGCCGTTGGCATAGTGCAGCTCACTGGGCATGCCATTGGGATGGTAGCGAACCTGGTTCACATAGGGCAGCACGGCACGGGCCCTGCCAAACGCATCCGGGCTGTACTGCACTTGGTGCCCCGAGGGGTAGGTAATGCTGGCCAGTGCTTCGCTGGAGTTGTAGGTGTAGGAGACCTGCTGGGTGGCGCCACCCATCGCCAGCTCTTCCGCAATCAGATTGTCTCCGTCGTCGTAGTCGAATCCGCGCACGACACCGCCACTGCTGATGCCTGTCACAAGGTCGTTGCCGTTGTAGGTGCGCGTGACATTGGAAGCATTGGGAACGCCCGGCTGCTCGGAACTCGGGTATGTGATGCCTGTCAGGCGGTTGCGGCCATCGTAGGCATAGGTTGTTGCCGGCTGGGTGCCTATGCTCTTGCTGGTCAAATTGCCCAGCGCATCGCGTCCGAACACCGTCGTGCCAGTTTCAGGATCAGCGCGCGAAACCAGGTAGTAGCGACTGTCGTAGCCGTAGGTTCGCGCCTTGTCTCCCATCGTCGCCGTCCTGATCTGTCCCAACAGATCACGGGTCATGGTCACGTCGTAGTCCACATACATGCCCTGAGCGGATATTTCCCCGGCAAGCGAGCGCACGGCGTGCTGCTCCTGCGGATTGCCAAAAGCGCGGAACCACACGAGCGATGCCCGGTTCGTGGTGTCGTAGCGAAGCACCTGCAGGCTGTCATAGAAGGTCTCCTCTATGACATTGGCGGAGTTGGTGCCCACGGGGTTGCCGTGCAGCGTCTGCACCACCCGCCCCAGTGTGTCGTAGCGAAACCCCGTTCCCTTGGCGCTGTTTGGATAGGACTGGTAGAGCCGCCGCCCCAGCATGTCGTAGCTGAAGTCGACCCAGATGGGCGTCTCCCCTGCCGCACTGACCTCACGGCGCAGCTGGCGGCCCAGCCCGTCAAACGTGGCTTTGTCCGTCATTCCCCCTCGCTGCACCTGACGGGTCGTCGCGCCCCAGGTGATCGAGACGGGGCTGCCGAAGGGCTTTGCGATGGCCGTCGGACGATTCAGCCCATCGTAGGTGTACGTTGTCGTTTTGCCGCGCCCGTTGGTGATCGATGTGACATTGCCCGCAGCATCGACGTTTCGTGAAATAGCCACGCCTTCTGGCTGCGACTCGCTGCGGGGAATGCCTCGCAGGTAGCTGTTGTACGTTGTCACCTGCCCCTTGGCATTGGTGATGGTGTGTACGTCCCCTGTGCCGTGATAAGTGAAGGAGGTTGGTACGCCGGCAACCGTTTGCGACTGCAGATTGCCGTTGATATCGAACTGCCGCGTGGTGGCATGGGTTTGAGCCCCTACCGTCACCAACGCATTGCTCACCTGGCGCAGCAACCACTTACTTGTGTTGACGTTGTGGGTCAGTTCGGTCTGCCGGGTGTAGGTCCGGTCATTGTTCGTTCCGGTTTCATCGATGAAGGAAGGATTTCCCCACTCGTCATAGCCAGACTTGGAAACCACGAAAGTCTCACCTGGCCGGAACCGGTACTGGTCACTGGCGATCGCCGCGGCCGGATAGAAGTAGCTGTTGGAGAAATAGTTGGCCACCACGTCCTGCTGCTCGGAGATCGGCACGGATGTGTAGCCGACAAGCGTGTTTTCCGACTCGCTGACGCTGCCCATCAACAGGCCTACGTCCGTCGGGACCACCCGCACGGAATGCACGCCCAAGTGGAAGTGCTCCGTGGCCTTGCCCAGCGGATCCGTCACGGTCGTCACATTCACCTGGGACCGCACATCGGGCGGTACCCCATAGGTATAGGTGTATTGCGATCCATTGACGGTGTAGGGCAGCTCGTCGGTTGCCACTTCATACGTCCAGCTCCATGTACCGGACTTGCCATCGGGCGTATTGGTGCTAGCCGTTTTGCTGGAGACAACCGTGCTGTTCCCACTGCGTGTGGTTCCTGCCCTGAAATCCACATGGCTGTAGACATAGTCGATGGAAGCACCGCTCGGATACTCGACACGACTCATTGAACCCGTCCCGGGCGTCCCCGTCCGGTAGGCGTACTTCCACGAAAGCCCATCGGGCCGCTGCACGCGATTCAGTTGCACATGCCCCGCCAATCCCGCCCCCACCGTGTACTGCCATACCCGGTTGGACAAGGTGTCAGTGATGCTGGCCAAGGTCGATCCACTGTATGCAAACGAGACGGAGCGCCCATCGCTCGTGGTGATCTGGCTCAGTGCATAGACGCCAATCGGCAAAAAGCTGTAGCTCAGGTTGAACCAGTTGCCATTGCGATCAACGATCCGCCCCGCATAGAACGTTCGCTGCAGACTGCCCGGCTCACCGAAAGAATGCCCCATCGCCGTCATTTCGTACGTGGTGCCATCGGGAGATTGCACATGCAAGAATCCGCTGTGGCACTTGGCACGCCAGAAGTCCTTGGTAAGCCAGGTGGGCGTACTGGCCCCGGCCTCGTAGTACTCATACAGAATCTGCCGACTCCCGTCAGGCAATTCCAGTACGGGATTGGCCGAAGCCGAGGACCAGGATGCAGAGCAGATGGCTTTGTTGGCCCCCCGGATCACCCTTCCCATGTGCATGGTCCAGCCCAATCCTATCGGGCTGTACTCATAGCTTGCCCAGCTGGCGGGCGTCGCCAGAGGATCGTCAATGCTGTTGTAGCTTCTCCGAATGGCCAGATCCATACCGCCATTTCCAGGAATGAGCAAGTCAGTGAAGTGGTACTGGAGCTTTCCTGTAAAGGTATTGATCAATTCATTGGCGGACTGGGCTTCCACGCCCTGTGCGCGAGGCAGTCCCTTTTGCTGGAAAAAATCAGGAATGCTGGGAAGGCTGGTGTCATTGGACCCTTGCGCAAACACACCTGACATACAGAAAGAGGCACAGCCAAGGAGCATGGCGGACTTCATCAACCGCCGTGTCTCCAAGAGTTGCCGATGGAGTGCAGCTACACCCTCAAGACGCCCGAAAACTCTCATTCGATTCAACATCTTTCCTCCCTGCGAAAGCATCAGTGGTCCGCCAAGACAACATGGAATCGCACTACGTCCTCAGCAAAAGACGTGAAGCATTGGTATGGGAATTGAATGAATTCGAATACAACGCCACATCCAATCCGATATCCACAGATCGAATTGGATGGCATGCGAATCAATGATGGGATCTCCATCAATCGATGGAGGTGCTGAAGACATGGCTGTTTTTATTGTCATCTGGCCATGTGCCAAAGCATTGTTCTTCTGAAATAACAGCCCGACACAAATAACCACATTCCGTAGTCTGGAACTCACGCAAATACACCGGGATTGGGTGTGCAAATTGATAGCAGACAAATCCCTCGAGGCCTACTCATCCCGGCACATTGGAATTTTGCAAGAGGTGTCCATCAAAAATCAAGTTAGCACACCACTCTTCTCTATACCCAATGGGGCCATCTCTTCCCGGCGAGAAATAACCACGGATGCCTTATCTGCTTCTGCTCTCGAAAACAGGTGATTGATCCGTCAGAAACCCATTTTTTTGCTCAGCGGAGGTCAGCATCCACACCATGAGGCAGTCGGGCAAGACTCGCCCAGCAACATCAGGCTATTCTGATTTTTGCGGTGCAGGCATCGGACTACTCCGAGATTGTCGCCATCACGCCTCCAACCCCCTGGACCCTGGCCATACTGGCCCACCGAGGCCGCAGCACCGCTGGCGCCTCTTCCTTCGTGTCTGGCTTTGTGTCTGCCGTTCCTGCGAGGTGCCCATGGGTCTGGCCCTGGTTCAAAGTCGTGCGCTGCTGGGGCTGGCCGCCCCGCGTGTCACCGTGGAAGTGCATCTGGCCAACGGCCTGCCGTCGTTCACGCTGGTGGGTCTGGCCGATGTCGAGGTCAAGGAAGCGCGTGAACGCGTGCGCTCGGCGCTGCTGAACTCCGGGCTGGAGTTCCCGAGCAACAAACGCATCATCGTCAACCTGGCACCCGCCGACCTGCCCAAGGATTCGGGGCGCTTCGACCTGCCCATTGCGCTGGGCATTCTCGCGGCCAGCGGCCAGATCAATGGCGATGCGCTGGCCGACTACGAATTCGCGGGCGAGCTGTCGCTGTCGGGCGCGCTGCGGCCCGTGCGCGGCGCGCTGGCCACGGCCCTGGCCCTGCACCGCCAGCAGGACGGCGCCCGCCTGGTGCTGCCGCCGGGCAGCGCGCAGGAGGCGGCCTTCGTGCCGTCGGCCCAGGTGTTCTGCGCGCACCACCTGCTGGACGTGGTGCGCCGCTTCATCACACGCTCGGCCAATGCCCTGGTGCAGGCGGAGCAGGACACGGACGATGCCTGCTGCAGCGACGAAAGCGAGGACAGCGAAGAGACCGACGAAACCGACGCCTTGCCGGCAGCAGGCGACACCCAGACATGCCCCGGCCCGGGCTGGCATGCGGTGCAGCCACAGCCCGCCGTCGCCGTGCGCAGCAGCCTGGACCTGGCCGAGGTGCGTGGCCAGGCACAGGCGCGGCGCGCGCTGGAGATTGCGGCGGCCGGAGGCCACGGCCTGCTGCTGGTGGGGCCGCCGGGTTCGGGCAAGTCCATGCTGGCCCAGCGCTTTGCCGACCTGCTGCCGCCCATGAGCGACGACGAGGCGCTGGAAGCCGCCGCCATCGCCAGCCTGGCCGGCCGCTTCACGCCCGAGCGCTGGCGCCAGCGCCCCACGGCCAGTCCGCATCACACGGCCAGCGCCGTGGCCCTGGTCGGAGGAGGCTCGCCACCGCGCCCTGGCGAGATCTCGCAGTCCCATCACGGAGTACTGTTTCTGGACGAATTCCCCGAGTTCGCACGCAGCGCGCTGGAGGCGCTGCGCGAGCCGCTGGAGACCGGCCAGATCACCATCGCCAGAGCCGCCCAGCGCTGCGAATTCCCCGCGCGCTTCCAGCTCGTCGCGGCCATGAATCCCTGCCCCTGCGGCCATTGGGGATCGACGGTGCAGCGCTGCCGCTGCACGCCCGACAAGGTGGCGCGCTACCAGGCGCGCATCAGCGGCCCGCTGCTGGATCGCATCGACCTGCATGTGGAAGTCGGTGCCCTGCCCCCGCAGGAGCTGCTGGCCGCGCGCTCGGGCGAGGCCAGCGACACCGTGCGCGAGCGCGTGGTCCAGGCCCGCGCGCTGGCCCTGCAGCGCCAGGGCAGTGCCAACCACCAGCTCCAGGGCCAGGCCCTGGACGACCACCTGGGCCTGTCGCCCGAGGCCCTGGCCTTCGCCCACAAGGCCGCCGCACGCCTGGGCTGGTCGGCCCGCAGCACCCACCGCGCGCTCAAGGTGGCGCGCACCATTGCCGACTTGGCCGGCAGCGCGGCAGTGGAGACGGGGCATGTGGCGGAGGCCATGCAGTATCGGAGGGTGTTGCGGTTGCCTTCATGAGGATCTGCATTGGACGCGGTTGCATGGTTGCCGGAATTATTTCTGATATTCCGAAATTTTCTCCTAAATGAAACGAAGTACTCCTGAATTTCGGAATATTGGAAATTGTTTTGAAAATTCCCTAAGAAATCCTAGAATTTCGGAATATCAGAAATAAAGCCAATCCATCCATGCCGTCTTCCACGCCCATGAACGGCCCGCAGCAGGATCCCCTGCAGCCCGGGGCCGTGGTCATCGCTGACCTGTCCAGGCTCGGCGCCCAGATCCGTGCCATGCGCAAGGCCCAGCACCTGCGCATCGATGACACGGCAGCCCTGTGCGGCGTGTCGCTGGATCTGCTCTCCCGTCTGGAGAACGGCAAGGGCGGCGTGGGCTCCGACAAGCTGCTGGCCGTACTCGACGGGCTGGGTCTCGCCATGGTCATCGCGCCCAAGCAGGACGCCCTGATGGCACGGCTTCCACGGGCCTGAAGCGCACATGGCCACGCCGCCGTCGCTTTCGCTTTCGCTGTGGAACGATGTCGGCACGCACGTGGCCGATGTGACCCATGACCCGCACAACGATCTTTGGGGACTGCGGTATGCGCCTGCATGGCTGGAGCAGGAACGGCCTTTCTACCTGGCGCCCTGCCTGCCGCTGGCCGCTCCCGAAGGGGGCTACGACTCGCGCTCCATCCGGCGTTTCATCGAGAACCTGCTGCCCGAAGGCGCGGCGCTGGATGTGGTGGCCAGAAGTCAGGGCATAGGCAAGGGCAACATCTTCGGTCTGATACGCGCCCTCGGCGCCGAGACCACCGGGGCCTTCCGGTTTCAGGCCGACGGCAGCAAGCCCGATCCCCAGGCCGCCAATGCCGCTCGCCCCATATCGACAGCCGAACTCGCCCAACGCATTGCAGACCGAGACACACTCCCTTTCATCGAGTGGGATGGCAAAGTGCGCATGTCGGTGGCCGGCTACCAGGACAAGCTGCCCGTGCACGTGGAAGGCGAGAGCGTGCAGGAAGGCACCATCTTCCTTCCCGACAACGTTCCGTCCACCCACATCCTCAAACCCCAGCCGCGAGACAGCGCGATGCCGCACATGGTGGTGAACGAGCATTTCTGCATGCGCCTGGCAGCGGCCATGCGCTTGCCTGCAGCCGAGGTGCAGATGCTGCACGTGCCACAGCCGGTGCTGGCAGTCAGGCGCTTTGACCGCGTGCGGCAGGCGCCACAAAGGCGGGTCCTGCGCACCCACATCATCGATGCATGCCAAGCGGGCGATCTTCCCGTCAGCTACAAGTACGAGCACCACATCGGCAGCGTGGGCGATGCCCGGCTATACCGCGACGGCATGAGCTTTCCCCGGCTGTTCGGTCTACTGGAGCACTCGGTGGCGAAGGCTGCGGACAAGCTGGCAATGATCCGATGGGCGTTGTTCCAGATACTGATCGGCAATGGCGACGCACATGGCAAGAACTTCTCCTTCCACGTGCTGCCGCAGGGCCTGGCGACCGCACCCTGGTACGACCTCGTCAGCGTGGCCCAGTATCCCGATGTGTCCCAGGAACTGGCCATGGCCTTCGGCGACTGCTTTGCGCTGGAGGAACTCACACCCTTCGAGTTTGCGCATTTCGCGCACCTGTGTGCGATAGACCGCAGGCTGCTCGCACGTGAAGCCCAGCGCATGGCCAAGGCAGCCCCTGGTGCGGCGGCCAAGGTTCTGCGCGAATCGCCTTACACGCCAGAAGAACACGCCTTCGCCCAGCGCATCGCCGCCTATGCGACCACCCAGGCCCAAAGACTGGTGGACATCGCCCAGAAGGCAGCAGCCTTGCCTTCCGACCTGTTCTGAGTCTCAGGCAGACGCTGCCGGGACGGCTTCCATGCCCAGGGCCTCTTCGCCCTGCACACCCTCGATCCCCAGCACCTCCACGCACGCATGCAGCGCAGGCGACCAGCCCTGGCGCGCGGGCACGACGAACCAGGTTTCCACGCGGGCGACTTCCTGGGCGAGTGCGCCGGGCAGGGCCGTGATGTGCACGCCGAAGCGGTGCTGCTGGGCCTGGACCACGCTGCGCGGCAGCAGGCCGTAGCCCATGCCGGCGGCCACGCAGCCGAGGATGGCGTCCAGCGATCCCATTTCCATGATGCGTGCCGCCACGCCGCGCGCGGCCAGCAGCAGCTCGATGCGCTGGCGGTAGCTGCAGCCCTGGCGGAAGGCCAGGAAGGGCACGGCGCTGAGCTGGGCGGCATCGGGAAAGCGCGGCAGCGCGAAGGCGGTGACCAGCACCAGCTCCTCCTCGAAGACGCGCCAGCCCTGCAGGCGGGACTGGGGCGGCATGCCCGAGACGAATGCGCAGTCCAGCCGCCCGGCAAGCAGGTCGGCCAGCAGCTCGGCCGTGGTGGCCGTGCGCAGCTCCAGGTCCAGGCCGGGCCGGGCCTGGTGCAGGCGCGCCAGCAGCGGCGGCAGGCGCAGCGCGGCCGTGGTTTCCATGGAGCCTATGCGCAGCGCGCCGGCGGCCCGGGCGCTGCCTTGCAGCAGGGCCAGCGCCTCGTCATGGTCGGCCAGCATGCGCCGCGCGTATTGCTCCAGCAGGCGGCCGGCAGGCGTGGCGTGCACGGGAGCGCTGCGCTCCAGCAACTGCACGCCAGCCTCGTCCTCGAGCTTTTTCACATGGGCAGTCACGTTGGACTGCACGGTGTGCAGTTGCTGGGCGGCGGCGCCGAAGCTGCCGCTGTCGCAGACAGCCAGGAACATGCGCAGGGACTTCAGTTGCATCGCGGCTCCAGTGACATCCATCTTCAATCGAGATCGACGCCATCATTTTGAATCATTGGACATGATGGGCGGCAGCGCCTAATGTATGCCCATCCTCCCCGCATGGCGCCCACTCCCGTGATCCAACGCAACGAAACTTCCCTGCTGCTGACCGGCTTCATGGCCACGCTCAGCGGCGTCGGCCTGGCGCGCTTCGCCTACACGGCGCTGATGCCGCAGATGGTGCATGCCGGCTGGTTCAGCGGCGAGCAGGTGGCCTATCTGGGCGCGGCCAATCTGCTGGGCTATCTGATCGGGGCGCTGGCCGCCGCGCCGCTGGCCGAACGCCTGGGCGCGCTGCGCGTGCTGCTGTGGTGCTGGGTGGCCCTGGCGCTGAGCTTTGCGGCCTGCGCCTGGCCGCTGCCCATGCCCTGGTTCTTTGCCTGGCGCTGCATCTCGGGCATTGGCGGCGCCATCCTGATGGTGCTGGGCCCCTCGGTGGCCTTGGCGGCCACGCCCCTGCAGCGGCGTGCGGCCCTGGGGCCGCTGATGTTCTGCGGCATAGGTGCCGGCGCCCTGCTGTCGGCCACGCTGATACCGCTGCTGGCGCGCCAGAGCCTGGGTGCCGTCTGGTGGGCGCTGGCGGCGGTCTGCGCCTGGGCCGGCTGGCTGGGCTGGCGCCATGTGCGGCGGCTGCCGGTGCCTGCGCCCATCGCCATCACGCCCCATGCCCGGCCCGTGCCCGCCGCGCCCCTGTGGACGCTGCCCGTGGTGCTGGTGATGCTGGCCTATATGACGGACGCCTTCGGCTTTGTGCCGCACACGGTGTTCTGGGTGGACTACCTGGCGCGCGAGTTGCAGTTGGGCGATGCCTATGCCTCCACGCAGTGGGCCGTGTTCGGCCTGGGCGCCATTGCCGGGCCGCTGGTGGCCTCGCTGTGCGCCACGCGCTTTGGCTGGTGGGGCACGACCACGGGCGCCTATGCGGTCAAGACCCTGGCCATTGCCATGCCGCTGTTCTGGGTGGGATTTGCGGGGCATGCGACCTCGTCCTTCCTGGTGGGCGCGCTGTCGCCGGGCATGGCGGCCATCACCTCGGGCTACCTGATGCAGCTGATCGGCCCCGTGCAGCACAAGCGCATGTGGGGCTATGCCACGGCGGCCTTTGCGCTGATGCAGGCCGTGTCGGGGTATTTCATGGCCTGGAGCTATGCGGGCCTGGGCTCGTACCAGCGCCTGTTCGTCATCGGCAGCGTGTCGCTGCTGCTGGGCACGCTGATGATCGCCGCCAGCCGCGCCAGCGCGCGCCGACAGGCCGCCGCATGAGTGCGCGGATTCGTGGCAGGAAACAAGGAGTCGTATGAGCACCGCAAAGACCGCGTGGATGGCCCGCCTGGGCATGCGCCATCCCATCATCCAGGCCCCCATGGCCGGAACGTCCACGCCCGCGCTGGCGGCCGCCGTCACCGAGGCCGGCGGCCTGGGCTCGCTGGGCATTGGCGCCAGCGGCACGGAGCAGGCACGCCAGCAGATCGTGCAGACGCGCGCGCTGACTTCGGGCGCCTTCAACGTCAACCTGTTCTGCCACCGGCCGGCCCGGGCCGATGCGCAGCGCGAGGCCGCCTGGCTGGCCCATCTGGCGCCCGAGTTCGCGCGCTTTGGCGCCACGCCGCCTGCCACGCTCAACGAGATCTACGCCACCGCCGTCGGCAACGCCGCGCTGCAGGCCATGCTGATGCAGGAGCGGCCCGCCGTGGTGAGCTTTCATTTCGGGCTGCCTGAGCAGGGCTTCATCGACGCGCTGCGCGCGGCCGGCGTCGTGACCCTGTCCAGCGCCACGTCGCTGGACGAGGCGCGCCAGGTGGAGCAGGCCGGTGTCGATGCCATCGTGGCCCAGGGCGTGGAGGCCGGGGGACACCGCGGAACGTTCGATCCCGCGCAGGACCGCATGATGGGCACCTTCGCCCTGGTGCGCGTGCTGGCCCGCAACACGGCACTGCCGGTGATCGCGGCCGGCGGCATCATGGATGGCGAAGGCATCGCGGCCGCGCTGGGCCTGGGCGCCTGTGCGGCACAGCTGGGCACGGCCTTCATCCTCTGCCCTGAATCGTCCGCCAGCCCGGCCTACCGTGCCGAGCTGCGCAGCGAACGCGCCCACCACACAGGCATCACCGCCGCCATCTCGGGCCGGCCGGCGCGCGGCATGGTCAACCGGCTGCATGCGCTGGGCGCCAGCCATGGCCAGCCCCTACCCGACTACCCGCGCGTCTACGACGCGGGCAAGGCGCTGCACCAGGCGGCGTCCGCCCAAGGCAGCTCCGACTACGCAGCCCACTGGGCCGGCCAGGGTGCGCCGCTGGCGCGCGAGATGCCGGCCGCTGCGCTGGTGCAGACGCTGGCCGGCGAGCTGGCGAGCGCTCAGGCAGGCCGCTAGAGCGTGTTATCCACTAAAGTGCCGCCAGCCCCTGCTCCAGATCGGCGATGAGGTCGCGCGGCGACTCCAGGCCGATGTGCAGGCGCACCACGGGCCCGCGCGCACTCCAGTCGGTGACGCTGCGCGCCTGCGCCATGTGCGCGGCTGTCGCCAGGCTCTCGTAGCCGCCCCAGGAGGCGCCAATGCCGAAGAGGCGCAGGCCGTCGATGAAGCGGTCCACGGCAGCCTCGGCGGTGCCGGGCTGCAGCTCCAGCGACACCAGGCCGTTGGTGCCCTGGCAGTCGCGCAGCCACAGCGCATGGCCGGGGTGCGTGGGCAGCGCGGGGCAGAACACGGTGGCCACGGCCGGGTGCTGCTGCAGCCAGTGCGCCACCTCCAGCGCATGCGCCTCGTGCATCTGCAGCCGTGCGGCCAGCGAGCGCATGCCGCGCAGCACCAGCCAGGCATCGTCGGGGCTGACCGCCATGCCGAAGGCATCGCAGCGCGCGGCCAGCGGCTCCCAGGCGGCCTCGGTGGTGGCCACGGTGCCCATCATCACATCGGAGTGGCCAGCCAGGTACTTGGTGGCTGCCATCACCGAGACATCGGCCCCCAGCGCCAGCGGCCGGTACTGGCAGCCCGATCCCCAGGTGTTGTCGGCCACGACCAGGGCGCCGCGCGCATGGGCCATGGCGGCCAGCGCGGGCAGGTCGCACATCTCGTAGACCAGGGAGCCCGGGCATTCGGCATAGACCATGCGGGTGTTGGGGCGCATGCGCGCCTGGGCGTCGCTGCCATCGGCCGCGAAGAAGTCGTACTCGATGCCGTAGGGCCGCAGCCATTGCCCGGCCAGGTGGCGCACAGGCTGGTAGGCGCTGTCGGTCAGCAGCACATGGTCGCCGGGGCGCAGGTAGCTGAGCAGGGCCATGCCGATGGCCGCCAGGCCGGTGGGCAGCAGCCGCGTGCGGTGGGCGCCTTCCTGCTCGCTGACGGCGTCTTCCAGCGCAAAGCCGGTGGGTGTTCCGCGCGCGCCGTAGCTGAAGATGCGCTCGCCGGCGCGGCGCTCGCGCATCTCGCGCTGCTGTGCCGTGCTCTCGAACAGCACGGTGCTGGCGCGCACCAGGGGCGGGTTGACGGCCGTGCCGCCCGCATAGGCCGGGCGCTTGCCCGCATGCAGCAGCCGGGTCTGCAGGTCCAGCGCGGGGGCGCCAGGGACCGATGAGCCAGGCACGGGGGCGTGTTCGGCAGCCATCAGTCGATCTTCGCGCCCGAGAGCTTGACCACGCGCGACCAGCGCTCCATGTCCTGGCGCAGCTGGGCGGCAAAGGCTTCGGGCGTATTGGCCACGACTTCGCTGCCGCCATCGACGACCAGCTTGGTCACTTCCGGCAGTTGCAGGGTGCGCACGATGGCGTCGTGCAAGAAGGCCACGCGCTCGGGCGGCGTGCCGGCGGGAGCGAAGAAGCCGTACCAGTCCTCGAAGCGCGCATTGCGCAGGCCCAGTTCCTCCAGCGTGGGCACCTTGCCGAACACGCCGATGCGGCGCGGGCTGGTGACGGCCAGCGCACGCACCTGGCCCGCCTGGATCATGCCGGCCACGGACGAGGTGGAGGTGATCAGCACATCGACCTGCTGGCCCAGCAGATCGTTGATGGCCGGCCCCGCGCCCTTGTAGGGCACATGGGTCATGGGCACGCCGTTTTCCTTGGACAGCACCACGCCCACCAGGTGCGACAGCGTGCCGTTGCCGGGCGTGGCATAGGTGACGCGGCCCGGCTCGCCCTTGCTGCGCGCCACCAGGTCGGCAAAGCTCTTGAGGGGCGAGGCCGAGGCGACCACGATGGCCAGCGGCGCCGCGTTGATCTGCGTGATGGGCACGAAGTTCTTGAGCGGATCAAAGCCCGGCGCGCTGTAGAGCGCGGGGTTCACCGCCATCAGCGAGACCTGGCCCGTGAGCACGGTGTAGCCATCGGGCTTGGCCTCGGCCACGGCCTTGGCGCCGATGTTGCCGCCCGCGCCGCCCCGGTTTTCCACCACGGAGGGCTGGCCCGTGGCCTCGGTCAGCCGCGTGGTGACCCAGCGCGTGCTGGCGTCGTTGCCGCCGCCCGGCGGGAAGGGCGAGATGAAGCGGATCGGCTGGGCCGGATAGCCGTTGCGTGCGGCCAGCGGCTCGGCCGTGGCCTGCGAGAGCATGGCCAGGGCCGCGAGGCTGGCGGCCAGCATCCTGGCCAGGGTGGGGATTGCGAACATGTCTTGTCTCCTGTCGTTATGTGGTGTTGGGCTGTTCGGATGCACTTTGCGTGGATCAGGACATTGCCGGCTCCGGCAGGCGGAAGGCGGCCAGTTCCTGGGCATCGAGCTGCGGCACCAGGCCCGTCTCCCAGGCCAGGTAGCGGCGTGCCGCTTCCTTGTTGCCGTCGTGGCGGTCGTGCACGAAGAACAGGTAGTCGATGCATTCGGCGTCGGTGGGGCTGTCGGGCGTGGCCTCGCCGGGCAGGCCGGCCTGCTGCCATGCGGCCAGGCCGCCTTCGAGCAGCAGCGGCGCGGCGCCCTGCAGCTCCAGCGCGGCCCATTGCGCCATGCCGGGCTCGTCGGCCACCAGCACGATCTGGCGCGTCTCGCCGGCCAGATCGCTGGCCAAGCACGGGCGGATGGACCAGCGGGCCCCGGCGATGTGGCCTGCGCGGTACTTCATGCCCGCGCGCAGATCGACCACGGCCACCTCGCCCTGGCGCATGCGTTCGTGCAGGGCCTGCACCGCGATGCCTGCCAGTGCGGGGGCCTGGGGCAGCTGGGCCGGTGCCAGGTCCAGGCCGCTGTGCAGGCCGCCCCGCAGCACGCAGGCGTCATGGCCGAGCTGGCGCAGCCAGCTGGCCACCACAGGAGCGCGCACGCCATCGCTGTCGAACAGCACCAGGCGCGCACCGCGCACGCCCACGTACTGGTCGCCGGCCTGCATGAGCTGGCCACCGGGCGTGTGCTGGGCGCCGGGCAGCGAACCGGCCTTGAATTCCTCGGGCGTGCGCACATCGCACAGGAACAGCGTGCGCGCAGCATCCTGGCTCCAGGCGCGCACGGTGTCGGCATCGACCTCGGGCACGTCGAAGCGTTCGGCCAGGGCGCGGGCCTGTGCTTGCAGCGCGCTGCTGGCCGAGTCGTCGCCATAGCGCTGCGTGCCGCCATGCTCCAGCGGCAGGTCGGCCAGGTACCAGCCCTGGGTGCCGTTTTCCAGCGCGTAGACGGGGTTGGGAATGCCCAGGTTGATCAAGGTCTGCGCGCCGATGATGGAGCGCGTGCGGCCCGCGCAATTGACCACGATGGGCGTGGCCACATCGGGCACCAGACGGCTCACGCGCAGCGCCAGCTCGCCATTGGGGCAGCAGATGGCGCCGGGGATGTTCATCTTGTGGAACTCGGAGACGGGCCGGCCGTCCAGCACCACCAGGGGCAGGCCCGCCGCCTGGCGCGCCGCCAGCTGCTGGGCCGTGATGCGCGGCGTGCCGTAGGCGTGCTCGGCCAGTTCGCCAAAGGTCTTGGAGGGCAGGTTCACGCCGGCGAACAGCGTGTAGCCTGCCGCGCTCCAGGCCTGGGTGCCGCCTTCCAGCACAGACACCTGGGTGTAGCCCAGGGCTTCGAGGCGGCGCGCGGCGCGCCCGGCCACGCCCGCGCTGGCATCGCCCTCGCCACCGTCGTAGGTGACGACGCGCACCTGCCTGCGCGGCACCAGGCGGGGCACATCCAGCTCCAGCCGGCTGTAGGGCAGGGGCGTGGCGTAGAACAGGTGCGACTCGCCGTACTGGCCGTGCTCGCGCACGTCGAGCAGCGCGATCTCCTGGCCGTCGTGCAGCCAGGATTTGAGGGTGTGGGCGTCAATGGATGCGGTCATTGCATGCGGTCCGGGAAAAAGATCGGCAAGGAATTTCGGGCAAAGCCCTGCCACGCGCGCCCCGTGGGGCGCGCTGCGGCATGGACAGGGAAAAGGCAGGAAGCGGGAGGTAGCGGCCGGAAGGCCGGGGCTCAGCGGCGCGTCTGCACGCCGATGGCCATGGTCTGGCAGGTGCCGGCGGCCAGGTCGTAGCTGGTGCGCTCGTTGAGCGTCTCCAGCGCGCGGCCGTACATGTGCAGGTGGCGGATGACCTGCTCGCCCTGGATCTCCACGGAGTGGATGTCCTCGGGCATGAGGGCGATGCCCTGGCCTGGCGCCACCACCACGAGATCCGTCTCACGCAGCGTGGCCTTGCCGGGGACGGAGCCGTCGTCGGTGCGCTCGTAGACGCGGTTGTGCTCCGTGCCTTCCACGGCGGCAATGCAGGCCCAGGTCGTGTGGTTGTGCGGCACGATGCGCTTGCCCGGGCGCATGACGTTGAGGTACAGCGCATAGCTCTGGTCGGCGTCCTCGGCGATCAGGTAGCGCGCCTGGTGCTCGCCCTCTTCGGGCGCGGCGTAGTCGGCCTGCTGCCAGAAGTCTCGGCGCGCGGCCAGGCCCAGCAGCTGCTGGAGCACGGCGTCCAGGCTGGCGCGCGTGGCAGCGCCTTCGCCAATGGCCTGCTTCATGTGGTCGATGGCCGCTGTCACGGCGGCGCTGCGCTGTTCGGTGATGGTGGTGGTGGTGGTGTTCAAAGGGGACTCCTTGTCGTCGTTGAAGCCCACTGTAGTGAGGCGTCCGGCCCGCAACAATCCACGCACCCTCAACAAATACTTCAATAAAATTGAAGTATGGAGACGCTTGACCTGGACCTGCTGCGCACCCTGGCCGCCATTGCCAGCCACGACAGCTTTGCCGCCGCCGCCGTGCAGATGGGGCGCACGCAATCGGCCATCACCCAGCAGATGCAGCGGCTGGAGGAGAAGATCGGCCACGCGCTGTTCGAGAAGCAGGGCCGGCAAAAACGCCTCACCGACCACGGCCAGCGCCTGCTGGGCTATGCGCGCCACATGCTGGCCATCCACGACGAGGCGCTGCGCAACCTGCAGCACCGCCAGGTGCAGGGCCTGGTGCGCATTGGCGCACCCCACGACGCGGCCGACAACATGCTGCCGCCCGTGCTGCAGGAGATCGCGCTGAACTTTCCGGGCATGCAGATCGACATCCATGTGGGGCGCAGCCCGTTCCTGATGGAGTCGCTCAAGCAGGGCGAGCTGGACCTGGCCATCTCCAACCGCGAGGACGACGGCTTCGAGGGCTTTGCCCTGCGCTCCACACCCACGGTCTGGCTGTGCGGCGCGGGCTATGCCCATGACCCGGGCAAGCCCGTGCCCCTGGTCATGGCCGACGGGCCCAGCATCTTCCGCCGCCTGGGCTGCGACGCGCTGGATGCGGCAGGCATCGCCTGGACACCGCGCCACACCTGCACCAGCCTGGTGGGCATACGCGCGGCCCTGCGCGCGGGCCTGGGCGTGACGGCGCGCGGCGTGGAGCAACTGGACCCGGGCCTGCGCGTGCTGGGTGCGGGCGACGGCATGCCGCCGCTGCCGGACCTGGTCTACCGCCTGTACATCCGCAGCCATGTGATCAGCCCCGTGACACGCCAGATCTTCGAGAACCTTCAGGCCCGCATGCGCCAGCCGGCGGGCTGAGCGCCGGGGCGCTTGGCACGCAGCAGCGCTGGATGTGGCGGCGCTGGATGTGGCGGCGCACTTGACTGCACCGCTTGTAATGGGACTTATTCTCAAATAACATCCGCGCCACTGCCGCCTCCTCTGCCGGTGTTTTTCGAGCCTTTCCAGGCCCCGTGCCATGCCATCTCCCACTCTTGCCCGCACCCATGACTGGTTCCGTGACTACGGGCCGCTGATCTCCCGCATCCTCGCTGCGCTGTTTGGCGGCTACGCCGTGGCGGCGCTGGCCAGCGTGGCCGTGCTGGCCCTGCCCGCAGACCGCACGCAGGCGGCGATCTCGGGCACCTTGCTGAGCTTTGCCGTCTACGCGGGCGCGGTGATCTGGGTGTTTGCCGTGCGCAGCGCCACGCGCGCCTGGGCCGGCCTGCTGGTCGCCGCCCTGGTGCTGGCGCCTGCCGCGTGGTGGACCTGGGGCAAGGGGCTGGGCGCATGAACACGAACACCACGAACACCACGGACACCACGAACACGGCCGGCAAGTCTGCCAAGCCCGGGAAAGCCGCCAAGGCACCCGGCATCCGCCAGACCATGTCCGACCTGCACACCTGGGTCGGCCTGCTGCTGGGCTGGTTCCTCTACGCCATGTTCCTCACGGGCACGGTGAGCTATTTCAGGAACGAGATCACGCAGTGGATGCAGCCCGAGCAGCCGCACCAGAGCCAGGCGAGCGAGCCCGCGCTCGTGGCCCAGCGGATCGGCGACGCCATGGCGCATGTGGCGCCGCAAAGCCCGCAATGGCTGATCAACCTGCCCGATGCGCGCAGCACGGTGGCCACGGTGTTCTGGAGCCCGCCGCAGACGGAAAAGGGCGCCAGGCGCCGCTTCGAGAACGGCCGCTTCGACCCGGCCACCGGCACGCGCCTCGAAGGCCCGGTGCGCGAGACGCGCGGCGGCGAGTTCTTCTACCGCTTCCACTTCCAGTTCCACTACATGCCCGTGCTCTGGGGCCGCTATCTGGCGGGGCTGTGCGCCATGTTCATGCTGGTGGCCATCGTCAGCGGGGTGATCACGCACAAGAAGATCTTTGCCGACTTCTTCACCTTCCGCTGGGGCAAGGGCCAGCGCTCCTGGCTGGACGCGCACAACGCGCTGTCCGTGCTGGGCCTGCCCTTTCACCTGATGATCACGTACACCGGCCTGGTGACGCTGGCCCTGATGTACATGCCCTGGGCCAGCCTGGCCACCACCATGACGCCCGAGCAGCGCGTGGTGGCAGGCCAGCAGCTCAGCGCCTTCGTTCCGGCAGGCAAGCCCTCGGGGCAGGCCGCGCCCCTGGCACCGCTGGCCGACATGGTGCTCCAGGCCGAGCAGCGCTGGGGCGCGGGCCAGGTGGAGCGCCTGAACGTCAACCTGCCCGGCGATGCCAAGGCCAGCGTGGTCGTGGTGCGCGGCGACAACGGCCGCGTCTCCATCAGCCCGCAGTTCATGACGTTCGACGGCGTCAGCGGCCAACTGCTCAAGGCCCAGGACAGCGTGGGCGCCGCCGCCGAGACGCGCGGCGTGCTCTATGCGCTGCACATGGGCCGCTTCGGCGACCTGCCCACGCGCTGGCTGTACTTCATCGTCAGCCTTGCGGGCACGGCCATGGTGGGAACAGGACTGGTGCTGTGGAACGTGAAGCGGCGCAGCAAGCTGCCCGACCCGGAAAGGCCGCATTTCGGCTTCCGGCTCGTGGAACGGCTGAACATCGCCACCATCGCCGGCCTGTCCATCGGCATGGCCGGCATGCTCTGGGCCAACCGCCTGCTGCCGGTGGAGATGGCGCAGCGCGCCGAGTGGGAGGTGCACGCCATGTTCATCGCCTGGGGTGCCACCCTGTTCTGGGCGATGGGCCGGCCCGCCAAGCGGGCCTGGATCGAGTTGCTGTGGGCTGGCGCCGCCGCCCTGGCCCTGCTGCCCGTGGTCAACGCGCTGACCACGGATCGCGGCCTCTTGGCCAGCCTGCGCGCGGGCGACTGGGTATTCGCGGGCATGGACCTCATGCTGCTGGCCCTGGCCGCACTGCATGCCCATCTGGCCCTGCGCACCCAGCGCCACCAGCCCAAGGCCAAACCGGTGCGCGCCGCCCGGCCCGCGCCCAAGTCAGCCGCCACTACAGCAGCCGCCACGGCTGTGGCCGCCACGGCTGTGGCCGCCACGGCAGCGGCCGCCGCAGCGGAGACCAGCGCATGAGCATGGCCCATCTGTTCTGTCAGCTGCTGGCCCTGGGCGCCTTCGCCTGCCTGGCCCTGGCCATGGACCGCCACCAGAGCGACCTGTTCGGCAAGGAACTGCCACCCGCCCGCACACGGCGCCTGCGCGCGGCCGGCTGGGTGCTGCTGGCGCTGTCGCTGTGGGCGGCGCTGCAGGTGGAGCCCTGGTCGCTGGGGCTGGTGGCCTGGTTCGGCCACATCAGCGCAGCCGCCGCCATCGTGCTGCTGTCCATGGTGGCGCGCGAGCGGCTGCGCTGACGCCCCTCCTGGCGCCTTCAGAGAAACATGCCGCCCGAGGCCTCGATGCGCTGACCCTGCACCCAGCCCATGCCGGGCTGCAGCAGGGCGGCCATCACGGGGCCGATGTCGTCGGGCTGGCCCACGCGGCCCAGTGCCGTCTGGCTGGCCAGGGCCGCGCCTACCTGCGCATCGTCGCGCACACGGCCGCCGCCAAAATCCGTGGCAATCGCCCCCGGCGCCACCGTGTTGACGCGAATGCCGCGCGCCCCCAGCTCGCGCGCCAGGTAGCGCGTCAGCACCTCCACCCCGCCCTTCATGGATGCATAGGCCGCATAACCGGGCTGGGTGAAGCGCGTGAGCCCGCTGGACAGGTGGATGATGCTGCCGCCGTCGCGCAGCAGGGGCAGCAGGTGCTGGCTCAGGAAGAACGGCGCCTTCAAGTGGATGGCGACCAGCTCGTCGAACTGCGCCTCGGTGGTGGTGGCGAATGGCGCGTTGATGCCGATGCCGGCGTTGTGCACCAGCGCATCGAGGCGGTCGGCCTGCCAGGTCTCGGCCAGGGCCCTGCGCACGCGGGCCGCAAAGTCCGCAAAGCCCGCGCTGCGCGCCACGTCCAGCTGCAGGGCGGCGGCTCGCCCGCCCAGCGCCTCGATGGCGGCCACGGCGGCCTGGGCCTGGTCGGCACGCTCGCGGTAAGTCAGCAACACGTCCAGGCCCTGGCGCGCCAGGTGCTCGGCCGTGTTGCGGCCCAGGCCGCGGCTGCCGCCCGTGACGAGGACAATGCGGCAGTTTGCAATGGAAGAAGCGGTCGAAGGAGAAGTGTTCGAAAGAGACGCTGTCATGACGGACCTCGGCAGTGGGTTGCAATGACGGCGACTGTATTGAAGGCTGTTTTCTGGATAAATTGGCTGTTTCTGATTTATTTGTTCGCCCCATGCAAACAATCAAGCTTCTGGAGCAGATGCAGATCTTCAGCCGCGTGGCCGAGATGGCCAGCTTCACGCGTGCGGCCGACAGCATGGGCCTGCCCAAGGCCAGCGTCTCCCAGGCCGTGCAGCAACTGGAGGCGCGGCTGGGCACGCGGCTGCTGCACCGGACCACGCGGCGCGTGCAGCTCACCCAGGACGGCCAGGCCTGCTACGAGCGCTGCCAGGACCTGCTGGCCGACGTGGACGAGTTCCAGGGCCAGTTCCAGCAGGCCGGCGACGCGCCGCTGCAGGGCAAGGTGCGGCTGGACATGACCACCGGCCTGGCGCGCCACGTCGTCATGCCCTTGCTGCCGCAACTGCTGCAAAGCCATCCGGCGCTGGAGCTGGAGCTGAGCTGCACCGAGCGCCGCGTGGACCTGGTGCGCGAAGGCTTCGACTGCGTGCTGCGCCTGGGGCCCGTGGACGAGCCCGGGCTGGTCGCCCGCCCGCTGGGCCGGCTGGCGCTTGTCACCTGCGCCAGCCCCGGCTATGCGCAGGCCCAGGGCCTGCCGGCCACGCTGGCCGACCTGTGCGGACACCGGCTGGTGCATTACCAGCGCACGCTGGGCGCGCGGCCGCTGGGCTTCGAGTACGAAGAGGACGGCCAGGCACTCAGCCTGCCCATGGCGGGCGCGCTCACCGTGAACAACGCCGAGGCCTATCTCTCGGCCTGCCAGGCCGGCCTGGGCCTGATCCAGGTCCCGCGCCTGGCCGTGCAGCCGCTGCTGGATGCCGGGGAGCTGATCGAGGTGTTGCCCCGCCATCCGCCCCCGCCCATGCCCTTGCACCTGATCTATGCCCACCGCCGCCAATTGCCACGCCGCGTGCGCGTGCTCATGGACTGGCTGGCACAGGCCATACAGCCCTGGACACTCGACGCTGGCCTGCCCGAAAAGCAATAGGCGATGGCCCGCCGGACTCGGCCAGCGTCATTTTGCTTATCACTAATCCGTATCAAGACAAAGGTTCGCGCCTGCCCCTTTTGACGCCATTTACCGGACAATAGCGACCTTGCCCCGGTCACCGGCCGCCACGAAGCAGCGGCAACGCGCACACCGCGCCTGCCCCCTGTGCTTCCCGCCACCGCGTGCCTGAATGGCACTGACCTCTCATTGCAACGTCCCGGCGGGCACTGTCCGCCCCGAATTCACCGTATTGCCAACATGAGTGCTTTTCTTGAAGAACGCGTGCTGTCCGTCCACCACTGGACCGACCGCCTTTTCTCCTTCACCACCACCCGTGACACTGCGCTGCGCTTTTCCAACGGCCATTTCACGATGATCGGCCTGAAGGTCGACGGCAAGAACCTGCTGCGCGCCTACTCCATTGCCAGCCCCAATTACGAGGAGCACCTGGAGTTCCTGTCCATCAAGGTGCCCGACGGCCCGCTGACCTCGCGCCTGCAGAACATCAAGGTGGGCGACACCATCATCGTCGGCAAGAAGCCCACGGGCACGCTGCTGATCGACTACCTGCTGCCCGGCAAGAACCTGTACCTGATCGGCACCGGCACGGGCCTGGCCCCCTGGCTGGCCGTGGCGCGCGACCCCGAGACCTACGAGCGCTACGAGAAGGTGGTCGTGGTGCACGGCGTGCGCCATGCCAACGAGCTGGCCTACCAGGAGCTGTTCGAGAAGGAACTGCCCGAGCACGAGTTCCTCGGCGAGATCGTCAAGGACAAGCTCATCTACTACCCCACGGTGACGCGCGAGCCCTTCCGCAACCAGGGCCGCATCTCCAACCAGATCACGGCCGGAACCTTCCCGCAGAACATCGGCCTGCCCGAGCTCAACCCCGAGACCGACCGCGTCATGCTGTGCGGCAGCCCCGCCATGCTGAACGAACTCAAGGAGCTGCTGGAGCACCGCGGCTTCAAGGAAGGCAACACCACCACGCCCGGCGACTTCGTGGTCGAGCGCGCCTTCGTCGAGAAGTAAAGCCCACGACACCCCGTGGCGGGGCGGCTGCCGATAATCGGCGCATGCCGCCCTCTTCCCTTCCTTCAGCCCCGCCAGGCGACGAAGACCGCAACTTCATCGTCGCACTGGCGCGCGGGCTGGACGTGCTGTCGTGCTTTCGCTCCGGCGAGAAGCTGCTGGGCAACCAGGACATCGCCAGGCGCTGCGGACTGCCCAAGTCCACGGTCTCGCGCCTGACGCACACGCTGACCACGCTGGGTTACCTCATCCATGTGCCCGAAGAGGGCAAATACCGCCTGGGCACGGCCACGCTGGCGCTGGGCAGCGCCATGCTCTCGCGCCTGGACGTGCGCCAGATCGCGCGCCCGCTGATGCGCAAGCTGGCGGCCGCCACCGATGCCGAGGTGGCCCTGGCCACGCGCGACCGGCACAACATGGTCTACATCGAGCACTGCCCCAGCGCGCGCTTCATGCACCGCGACCTGGACATGGGCTCGCGCATTCCCCTGGCCACCACGGCCGTGGGCCGTGCCTGGCTGGCCGCCAGCCCCGCGTCCGAGCGCCAGCGCGCGCTGGACTATCTGCAGTCTCACGCGCCCGAGCAATGGGCCGCCGCACAGGCCCAGCTGCCGCTGTGGCCGGAGGCAGGCAACCAGCCCCAGCCCTGGCTGTCGCGTTCGTTCGGCGACTGGCAGCCCGAGGTCAACGCCATCGCCCTGGCCTTCTCGCCGGGGCGCGGCCTGCCGCTGATGGCCGTCAGCCTGGGCGGGCCCTCGCGCTTCGTCACGGCCGACGCGCTGCGCCAGGACGGCGTGCCCGCGCTGCAGCGCATGGTGCGGCGGCTGCAGCAGGACATCGACAGGGCCTGAACGCCTGTCCCGCAGGTGCCCGCGCGGTACCGCTCAGCACGGCAAAGTAGCCAAGACGACAGCGTGCACGGTGCCGGCGCCCTAGCATGCAGGTGTTGCTCAACCACCAGAAACCCAAGCCAGGAGACATACAGCATGAGCGTGAAAGCATTGTTCGACCTCACGGGCAAGACCGCCCTGATCACCGGAGGCTCGCGCGGCCTGGGCCTGCAGATGGCCGAGGCGCTGGGCGAGATGGGCGCCCGGCTCGCCATCACGGCGCGCAAGTCCGACGAGCTGGCCGAGGCCAAGGCCCACCTGCAGGGCCTGGGCTACCAGGTCGAGACCTTCACCAACGACCTGCAGAAGTTCGACACCATCCCCGCCCTGGTCGAGGACGTGCTGGCGCGCTGCGGCGACATCGACATCCTCGTCAACAACGCGGGCGCCACCTGGGGCGCCAAGGCCGAGGAATACCCGGACGAGGCCTGGAACAAGGTCATGAACCTCAACGTCTCCGCGCCCTTCTTCCTCACCCGCGAAGTGGCCAGGCGCGTGATGATCCCCAAGGGCCGGGGCAACGTGATCATCACGGCCTCGGTCGCCGCCTTCAAGGGCACGCCGCCCGGCATGAACACCGTGGCCTACAACACCTCCAAGGCGGCCGCCGTGCATCTGGCGCGCACCCTGGCCTCGGAATGGGGCCACTACGGCATCCGCGTCAACTCCATCTGCCCGGGCTTTTTCCCCAGCAAGCTGGCCAACGGCCTCATCGACAAACTCGGCGACCAGCTCATCGCCCGCGCCCCGCTGCGACGCATCGGCGGCGAGGAGGACCTCAAGGGCGCCGTGGTCTACCTGGCGTCCGATGCGTCTCGGCACATGACGGGGCAGGCGTTGGTGCTGGATGGTGGAGCGAGCTTGTTGTAAACAACGCAGCCCTGCAATGAGAAAGGCCCCTGTACCGCGGTGCAGGGGCCTTTCTTACGTGAGCCGCTGCGCAGCGACTCAGCATGTCTTCTTCAAGCCTGCAGAGCAAAGGGCTCGATGGACTCCAGGTCGTCGCCTATGGCCTCGCGCGCGATATCGGCGTCGTACTGGCTTTGCAGATTCATCCAGAACTCCACGGACGTGCCAAAGAAGCGCGCCAGGCGCAGCGCCGTATCCGCCGTGATGGAGCGGCCGTTCTTGACGATGGCCGCGATGCGTGTCTGCGGGACATGGATGGCCTGGGCCAGGCGGTATTGCGTCAGGCCCATGGGCTCCAGGAATTCAGTGGCCAGGATTTCGCCTGGCGTGGGGAGGTTCAAAGGTTTGTTCATGGTCAGCACTCCTGCGCCAGATCCAGGATCAACGCTTTCGCTTCAGTGGTAATCGACGATCTCCAGCTGACTCGGGCCTTCATGGGTCTACACAAAGCACACGCGCCACTGGTCATTGATGCGGATGCTGTGCTGCCCCTTGCGATCTCCGTGCAGCGCCTCCGGCCGGTTTCCGGGCGGGACCCTCAAGTCCTGAAGCACATGAGCGGCATGCAGCATCCGAAGCTTGCGCAGCGCAACCACTTCAATGCTGCTCCACCGACGCACCTGCCTCTGCTGGAACAGTTGCTCGGTGTCGGGGCACTTGAATGACTGGATCGTCATGGAAGCAAATAATAACGCATCGCGTCAGTAACGTCAAACGTAAGTACTGGGCCACTGAGTCCACAAGAAAGCGCCTGGGCCAGATCAAGCTGGCACCAGGCGCTTTCGGTCGAAAAACTGAGCGGCGCTCTACTTGTTCGCCACCGTCATCACCGCCTCGATCTTGCCGTCGCGCACAGCGGCGCCGCGCTCCGTGGTCAACGTGCCGCCGCGCTCATCCACGCCCTTGACGCCGCCGGGGTTCACGTCGGGGCGCAGGGATTTGTAGGCCTCGTCGAGCTTGGCGTGGATGGCCTTGGTGTCCGAGGCCGAGCCGGCCAGCTGCATGGCCTTGACGGTGGCGTGCACGGCTGTGTAGTTCCACTGCGCCTCCGAGCCCGGGATGCGGCCCGGGTAGACCTTGCCGAAGCGTTCGACGAAGGCCTTGTTCTCGGGCTTGGTGTCCTCGGAGACGGGCATGACGCCGATGGCGCCTTCCAGCGGCGCATAGCCCCCGACCACGCGGGCCATTTCGTCGAGCTTGGCCTGGTCCATGACCACGAAGCCGCCCTTGAAGCCCAGCTCGCGCGCCTGCTTGACGACCAGGGCCGTGGGCTCGGAGGCTCCGCCCACGAAGAGCACATCGGGCTTTTCGGCCAGGGCCTTGCTCACGCCGCTGTAGAAATCGGTGGCGCGGTTGTAGCTCATGGCGTTCTCGGCCACCACGGTGCCGCCCAGCTTTTCCCAGCCGGGCTTGAAGGCGGCGACCCAGGCCTTGGCGTAGTCGTGGTCGGCGCCCACCAGGGCCACCTTCTTGCCGAAGCGGCCCATCACGTACTTGGAGAACGGGTCGATGTACGAGGTGAACTCGGGCGGGATGCGCAGGGTCAGCTTGTTGCCCCGGTTGGTGATCTGCGGCACCGAGCTGTAGGCCAGCACGATGAAGTTGCTGCGCTCGTTGGTGGTCTGCAGCGCGAAGATGCCGCCCGAATGCGGCACCAGGATGGCCGCCGTCTTGTGCTGCTGCACCAGGCGCTGGGCGTTGATCGCGGTCTCGGACGGGTTGTACTTGTCGTCCAGCGGAACGATCTCGATCTTGACCTTCTTGCCACCGATCTCGGGCGCTGCGGCATTGATCTCGGAGACGGCCATCTGCATGCCGTCGAGCACGTTCTTGCCGTACTGGGCAGCGCCGCCCGACAGCGGGCCGGAGTAGCCGATCTTGACGACTTCCTGGGCCAGCGCAGGGCCGGCGGCGGCCACGGCGGCGCAGGCCAGGGCCAGCGTGCCCACCCTGCGGCGGGTCAATGGTGCGAATGCTGTCATGTCTGTCTCCTTGGATCGTTGGTGGTGGTGGCTTGGGTAGAGGCAAGAGGCGGCGTCATGCGCCGATGTAGGCCTTGCGGATGGAGTCGTCGGCCAGCAATTCGGCGGGCCTGCCCTCGCGCACGATGCGGCCGCTTTCCATCACATAGGCGCGGTGCGCGATCTTCAGCGCCGCATAGGCGTTCTGCTCGGCCAGCAGCACGGTGGTGCCGGCCGCGTTGATGCGCTGTATGGCCTCGAACATCTGCTTGATGACCAGGGGCGCCAGGCCCAGCGAGGGCTCGTCCAGCAGCAGGGCCTGGGGCCGGCCCATCATGGCGCGGCCGATGGCCACCATCTGCTGCTGGCCGCCCGACAGCGAGCCGGCCGGGTCGTGCTGCTTCTCGCGCAGGATGGGAAACAGCTCCATCACCTCCTGCAGCGTCTTCTGGCTGGGACCGGGGTCGCGGCGGTGCACATAGGCGCCCAGCTGCAGGTTGCGCAGCACCGACATCTGGGGAAACAGCTTGCGCCCTTCGGGGCACTGAACCACGCCGGACTGCACGATGGCCGAAGGCTTGCGCCCGGCCAGCTCCTGCCCGTTCCAGACGATGGAGCCGCCCGCGGCCTTGTGGATGCCGCTGGCCGTGAGGAACAGCGAACTCTTGCCTGCGCCGTTGGCGCCCAGCAGCACCACCAGCTCGCCCCGGTCGGCATGCAGGCTCACGCCGTCCAGCGCCAGGAAGCTGCCGTAGCGCAGCGACACGTTCTCAAACTTCAGCATGCTCGCTCCCCAGGTAGGCATCGATGACGGCGGGGTTGCGGCGTATCTCCTCGGGCGTGCCCTCGGCGATCTTCTCGCCGTAGCTGAGCACCAGGATCTTGTCGGCCAGGCTCATGATCATGCCCATCTTGTGCTCGATCAGCGCCACCGTGATGCCGTGGCGCACCAGCTTGCGGATCAGCTCGGCCAGGCCCTCGGTCTCCTCGGGGTTGACGCCGCCGGCGGGCTCGTCGAGCAGCATCAGCTTGGGGTCGGTGGCCAGGGCCAGCGCGAAGGCCACGCGCTTGCGCTCCTCCTGCGTGATGTCGCCCGCGATGCGGCCGGCCACGTGCGACAGGCCCACGAAGTCCAGCGCGTCGCGCGCCTTTTCGCGGCACACGCGCTCTTCCTCGCGCAGGCGGCTGGAGCCGCGCAGCACATCCCATAGCCCTGAGCGCGTGCGCAGCCGGTGGCCCACGATGAGGTTGTCCAGCACCGTGGCGCGGTCGAACAGCGCCGTGGTCTGGAAGGTGCGCGCCACGCCCAGTTTCGCCACCTGGTCGGTGCGCAGCGAGGTCACGTCCTGGCCGTTGAAGGTGATGGTGCCCGAGGTGGGCTTGTGCACGCAGCTGATCAGGTTGAAGAACGTGGTCTTGCCGGCGCCGTTAGGGCCGATGATGGCGTTGATGCGGCCTTCCTCGATCACGGTGCTGACATCGCTCACGGCGGCCAGTCCGCCGAACCGCTTGGTCAGGTGGTCAATCTTGAGCATGCGGCTTGCCCTCCTTGGCATTGCGGCGCGCGCGCCAGGCGGTGACGCTGCCCACCACGCCGTAGGGCATGAAGATCACCAGCATCACGAGAATGGGGCCGAAGACGATGAAGCGGTACTCCTGCAGGAACTGCAGGTACTGCGTGATCCAGGGCATGCCAATGGCGCCCAGCAGCGGCCCCAGCACCGTGCCCATGCCGCCGACCATGGCGAAGATCATCATGTCGAAGGTGTGGTGCACGCCCGCCATGTCGGGACCGATGAAGCGCACGAAGCCCGCATACAGGCCGCCGGCCACGCCCGCGTAGACCACGCTCAGCATGAAGGCCAGCACCTTGTTGCGCATGAGGTTGATGCCCAGGGCCTCGGCCAGCTCGTCGCTGTTGCGGATGGCCACGAAGGTGCGGCCCAGCAGCGACCGGACGATGCGCCGCATCACCCAGACCGAGGCCACGAGGAAGGCCAGCACCAGGTAGTACAGCGCCAGCGGCGACTCGAAGCTCAGCGCACCCAGGGCCTCGGGCGCGGGGATGCCCATGATGCCCACCGTGCCGTGGGTCAGGCCCTCCCACTTCTCGATGACGAGGAACATGATGTAGCCCACGCACAGCGTGAAGATGGAGAAGTAGTGGCCCTTGAGCCGCAGCGAGACGATGCCGATCAGGTAGCCCAGCACCGCGCACACCACGCCCGACATCACCAGCCCGCCCCAGAACGGCCAGCCATGGTCCACCGTAAGGATGCCCACGGTATAGGCGCCCGCGGCCATGAAGCCCGCATGCGCCAGATTGAGCTGGCCCGTGTAGCCCGTGATCAGGTTCAGGCCCAGCGTGGCGATGGCGAAGATGTAGGCCGTGCTCATCACCGTGAGGTGGTAGTCGTTGCCCGCCAGCCAGGGGAAGGCGATGCCGGCGGCCAGCAGCAGGCCCCAGGCAACGCGGGAGTCGATGAATCCGTTCATTCAATGACTCCTCTTGGCGAACAGGCCCTGCGGGCGCAGCGACAGGATCACCACCAGCAGCACGAAGGCGATGATGTCCTTGTAGTCGGTGGAGATGTAGTAGGCGCCGAAGCTCTCGGCAAAGCCGATGATCAGCCCGCCCAGCACGGCGCCCGGGATGCTGCCCATGCCGCCCAGGATGATGATCACGAAGGCCTTGGTGATGACCAGGTGGCCCATGGCCGGATAGACCAGGTTGATGGGCGCATACAGCGTGGCCGCCACGGCCGCGAGCACGCCCGAGATGGCAAAGGTCAGCATGGACACGCGGTTGGCATCGATGCCCACCATCGATGCGCCCTCGCGGTTCTGGGCCATGGCGATGATGGTCGAGCCCGTGGTGGTGCGCGTCAGGAACAGGTGCAGCGCCACCATCAGCGCAAAGGCCGCGACTATGATCAGCAGGCGCTGCGCAGGCGCCGTGATGCCGCCCATCTCGACGATGGAGGTATAGGGCGTGGGCATGCGCTGGAAGTCCGCGCCCCACAGCGCCTGGGCGCCCGCTTCCAGAAACAGCAGCAGGCCGATGGAGGCGATCTTGGGATGCAGGGGAGAGGCCTTGCGCAGCGGATGGAAGATCAGCCGCTCGCTGACGATGCCCAGCACCGCCACCGCCACCGCCGCCACCAGCATGGCCGCCCAGTAGCCCCAGCTCCAGGCCACCATGGCCTGGAAGGCCACGAAGGCGCCGATCATGTAGAAGCCCCCGTGCGCGAAGTTGGGCACGTGCAGGATGCCGTAGACCAGGGTCAGGCCCAGGGCCACGAGGCCATAGATGCCGCCCAGGGTCAGTCCGTTGAGCACTTGCTGCAGGAAGACGTCCATCACCGCCTCCCGCCTGCCGCCGCCGGTGGCCGCCACCGGACCAGGGTCTGTTCTCGCATTGCCTTGCCTCCTTGTTTGCTGTGAACCAGCTTAGGAGGCGGTGCCGTGCACCATCAACCCGAAGATTCCGCACAGCGGAATTCACCTGGGAAACCCCGAGGCGCAAACCGCTGCGGCAGTAACCTAGATGACAGGCGCAGGCCGGCAGGAGCGGGGAACGCTAGATGGACAGCGCCGGCAGGTTTTCGGGCAGGCCCTGCATGGAGCGCTGCGTGTGCTCGGCCACGAAGTCCAGGAAGCTGCGCACGCGCGCCGGCATGAACTTGCGCGTGGGCAGGGTGGCGTAGAGCGTGAATCGGCCCGTGGTCCATTCGGGCAGCACATGGCGCAGCCGGCCCGAGCGCAGGTGGCGCGCGATCAGGTCCAGCGGCTGGGTGCTGATGCCCGCGCCGTCCAGCGTGGCGCGCAGCAGCGTGCCCGTGTGGTTGGCCACCAGCACGGGGCGCACGGCCACCTCGACCTCGCCCGCGTTGCCGTCGAGCCGGCGCATGCGCAGCATGTCGGAGCGGCCCTGGATGCGCCGGCGCAGCAGGCACTGGTGGCCGGCCAGGTCCTCGGGCACGACAGGCACGCCATGGGCGTCCAGGTACTCGGGCGCGGCGCAGGCCAGGCCGCAGGTGGTGACGATGGGCCGGGCCACCACGTTGCCGTCGTAGCCCTCCTCGGCATTGACGAAGGTGATGTCGTATTCGCCCACGGCCGCCTCGCTGGCCGACTCCACGAAGACCTCGATGCAGATGCGCGGATGCAGGCGGTGGAAGTCCGCCACCAGCGGCGCCAGCACATGCTCGGCGAACACGGGCGGCGTGAGCACGCGCACGGCGCCAGACAGCTCCAGCGTGTGCGCCTGGGCCAGGCTGAAGGCATCCTCCACATCGGCCAGGATGCCGCGCACGCGCTCCAGGTAGGCCTCGCCAGCCTCGGTCAGCGAGACGCTTCGCGTGGTGCGCTGCAGCAGCCGCGTGCCCAGGTGCTGCTCCAGGTCGGCCACCAGGCGCGTGACCGTGGGCACGGACATGTCCAGGCGCCGCGCCGCCGCCGAAAACCCGGCCTCGTCGGCCACGGTCTGGAATACCCGCATGGTCTGCAATCGGTCCATCTTGTCCTTGGCCCCCGGCCTTGGTGCCAGGGGACTTTGCTGCATTGTTCCATTGCCCAAACGCCTGCGCCGCGGCTTTGCGGGCCGCGGCGCAGGCGTTCATCTTCGTCGAAATGCGGGAACTCAGCCCGTGCCGCCCGGAGTGTCCCCGGCGCTGGCCGCCTCGGCGGGCGGCGCCCAGCGGATGGGGTGGGTGAAGCGCACGCCGGCATCGCTGAAGGCCTTGGCCGTGGCGGCCGACAGCAGCAGGATGGCCGAGGAAAAGTAGATCCACATCAGCAGCACCACCAGCGAGCCCGCCGCGCCATAGGCCGAGACCACGGCCGCCGTGGCCAGGTACCAGGCCAGGGCCTGCTTGCCCAGCGTGAACAGCAGGGCGCCGATGATGGCACCGAAGATCAGATAGCGCAGCCGGGGCTTGGGGCCGCCGCCTATGCGCATCAGCCCCACAAAGAGCAGCACGGTGATGCCGAAGGACACGCACTCGTTGATCAGGCTGACCAGCGGCCCCAGCGGCTGCATCTGCAGCTTGGTGCCGGCCCAGTTGGTGATCAGCTGGATGGCCGTGGACAGGGCCATGGACACCAGCAGCAAGAAGCCCAGCGCCAGCACATAGGTCAGGCCGCGCAGCCGCAGCGCGGCCATGCGCCACCACACGGCCTTGGGCGGCGGCGGCTCGCCGTTGGAGGTCCAGAGCCTTTCCAGCGCGGACTGCAGCTCCACGAAGACACCGGTGGCGCCCGACATCAGCAGGATGAAGCCGAACAGCGAAGCCAGCCGCCCCTCGTCGGGCCGCTGGGCGCTTTCCAGCGCGCCGCGCACCACCTGGGCGCCGCGCTCGCCGATTACGTCCTGCACCTGGTCGATGAGCTGGTGCTCCACATAGCTGCGGTCCACCCACCAGCCCAGCACGCCGACCAGCAGCAGCAGCAGCGGCGCCAGGCTCAGGATGCCGTAGAAGGACATGGCGGCGCTCATGCGCAGGCCATCGGCGTCCAGCCACAGCTGCACGGCGTTCCACATGGCGCGCAGCGGGTTCAGTTCCAGCAGCCGGTCCAGGCGTGCGGACCAGGACGAGGCGGGGGGAGTTTCCGGGGTATCTGAGGGCATGGCCCCCATTGTGCGCAGCGGCGCACCGGCGCCCTGTCAGCCTGTGCCGACAGGGGCCTGTGCGCGCGGCTCAGGTCACGGGCGCTGGATTGAACAGCACCAGGGCGTTGTGCAGCTTCCACTGCTCGGCCCAGGTCTTCCTGCGGCCGCTGGCCACGTCCAGCATCAGGCGGAACATCTCCCAGCCCACGTCCTCGATGCTGGCCTGGCCCTCGGCAATGCGGCCCGCGTTCACGTCCATCAGGTCATGCCAGCGCCGCGCCAGGTCGCTGCGCGTGGCCACCTTGATCACGGGCACCTGGGCCAGGCCGTAGGGCGTGCCCCGGCCCGTGGTGAACACATGCAGGTTCATGCCGGCGGCCAGCTGCAGCGTGCCGCAGATGAAGTCGCTGGCCGGCGTGGCTGCATAGACCAGGCCGCTTTGGATGCCCCGGTCGGCCAGACGCTGGCCCGGCGACAGCACGCCGGTGATGGGCGCCGTACCGCTCTTGATGATGGAGCCCATGGCCTTCTCGACGATGTTGGACAGGCCGCCCTTCTTGTTGCCCGGCGTGGTGTTGGCGCTGCGGTCCACGCGGCCCTTGTCCAGGTAGGCGTCGTACCAGGCCATCTCCTCGATCATGGCCTGGGCCACCTCGGGGCTGGAGGCGCGCGAGGTGAGCTGGTCGATGCCGTCGCGCACCTCGGTCACCTCGCTGAACATCACGGTGGCGCCTGCGCGCACCAGCAAATCGGTGCAAAAGCCCACGGCCGGATTGGCCGTGACTCCGCTGAACGCATCGCTGCCGCCGCACTGCACGCCCACCACCAGGGCGCTGGCCGGCACGGTCTCGCGCCGGCGCGCGTTCAGCCGCTCCAGATGCACCCTGGCGCGGCCCATGATGGAGTCCACCATGGACATGAAGCCCACATGCGCCTCGTCCTGCAGGCAGACCACGTCCAGCGCGGGCTCGCGCTCATCGACGATGGGGAAGGACCCCGGCGGCAGCAGCCGCTCGGGCTGCAGCTTCTCGCAGCCCAGGCTCACCACCATCACCTCGCCGCCGAAATTCGGGTTGTGGCTGATGTTGCGCAGCGTGCGCTGCGGAATCTCGGCGCCCACGGCATCGATGGCCACGCCGCAGCCATAGCTGTGCTCCAGGCCCACCACATCGTCCACATTCGGATAGCGCGGCAGCAGCTCGGCCTTGATGCGGCCCACCGCGAAATCCAGCACCCCGGCCACGCACTGCACCGTGGTGGTGATGGCCAGGATGTTGCGCGTGCCCACCGTGCCATCGGCATTGCGGTAGCCCTCGAAGGTGTAGCCCGTCAGCGGCGGCAGCTCGGGCGGCTGCACCGTGGCGATCGGCAACCCCTCAAGAGACAGCGCCCCCGGCATGCGCAGCAGCCGCTCATGCACCCAGCTGCCCGCGGCAATGGCCTGCAGCGCATAGCCGATCACCACGTTGTAGCGGCGCACCTCGCCGCCCTCGGCAATGTCCACCAGCGCCACCTTGTGCGCCTGCGGCACCTTGTCGACCAGCACCAGCCCCCCGGGCATCACCGTGCCCGCAGGCAACCCCCCGTCATTGGCCACGATGGCCACGTTGTCGGCCGGATGCATGCGGATGGAAAGAGGAAGTGGGGTACTCATGGCAATGTCTCAATTTTCTAAAGGGCTGGCACTACAGCAGTAAAGCAGCTGGCACAGCCCACGCAACCGGCGCGGCCCAAGGCGAGGGACACCAAGCAAGGGCCTACGCCGGCCGCGCCGCCCCGCAGCGAGGGTGTCGTCCCCCTCCGCGAAGCGAGAAGGGGGAAGGCGCGAAGCGCCTCAGGGGGTCACTCTGCTTTTATTCCAGCAGCCTTGATCACCTTCCCCCACTTGACCACCTCGGCCTTCTGGAACTCGCCCAGCTCGGCCGGTGTCATCTGCGAAGGCAGCATGCCGAAGTTCTTCAGGCGCGCCTGCACCTCGGGCGTGGCGACGATCTTCATGATCTCCGCATGCAGCCGCTCCACGATGGGGCCCGGCGTGCCTGCGGGCGCGAACACGGCCTGCCACGATCCCATGTCGAAGCCCTTCTCGCCGGCCTCGGCAATGGTGGGCACATCGGGCAGGGATTCCAGGCGCTTGGAGCTGGTCACGGCGATGGGGCGCAGCTTGCCGGCCTGCACATGGGGGCCGACGACCAGGGCGGTGTCGAACATCATGTCCACCTGGCCGCCGATCACGTCCTGCACGGCCGGGCCGCTGCCCTTGTAGGGCACATGGGTGAACTTCACGCCCGTCTGGTAGCCCAGCAGCTCCAGCGCCATGTGGTTGGAGGTGCCGCTGCCCGGCGAGGCCGAGGTCAGGCCGCCCGCCGCTGCCTTGGCCTTGCTGGCGGCCAGCACGTCGGCCAGCGTCCTGTAGGGGCTGGAGGCCGGCACCACCAGCACCAGCGGGCCCGAGCCCAGCATGGCCACCGGCGTGAAGGACTTGACCGGGTCGTAGTCCAGCTTGGCGTACAGGCTCACATTGATGGCGTGCGAGCTGATGGTGCCGCCCAGGATGGTGTAGCCATCGGCCGGGGCGCGCGCCGCAATGGCCGAGCCCACGCTGCCGCCCGCGCCGCCCTTGTTCTCGATCACCACGGGCGTGCCCAGGGCCTTGCTCAGCGGCTGGGCGATCACGCGCGCCAGCGTATCGGTATTGCCGCCGGGCGGGAACGGCACCAGGTAGGTGATGGGCTTGCCCGTGGGCCAGTTGCCCTGCGCTGCGGCCGGCATGGCGGCCAGGGCCGTGCCCAGCAGCAGGGCGCTGGCGAGGGAATGTTGGATGAGTGTGCGGCGTTGCATGGTGCTTGTCTCCGGGAAGGGCTTGTCGTTGGAATGGTGTGAAAGCGGGTTCAGAAGCGCGGCTGGTGGCCGGTGAACGCGGGGTCGTACTTGCGCATCTGCCCCAGGTCGTCGCGGTTGCGGATGCCGCAGTGCAGGTAGTTGTCGTGCAGGCGGGCCAGGGCCTCGCGGTCCAGCCGCACACCCAGGCCGGGCGCCGTGGGCACGCGCAGGCTGCCCTGCTCGAACTGCAGCCGGCCGCCCTCGACCACTTCCTCGTCCTGCCAGGGGTAGTGCGTATCGCAGGCATAGGTCAGCAGGGGCACGCTGGCGCACAGGTGCGTCATGGCCACCAGGCTCACGCCCAGGTGGGAATTGCTGTGCATGGACAGGCCCAGGTCGAAGGTGCGGCACAGCGTGGACAGGCGCTGCGTGGCGCGCAGCCCGCCCCAGTAGTGGTGGTCGCTGAGCACGATCTTCACGGGGCAGCCCATCTCGGCATTGCGGCGGAACTCGGCAAAGTCCGTGACCACCATGTTGGTGGCCAGCGGCACATCGCACTCGCGTGCCACGGCCGCCATGCCGTCCAGGCCGGGCGCCGGGTCCTCGTAGTACTCGAGCACGCCCTGCAGCTGCTGCACGATCTTCAGGCTGGTCTCCACCGTCCAGTTGCCATTGGGATCGATGCGCAGCGGCGTGCCTGGAAAGGCCTCGGCCAGCGCCAGGATGCCGGCCGCTTCCTGCTCGGGCGGCAGCGCGCCGGCCTTGAGCTTGATGCTCTGGAAGCCGTACTGCGCAATCATGCGCCGCGCCTGCTCCACCAGCTGCTGCGGCGCCAGGGCCTCGCCCCAGGCGTCGGGCGAAGAATCTGGCCCATAGGGCCTGTCGATGTGCTCGGCGTACTTGTAGAACAGGTAGGCCGAGAACGGCACGCTGTCGCGCGCCGCCCCGCCCAGCAGGTCCACGATGGGCGCCCCGGCCATCTGGCCCTGCAGATCCAGCATGGCGACCTCGAAGGCGCTGACCACCTTGGGCACGGTCTTGGACACATGCGTGCCCGGCGCCAGCGACACCTGCTGGCCCAGGAACTCCGACGCCGTCAGCGCAGGCGGCGCCACCAGGGCCGCGACGCGGGCCTCCATCTCGTTGAGCGCCCAGGGCGACAGCCCCACCAGCGCGGGCGCGGCCTTGGCCAGCGCATCGAGCATGGGCTGGTCGCCGTAGCTTTCGTTGATGCCGACCAGGCCCGAGGCCGTCTCGATCTCGATGATGGAGCGCAGCGCCCAGGGCTCGTGGATGCCGGCCGCATTGAGCAGCGGCGGATCACGGAAGGCAATGGGCGTGATGCGGACGTGGCGGATCGCGTGGGTCGCTTGGGAGGTGCTCATCTGGACTGCGGACGGGGTCGGAAAATCGGAAAAATCTGCGAAAGCGTTGACGTCTTGTGATACGTTGTCGTACAACTTGGAGCGATTATGATCAGCACCATGGAAAGTTCGGCAAAGGGATTTCCCGCATCACCCCCAACGATCGAGCTTCCCCTGAGAGGAAAGTCCGGTCGCAGCGGCCGCAATCTGGCCGCCCTGCTGTTCGACGAGTTCGCGAGCAAGATCCGCAACGGCCTGCTGGCCGAAGGCGAGAAGCTGCCCACGGAATCGTCGCTGGTGCAGACCTACGAAGTCAGCCGCACCGTGGTGCGCGAGGCGCTGTCGCGCCTGCAGGCCTCGGGCCTGGTGGAGACGCGCCATGGCATAGGCACCTTCGTGCGCGCCGCCCAGCCCGCATCCACGCTGATGCTCAATGCCGACGAGCTGACGGCCGCCGTGGACGTGATGGCCGTGCTGGAGCTGCGCATCAGCCTGGAGACCGAAAGCGCCGGCCTGGCCGCGCTGCGCCGCAGCCCCGAGCAGCTGCAGGGCATACGCACGGCGCTGCAGGCCTTCGAGATCGCCTTTGCGCGCGGCGAGGACACGGTGGCCCATGACCTGGCCTTCCACACCCAGATCGCCGAGGCCACGGGCAACCGCTACTTCGGCGACATCCTGCGCCACTTCGGCGCCCAGCTGATTCCGCGCACGCGCATCGCCTCCATCCACCAGCCCCAGCGCGACCCCGACTACCTGCGCCGCGTCAACCGCGAGCATGAGGAAATCCTCGCCGCCATCGAGCGCCAGGACGCCGACTCGGCCCGCGCGGCCATGCGCATCCACCTAACCAACAGCCGCGAACGCCTGCGCCTGGCGCAAAAGACCAGCGCCGCCTGACGCCTTCTGACGCCTTCTGGGCATCCTGGACCGCCCCGCGCCCTGCGGGACCGATGGCGCCGGCACAGGAATTCAGACAACCAAGGGAAAACCCTTTATCACGGCATGCATGTCTCGGTTGAAAATTGACTCCAGTTGTACGACAACTGACAACACAAAACCCGGAGACAAGAGCATGACCCTGAGCCGAAAGCAATTCCTGCGCGCCGCTGGCGCCACCGCCCTCGTGGCCACCGGCGCCGGCGCGCTGGCCCAGAGCAACTGGCCCACGCGGCCGCTGCGCCTGGTGGTGCCCTACCCGCCGGGCGGCAGCTCGGACATCATTGCGCGCGCCATCGGCCCGCTGCTGTCGGCGGAACTCAAGCAGCCCGTGGTCATCGAGAACAAGCCTGGCGCCAACGGCAACCTGGGCGCCGACATGGTGGCCAAGGCCCAGCCCGACGGCCACACGCTGATGCTGTGCGACCTGGGTGCGCTGGCCATCTCGCCCTCGCTCTACACCAAGCTGTCCTTCGACCTGTCCCGGGACCTGCGCGGCACCGCCATGCTGGCCTACTCGCCCCACCTGCTGGTGGTCCATCCCTCGGTGCCGGCCAACAACCTGCAGGAGCTGGTGGCCCTGTCCAAGAAGGAAGACCTGAGCTTTGCCGTCACCGCCACGGGCAGCGCCCCGCACCTGGCCGGCGTGGAACTGGCGCGCGCCACGGGCGCCCGCTGGGAATACGTGCCCTACAAGGGCGGCGTGCAGTCCATCCAGGACACGGTGGCAGGCCAGACCCAGGTGCTGATGAACGGCATGCTGGCCACCTACCCCCATGTGCAAAGCGGCAAGCTCAAGCTGCTGGGCCTGTCCAAGGGCACGCGCATGCCGCTGGCCGCCAACGTGCCCACCATCGCCGAGCAGGGCGTGCCCGGCTTCGAGACCGGCACCTGGCAAGGCGTGGTCGTTCCCGCCAAGACGCCCGAGGCCGTGGTCCAGCGCCTGCATGAGGCCCTGATCACCGCCATCCGCTCGCCCGAGGTGCGCGCCCGCCTCACGGGCCAGGGCGCCGAGGTCGTGACCATGAACCCCGCCGAGACCGCGCGCTTCCTGGCCACCGAACGCCAGCGCTGGCAAAAAGTGGTTCAGACAGCCGGTTTGAAGCTCGACTGATTCCACCCCTTTTTCTTTCTTCCCCACCCTTGTTCCCGAGAGCACCATGACCCCCCAAGACCTCAAAGACGTGATGAGTTCCGGCCTGCTGTCCTTCCCCGTGACGGACTTCGACAGCAACGGCAACTTCAATGCCAAGGGCTATGCGGCCCGCCTCGAATGGCTGGCCCCCTACGGCGCCAGCGCGCTGTTCGCGGCCGGCGGCACGGGCGAGTACTTCTCGCTGTACGGCGAGGAATACGGCCAGATCATCAAGACCGCCGTGGACACCTGCCGCGGCAAGGTGCCCATCATCGCGGGCGCCGGCGGCCCCACGCGCACGGCCATCGCACACGCCCAGGAGGCCGAGCGCCTGGGCGCCCACGGCGTCCTGCTGCTGCCCCACTACCTGACCGAAGCCGGCCAGGAAGGCCTGATCGCCCATGTGGAGCAGGTCTGCAAGAGCGTGAAGTTCGGCGTCATCGTCTACAACCGCGACCGCACCCGCTTCACGCCCGAATCGCTGGCCATCCTGGCCGAGCGCTGCCCCAACCTGGTGGGCTTCAAGGACGGCATGGGCAACATCGAGACCATGTCCTCCATCTTCATGACGATGGGCGACCGCTTCGCCTACCTGGGCGGCCTGCCCACGGCCGAGGTCTATGCGGCCGCCTACAAGGCCCTGGGCACGCCGGTGTACTCCTCGGCCGTCTTCAACTTCATCCCCAGGACGGCGATGGCGTTCTACGAAGCCGTGCGCACCGACGACATGGCCACGCAGCACAAGCTGCTCAAGGAATTCTTCATGCCCTACCTGAAGATCCGCAACCGCGTCGAAGGCTACGGCGTGAGCATCATCAAGGCCGGCGCCAAACTGGTGGGCCACGACGCCGGCCCCGTGCGCGCCCCGCTGACGGACCTCAAGCCCTCCGAGCTGGAAGAGCTCAAGGCCCTGATCGACAAGCTCGGCCCCCAATAAGCCACAAGACCGGGCGCAGGGGCCAGTCCGGCCCTTGCGCCCCCCAGGAGACAAGAACATGAAAAAGATTCTGATCGCGCTGGGTGCCGCACTGGCCCTCACGGCGCAGGCGGCCGGCAGCTTCCCGGACAAGGCCGTCAACATCATCGTGCCCTTCCCGGCCGGAGGGTCCACCGACACCGTGGCCCGCGCCATGGCCCTGAGCATGGGCGAGCAGCTGGGCAAGCCCTTCGTGGTGGAAAACCGCCCAGGCGCCACGGGCACCATCGGCGCAGGCGCCGTCAAGCGCGCACCGGCCGATGGCTACACCCTGCTGGTGGCCTCGCTGGGCCCCTTCGTGGTCACGCCGCACCTGGTCAAGAACGTGCCCTATGACGCAGGCAAGGACTTCGACTACATCACCATCCCCGTGCAGGCGCCCAACGTGCTCGTGGCCAGCCCCGCGCAGAAGGCCCGCACCGTGGCCGAGGTCATCGCCGCGCTCAAGGCCAACCCCGGCAAGATCAGTTTCGCGAGTTCGGGCAACGGCTCCTCGGACCATCTGTCGGCCGAGCTGTTCTGGCAGCAAAGCGGCACCGAAGGCATGCACGTTCCCTACAAGGGCGGCGCCCCGGCCATCACCGACCTGATCGGCGGCCAGGTGGACTTCTCGTTCCAGAACGTCAACGCCGTGCTGCCCCATCTGCGCAGCGGCAAGCTGCATGCGATTGCCGTGACCGGCAGCCAGCGCTCGCCTGTGCTGCCCGATGTGCCCACGCTGGCCGAGACCGGCGTCAAGGGCGCCGAGGTCTATTCCTGGCAAGGCCTGGCCGCACCCAAGGGCCTGCCCGCCGATGTGAAGGCCAAGCTGGCCAAGGCCGCCATCGCCTCCGTGCAGCAGCCCGACATCCGCAAGCGCTTCGTGGAGCAGGGCCTGGAGATCGTGGGCAACACGCCCGAGGAATTCACGCGCTACCAGGCCCAGGAATCGGAGCGCTGGAGGCAGCTCATCCAGACAAGAAAGATCACCGCTGATTGAGCTGGAAACAACGGGCCGGCCCCGGGGCCTTTGCCCGCCGGCCTTTGCCCGCTGGCCTGCGCACCGCAGGCCCTTTTCACCGGGGCTTGCAGCCCCTGCAAGTTCCAAGGATTCCAAGGCATGGCGACCTCCCGTCCACGCGTTCTCCAGTTCGGCAAGATGCCGCTGCCCCAGCTCGATGCCGAGCTGGCCCAGGCCTATGAGGTGACGCTGCTGTCCGAGCAGCCCGACCGCGAGCGCTTTCTCGCCGAGCACGGCGCGCAGTTCGAATACCTGGTCACCTCGGCCGCCATGGGCGTGCCCGCGAGCGTGGTGCAGGCCCTGCCCCAGCTGCGCTTCGTGAGCAGCTTCGGCGTGGGCTTTGACGCGCTGGACCGCGAGTCCCTGCTGCGCCAGGGAGCCCGCGTGGGCTACACGCCCGGCGTGCTGGACGACTGCGTGGCCGACATGGCCTTCGCACTGCTGCTTGACGCCGCGCGTGGCCTGAGCGAGTCCGACCGCTTCGTGCGCCGGGGCGACTGGAGCCAGGGCCGCTTCGGCATCCGCACGCGTGCCAGCGGCAAGCGCCTGGGCATCTTCGGCATGGGCCGCATCGGCTCCACCGTGGCGCGCCGCGCGGCCGGCTTCGACATGGAGGTGGCCTATCACAACCGCCGCCCGGTCGAGGGATCGCCCCACCTCTACCAGCCCTCGCTGCTGGAGCTGGCGCGCTGGGCCGACTTCCTCGTCATCACGGCCGCAGGCGGCGACGGCACGCAGCACCTGGTCAACGCCGAGGTGCTGGACGCTCTGGGCCCGCAGGGCTTTCTTGTCAACGTGGCGCGCGGCAGCGTGGTCGACGAGGCCGCACTGGTCCAGGCCCTGCAGCAGGGCCGCATCGCGGGCGCGGGCCTGGATGTGTTCGAGGACGAGCCCCGCCCCCATGCCGAGCTGCTGTCGCAGGACAACGTGGTGCTTGCGCCCCACATCGCCAGCGGCACGCATGAAACCCGCCGCGCCATGGCCGACCTCGTGCTGCGCAACCTGGCGCAGTTCATCGCCACGGGCCGGCCCGAGGCCGAAGTGCCCTGGTCGGCCGCGCAGCAGCCGGCCACCGCCACCACCGCATAGCCCTTTTTTTCCCAGAGACCGATCCAACGATCCAAGAGCACGCCATGTCCTCCACCCCGACCATCACCGAGATCGAAGTCATTCCCGTCGCCGGCCGCGACGGCATGCTCATGAACCTCAGCGGCGCGCATGCGCCCTACTTCACGCGCAACATCGTGCTCATCCACGACAGCGCGGGCCACACCGGTGTGGGCGAAGTGCCTGGCGGCGAAGGCATACGCCAGGCGCTGGAGGACAGCAAGGCGCTGCTCATCGGCCAGTCCGTGGGCAACCACCTCAAGCTGCTGCAAAACGTGCAGCAGGCCCTGGCCGGCCGCGACACGGGCGGGCGCGGCCTGCAGACCTTCGATCTGCGCATTGCCGTGCATGCCGTCACCGCCGTGGAATCGGCCCTGCTGGACCTGCTGGGCCAGCACCTGGGCGTGCCCGTGGCGGCCCTGCTGGGCGAAGGCCAGCAGCGCGACCGCGTGGAGATGCTGGGCTACCTGTTCTTCACCGGCCCCACCGACAGGACCGACCTGCCCTACGTCAGGCCCGGCGAAGACCAAAGCGGCAGCGACGACTGGACGCAGGTGCGCCACATGACCGCCATGGACCCGGCCGCCATCGTGCGCCAGGCCGAGGCGGCGCACGCGCGCTACGGCTTCAACGACTTCAAGCTCAAGGGCGGCGTGCTGGCCGGCGAGCAGGAGGTGGAGGCCGTCACCGCGCTGGCCAGGCGCTTCCCGCAGGCGCGCGTCACGCTGGACCCCAACGGCGGCTGGCTGCTCAAGGACGCCATCCGCCTCATGCGCGACATGCACGGCGTGCTCGCCTATGCCGAAGACCCCTGCGGCGCCGAGAACGGCTTCTCGGGCCGCGAAGTCATGGCCGAATTCCGCCGCGCCACGGGCCTGCCCACGGCCACCAACATGATCGCCACCGACTGGCGCCAGATGGTGCATGCGCTGTCGCTGCAGTCCGTGGACATCCCCCTGGCCGACCCGCATTTCTGGACCATGGCCGGCTCCGTGCGCGTGGGCCAGACCTGCCGCGACTGGGGCCTGACCTGGGGCTCGCACTCCAACAACCACTTCGACATCTCGCTGGCCATGTTCACCCACGTGGCTGCCGCCGTGCCCGGCAAGGTCACGGCCATCGACACGCACTGGATCTGGCAGGACGGCCAGTACCTCACCCAGAACCCGCTGCAGATCAAGGGCGGCTTCGTCGAAGTGCCCAAGACCCCGGGCCTGGGCGTCACCGTGGACCGCGCCGCGCTGCAGCGCGCCAACGCCCTGTACCTGGAGCACGGCCTGGGAGCGCGCAATGACGCCATGGCCATGCAGTACCTGATTCCCGGCTGGACCTTCGACAACAAGCGCCCCTGCATGGTCCGCTGACCCCTTCCTTCCGTTACCCCTTTCCCGGAGCACCTCATGTCCCGCTACGACAACCTCATCAACGGCCAATGGAAGGCCGCCGACGGCTACAGCGCCAACACCAACCCCAGCGACCTGTCCGATGTGATCGGCGAGTACGCCCAGGGCAATGCCGCCGATGTGGAAGCCGCCATCGCCGCGGCGGCCGCGGCCTTTCCCGCCTGGAGCACCTCGGGCATCCAGGCCCGCCACGACGCCCTGGACAGGATCGGCAACGAAATCCTGGCCCGCAAGGAAGAGCTGGGCGACCTGCTGGCGCGCGAGGAAGGCAAGACCCGCCCCGAAGCCATTGGCGAAGTCGGCCGCGCAGGCCAGATCTTCAAGTTCTTCGCGGGTGAATGCCTGCGCCTGGCCGGCGAAACCCTGCCCTCCGTGCGCCCCGGCATCGGCGTGGAAATCACGCGCGAGCCCGTCGGCGTGGTGGGCCTGATCACGCCGTGGAACTTCCCCATCGCCATTCCCGCCTGGAAGATCGCCCCGGCCCTGGCCTTCGGCAACTGCGTGGTCCTGAAGCCCGCCGACCTGGTGCCCGGCAGCGCCTGGGCGCTGGCCGACATCATTCACCGCTCGGGCATTCCGGCCGGTGTCTTCAACCTCGTCATGGGCCCGGGCCGTGTCATCGGTGATGCCCTGGTGCGCCATAGCGACGTGGCCGCCATCAGCTTCACCGGCTCCGTGGGCGTGGGCCGCGGCATTGCCCGCGCCTGCGTGGAAAGCGGCAAGAAGGTGCAGCTGGAGATGGGCGGCAAGAACCCGCAGATCGTGCTGGACGACGCCGACCTCACCCAGGCCGTGGAGCTGTCCGCGCAAAGCGGCTTCTACTCCACGGGCCAGCGCTGCACGGCATCGAGCCGCCTCATCGTCACCGACAGGATCTACCCCGCCTTCATCGAGGCCCTGCAGGCCCGCATGGCCAGGATCAAGGTGGGCGACGCCCGCGCCGCAGGCACCGACATGGGCCCCGTGGTCAGCCAGGCCCAGCTGGAGCAGGACCTGAGCTACGTGGAAATCGCCAAGGCCGAAGGCGCCGTGCTGGCTGCCGGCGGCGCAGCCGCCGCCTGCCACACCGGCAGCGGCAACAAGGGCTACTACATGGCGCCCACCCTGTTCGTGGACACCCAGGCCGCCATGCGCATCAACCGCGAGGAAGTCTTCGGCCCCGTGGCCAGCGTCATCCGCGTCAAGGACTACGAGGAAGCCCTGGCCGTGGCCAACGACACGCCCTTCGGCCTGGCCGCAGGCATTGCCACCACCAGCCTCAAGCACGCCACCCACTTCAAGCGCCACAGCCAGGCCGGCATGGTCATGGTCAACCTGCCCACGGCCGGCGTGGACTACCACGTGCCCTTCGGCGGCCGCAAAGGCAGCAGCTACGGCCCGCGCGAACAGGGCCGCTATGCGCAGGAGTTCTATACGACGGTGAAGACCGCCTACACGCTGGCCTGAACAGCATTCGGCTGACGAGAAAAAAGCACCTTTCGAGGTGCTTTTTCATTGGGCGGATTCCGGGAGTCAGCAGCCCGGGGCGCCCTGGCAAGCGGACCAGCGAATCAGCGCTGAAACGCCGCCGCAGCAGCCGCCATTCGCCGCAGATACGCCGGGTCTTCCTGCAGGCAATGCACGTGGTTGACCTCGTCCTCCACCAGCTCCTCCATCCGCTGCGCAGCCCCGCAAATGGCCTGCAGCGCATTGGCCACCACCTCCAGATTGCGGTAGCCCTCGGGCCGCTCCAGCCAGGCCAGCGCCAGCTGGCCCAGCGAGTACACCTCGCTGCTGCCCTGCAGCGTCAGCCGGCCGATTTCGGTCACGGCATGGCTCAACTGCTGCGGCGTGGGCTGGGTCAGGGTTGTGGAAGCGGTATTCATAGCGCGACCTCTCTCACGGCAGGCACGCCTGGACTGCGCGCACACTGGATGGAGAAGGCCGAGAGAAAAACGGCGTACATGGTTTCGTGCTCCTTGCTGAGATCGAACCCACCGACCCGTGTTCTTACGCACAGACAGGTGGACGGGATGTTAAGAACACAGAGCAAGCCGTGCGGACGCCCTTGCGGGTAGCCCCATCCCGCCCAAAACCGCATGGACGAGCGGGCGCTATGCCCACTCTTTCCGAGTGATCAGACGTGACAAGGCCTCGCTAACGGGGAGGCAGCGCCGCTTACTCTAAAGGTGTTCTTACGCACCAGCCCCTGAACAGGGGGCCGCCGCAATGATAGAGGCATTCAGGAACGCAAGCGCCCCGAAGCCCCAGGCCGAGCGCAGCGAAGGCCCGCACCCACTCCCCGTATGTCCGCGCCTGCGCCGTGGTGGTTGCGGGGTTGCAGTCCTGCCGCAGGACAGGACTGCTTCGTCATCTGACTCGCTGCGGTTGTCTGAGCGGAGTTCACGCAGTGAACGCAGCGAGTTCCGCAGCGAACCCCGCAACCGCCACGGCGCAGGTTGCCCCGCAGCGCAGCGAAGGGGTCGCGGACATCCGGGTCGCCTTCTTTGATCTGACCTTTCTTGGCGAATCAAGAAAGGGCAGTCGGCTGCCGGGCCGAGACCCGGCCTCGAAAAACAACCACCCGGCAGGGGCAAAAAATGCACCTAAGCCAAAAGCAAACAAGGTGGGCGGGAGTCAAGACCATGTGCAAGGCATGCGGACGCCCTCACGGGCAGCCCCATCCCGCCCCAAACCCAAAGACAGCCGGGTCCCCAAAAACCCCAGCCATCAAACCTCGGTCACGGATAGTAGCTCCCGCATCACTTCAGCAAATCACTTCAGAAAAACAGCACCCTCACCCAAGGCGCCACCACCACATTCAACGCCCCCGCAATCATCATCACCAACGAAGCAACCACCGCCTGCACATCCCCGAACTGCCGCGCCTTCGCCACCCCGCTGCCATGCGCGGCACCGCCCAGAATGGCGCCCGCAGCCAGCTTGCTGCGCACGTGCGGCAGCAGCCGCAGGATGGTCTCGCCCATGAGCATGCCGCTGACGCCCGTGAGCAGCACGAACAGCGCGGCCAGGTCGGTGGGCCCGCCCAGCACGCGCTCGGCCTCGATGGCGAAGGGGGTGGTCACCGAGCGCACGGCCAGGCCCTTTTGCAGGTCCACGGGCAGTCCGAAGGCCTGTGCGAACCAGATGGTGGTGGCAATGGACACGCCACTGGCCACGAGCACGCCGGTGGCGATCGACATCCAGTGCTTGCGCAGCAAGTGGCGGTTTTCGTGCAGGGGCAGCGCAAAGGCCACCGTGGTGGGGCCCAGCAGCCAGACCAGCCAGTGCGTCTGGGCGATGTACTGCGGGTAGCGCACATGGGTCAGCAGCGCCAGCGCGATCAGCACCATGGGCGTGGCGACGATGGGCATGAGCAGCGGATGCGGATGGCGGCGGTACACGCGCTTGTTGGCCGCATAGCAGGCCAGCGTGGCCAGCAGCGACAGCAGGCCGATGGCCTGGTCGAACATGGCGTTCATTCCTGCTCCCTGTGCAGCCCGGCGCGCGTGGAGCGGCGCCGGGCCAGCCACAGCTCCAGCCGGTAGACGCGGTCCACGGCCAGCGCCGTGGCGGCCATCACGCAGGCCGTGCTGGCCACGATGACGCCCAGGATGCGCAGGCCCTGGTGCTGGATCAGCTCGGTGTATTCGGTGACGACCAGCATGGCGGGCACGAAGAACAGCAGCATCTCGGCCAGCAGCCAGTTGGTGCCGCCCTGCAGCCAGCGGGCCTTGACCAGCCCGCTGAACAGGCCCGTGGCCAGCAAGGCGAAGCCGATCAGCCCGGCCGGCATGCCCCAGCCGAAATGGGCGCGCACGGCCTCCATGGCCACCCACAGCGCACTGAGCAGCCCCACCTGCAGCACGCCGCGCAGCAGCGGCCAGCAGCGGTGCTGCAGGCCCTGAAACACCTGCGGCCGCAGGACGGGCATGGCGGAAATCTTTGACATGGGGCAATCCTAGGGTTTCCACTCAGATTCGTAAAATGAATAATCTCCATTTTTCCCATGCACAAAAGGAATCCTCATGGACCTGCGCGCGCTGCGCTACTTTGTCGAGGTGGTGCGCTGCAACAGCTTCACGCGTGCGGCCGAGGCGCTGCATGTGACCCAGCCCACCATCAGCAAGATGGTGCGGGCGCTGGAGGAGGAGCTGGGCGGCCCGCTGCTGCTGCGCGAGGGGCGCGGTGTGCAACTGACCGACGCAGGCCAGGTGGTCCATGCGCGCGGCCTGCAGGTGCTGGAGCAGTCACGCCAGCTGCTGCAGGAGGTGGCCGAGGTGGACGGCATTGCGCGCGGCAGCCTGAGCGTGGGCATCATGCCCACGGCCGGGCACTACATGGCGCCCGTGATCGCGCGCTTTCAGCAACTGCATCCGGGCGTGGAACTGCATGTGCAGGAGCAGGGCGCACGCGCCCAGCGCCAGCTGCTGCTGGACGGCAAGCTGGACATGGCGCTGGGCCTGCACGGCGCGGGCGAGGCGGGTGGTGACCTGGCCGGAGAGGGCCTGGAGTACTGCACCATCGCCCACCAGAAGACACGCGTGGCCTTTGCCGCGCACGAGGTGCCCGACCCGGACGCACCCGTGCACTGGAGCGAGCTGGCCCGGCGGCCCTTTGTGTTCTACACCTCGGACTTCGCCCTGCACCAGGCCGTGCTGGAACATTGCGCGGCGGCAGGCTTCAGCCCACAGGTGCGGCTGCAGACGCGCTACTGGGACTTCATCGGCGACCTGGTGGCAGAAGGCGTGGGCGTGGCCGTGATGTTCGAGCACGTGATCGCGCGGTTCGACCCCCGGCGCGTGTCCAGCCGCCCGCTGGTGGGGCCTGAACTGCACTGGGACGTGGTGCAGCTGTGGCGCAGCGGCTATCTGTCACGCGCGGCGAGGGCCTGGCTGGAGTGCGTGCGTGCGGTCTATCCCGACGACAATCGCTGAGTCCATGCAACCCAGAAAACGCCCTCCCTCGCGCTCCTTTGCGGGCCCATCCCGGCGCCTGCAGACCGCCTTCGCCGACCGGCCCGACACCGGCCCCTCACGCCTGCTGTGCTTCAACAAGCCCTACGGTGTACTCAGCCAGTTCACCCCCGAGGGCCGCTGGCGTGGCCTCAAGGAATACATCGACGTGCCGGGCGTGCATGCGGCAGGCCGGCTCGACGCCGACAGCGAAGGACTGCTGCTGCTGACCAATGACGGGCCGCTGCAGGCGCGCATCGCCGATCCGCGCTTCAAGATGGAGAAGACCTACTGGGTACAGGTCGAGGGCCTGCCCGACGAGGCCGCGCTGCAGGCCCTGCGCCAGGGCGTGCAGCTCAACGACGGCATGACGCTGCCCGCGCAGGCCCGCCGGCTGGAGCCGCCGCCCGTGCTGTGGCAGCGCGACCCGCCCATCCGCGTGCGCCAGAACATTCCCGACTGCTGGATCGAGCTGGTCATCCGCGAAGGCCGCAACCGCCAGGTGCGCCGCATGACGGCGGCCATTGGCCACCCCACGCTGCGGCTGGTGCGCGCGGCCATCGGGCCCTACACGCTGGACGGCCTGGAGCCCGGCCAGTGGAAGGACGTGGAGCCCGCCTAGGGTTCCGGATTGTCGGGAAGTGCCACAGCCTGCCAGCCCTGCAGGCCGAGCCACGGATGAAAGCGCCGCGCCTCGCCCACTTCCACGCGCTCCACGCTGCCGGCCAGCAGCGGCCACAGGCGCTGCAATTGCGCCGAGCGCTGCTGCGTGCAGCGCCGCGCGCGGGCCAGCAGCTCGCTGCCCTGGCCCAGCAGGCGCGACAGCTCGCGCAGGCGCGGCGGCGGCAGGCATTGGGCGCTGGCCAGCATCAGCCACGAAGGCGTCTGGCCCGCCTGGGCGGGGCCGCTGGCGGCGAACTGCTCCAGCAAAGCGACATGGGCGCTGAGCAGGGGCGCGGGCGGCTTATCGGCCAGCATGATCTCCAGCAGAGTGCCCTCGATGCGCCAGCGGGCGGGCACCACGGCATGCTCGACCGAGTTGCCGAAGCGCGTGGACTGGCGATGACTGACGGCGCGGCTGCCCTGCTCCAGCAAGGGCTGCAGCAGTTCGGCCAGGGCCTGCTCGCGCTGCGCCGTGGGCGCTTCGGCCAGCGTGATGCGCAGCGGCACGGCCTCGTAGCCGCGCAGCTGGTCGCGCCAGGCCATCCAGCCCGCCGTATCGGGGCCGCCCAGCAGCAGGGCGAGGAAGGCGCCCAGGCCGGCCAGGGCCGATCCGGTCCACCATGACACCTGCACAGGCTGCCGCCCGGCGATCAGCCAGCCCGTCAACCAGACCAGCGCCCCGGCGCAGGTGGCTGCCAGCAGGCCCATGCCGAAGGCGAGGAAGGGTGCGCCATCGAGCCGGTCGGGCAGCAGCACCAGCATGGCCACGCAGGCCGCGCCGGCGCACAGCGCAACGGCCCACCAGCCCGCCACGGGCAGGGTGCGCGCGGTGCGCTCTGTGTGGCCTATGCGCCCCGCCACCGCAAGCAGCATGAGGGCCACCACTGCGCCAGCGGTCAGCGCAATGAACAGGGGCGCAAACACCCACAGCGCCAGCAGCCCGAGGACCGCCGATACCGCAAGCGACAGCGCCAGCATGCTCAGGCCTTCTTGAGGAACTCCGACTTGAGCAGCATGGAGCCCAGTTCGGTCTTGCAGTCCACGTTGTGGCCGTCGGCGCCATCGACCAGGCGGATGCCCTTGATCTTGCTGCCCTTCTTGAGCACGGTGGACGAGCCCTTGACCTTGAGGTCCTTGACCAGGATCACGGCATCGCCGTCGGCCAGCGCATTGCCGTTGGCGTCGCGCACGATGCCGTCGCCAGCGGCGGCTTCGCCGGACTCTTCTTCGGCCTGCATGGGCCATTCGAAGGCGCAGTCGGGGCAGATGTAGCTGGTGGCGTCGGGATAGGTGTTTTCAAGGCCGCACTGGGGGCAGGCGGGAGTGGTCTGGGGCATGGGATGGACAGATTCGGTGAAGACAAAGAGGCGCGGCGGGCGCGCCGTACCTGGCGATTGTCGCCCCTGCCCCCGCAGGCATGCCCCGGCAAACCCGAGCGGCCTGCTACGCTGCGCGCCACTCTTTGCTTTTTCCCCATGGATACGCTGACCCCCTTGCGCGCCTTCCGGCGCATCGTAGAACTGGGCTCCATCGCCAAGGCGGCCGACGCGCTGGACCTGTCCTCGGCCGCGCTGAGCAAGCAGCTGCGCGCGCTCGAAGACCATCTGGGCGCCGTGCTGCTGCAGCGCACCACGCGCCGCATGAGCCTGACCGACACGGGCCAGGCCTACTACGCCGAGTGCTGCCGCCTGCTCGATGAATTCGATGCGCTGGAGCAGTCGGTGCGCGCGCAGTCGCAGCAGGTGGCCGGCCGGCTGCGCGTGAATGCGCCGCTGTCGTTTGCGCTGAGCACGCTGTCGCCGCTGCTGGCGCGCTTCATGCAGCGCCATCCGCAGCTGCAGATCGACCTGTCCATGGAAGACCGGCTGGTGGACGCGGTGGGCCAGGGCTTCGATGTGTCCATCCGCCTGAGCGCGGAGCTGGCGGACTCCTCGCTGATCGCGCGGCGCCTGGCCTCGCTGTCGCAGATGCTGTGCGCGGCCCCGTCCTATCTGCAGACGCATGGCCGCCCGGCCAGTGCCGCCGGGCTGCGCGGCCATGCGCTGCTGAACTACAGCCTGGCGCATGCGCCCCGCGAAGCGGGCGAGAGCCCACAGGCGCCGTCCGAGGCGCGCGCCAACGTCAACAACAGCCTGATGCTGCGCGACCTGCTGGTGGCGGGCCTGGGCATTGGCGCCCTGCCCTCGTTCCTGGCGCGGCCGGCGATTGCGGCAGGCCAGCTGGTCGCACTGGACCTTGCGGACCAGGCCGCGCAGGCCCGCCATGTCTACGCGGTCTATCCCACGCAGCGCCACCTGCTGCCCAAGGTGCGCGCCTTCGTGGACTTCCTGGCCGAGGAGCTGCCCGCCGCCATGGGCGAGGATTGTTGACGCCGCGTTAAGAGTTCCTCAAGCGCGCGCCCCTTTTTCGCGCCGGGCCTGCGGCCTACGCTTGCCGTCCATCACAGCCATGAAGGACACAAGCATGACGCAATGCAATGATTTTTCCTGCGCCCTGCCCGCGCAGGATGCGGCGGCCGCCTCGCCGCAGCAGGCCCTGCAGGCGGCGCCCGCAGCGGCGCCTGCGGTCGCCCCCGCCATCGACTTCTTCCATGACGTGGTCTGCGGCTGGTGCTACGTGATGTCGCCACGCCTGCGCCAGGTGGCGCGCGAGCTGGGCCTGCGCGTGCGCCACCGCAGCTTCGTGCTGCAGGCCTCGCGCGCCGAGATGGTGGCGGCCTTCGGCTCCATGGAGCGCGCCAAGCAGGTCATCCTGGAGCACTGGCAGGCCTGCGCGCAGCATGACGACGAGGACCGCATCGACATCGAGGGCATGCGCCGCGAGGCCTTCGAGTACCCCAGCGGCATGGCCGGCGCACTGGCCTGCCAGGCGGCCCAGATCCTGGGCGGCGATGACGCGCACTGGGATCTGTTCGACGCCATCCAGCATGCCCACATGAGCGAGCACCGCAACATCGGCGACGCCGAAGTGCTGCTGGACATCGCCACGCGCACGGGCTTCGAGCGCAATGCCTTCGCGGGCTGCATGGAAGGCGCCCAGGCGCTGGAGCAGGTGCGCCAGGACCGCGCTCTGGCGCAGCGCATGGGCCTGCGCTCCATTCCCACGCTGATCGCGCCGGGCCTGCCGCCGCTGCAGACCCAGTCGCTGGCTGCGCTGCGCGAACGGCTGCACTTCCTGGCGGCCTGAGCGCCCCCGTCTTTGCTTTTTTTCATCGGCGTTTTTCCGCCTTCCCTCGCGCGCGGCATGCGCGCCCTCTTTCAGCAGACCAAGGACTCTTGCATGACTCTCCAACGCTTCGCTCGCCGCATGGCGCTGCCCTCTCTCGTGATCGCCCTGGCCGCCGCCTTCGCGGGCACCGCGGCCCAGGCCCATGGCGGCCACGAGCCCCCGGCCGGCGCACGCCAGGACGTGGGCACCAGCCCCTGGGGGCCGGCCGACGAGATCGGCCGCCTGAACCTGATCACGCCGGCCTCGCGCGCGGCCATCCTGCAGCGCATCACGGGCGGGCAGGTCTATGACCTGGCCACCGAGTACTACGTGGGCATGCCCAGCTGGCAGGACGCGGGCGATCCGCACTACCAGTTCTGGATGACGCACACGCCGCGCGGCACCGTGGTGGACGACCCGATGAACGTGGGCAAGGACATGAACGCCACGCGCAGCTACACGGGCACGGCGTTTTCCATGTACAGCCACACGGGCACGCACATCGATGCGCTCAACCACTTCGGCATCCGCGGCAGGATCTGGAACGGCTTCAGCGCAGACCAGCACCTGGGCGACCGGGGCTGGCAGCGCACGGGCATAGAGAAATTCCCGCCGCTGGTGGCGCGCGGCGTGCTGATCGACGTGGCGGCCGCCAAGGGCCTGGAGATGCTGCCCGACCAGTACCGCATCACGCGCCAGGACCTCAAGGATGCGCTGGCACGCCAGAAGGTGACGCTGCAGGAGGGCGACATCGTGCTGGTGCGCACGGGCCGCATGAAGCTGTACGGCCAGCCCCAGGCCTACATGGCCAAGCCGCCGGGCCTGGGCCTGGATGCCGCGCGCTTCCTGGTGGAGGAAGGCGGCGCCATGATCGTGGGCGCCGACAACCTGAGCCTGGAGACGTTCCCGTCCGAGGTGGACGACGACTACGTACCGCTGCACAGCTACCTGCTGGCGCAAAAGGGCGTGCCCATCATGGAGCTGGTGGCGCTGGACGACCTGTCGCGCGACAAGGTCTACGAGTTCGCCTTCATCGGCGGCCCGCTCAAGATCCGCGGCGGCGACGCCGCGCCGCTGCGGCCCATCGCCATCCCGGTGCGCTGAGCGGGGCAAGACGAGATTTCTTGAGCTTGACCTCGAAACTCCCGCGCCCCCAAGGCGAGGGACACCGAGCAAGGGCCTACGCCGGCCGCGCCGCCCCGCAGCAAGGGTGTCGCCGGCTGCCCGTACGCCCCCCTCCGAAGAGAGGGGGAAGGCGCGAAGCGACTCAGGGGGTGATCACAGACTCGTGCCCATTTTGCTGAGGAAGCGCTCGCAGGCGTCGAGCTGGGCCAGCTCGACGAACTCGTCGGGCTTGTGCGCCTGCTCGATGGAGCCGGGGCCGCAGACCACGGTGGGAACGCCGGCGTTGTGGAACAGGCCGGCCTCGGTGCCGTAGGCCACCTTGCGCTTTTCCTGGTCGGCGGTCAGCGCGCGCACCAGCTGGGTGATGGCGGCTTCTTCCGAGGCTTCCAGCGCGGGCGCGCTGGCGCCGGTCTCGATCTCGATGCGCGCGTCGGCGAACTCGGCGCGCATGCGCGGCAGCAGTTCGTCGCGCACATAGGACTCGACCTGGGCCTGGATGCCATCCACCGACATGCCGGGCAGGTTGCGGAATTCATAGGCGAATTCGCACAGCTCGGGGATGGTGTTGACCGCGATGCCGCCCTGGATCTGGTTGGTGGTCATGGTGGTGAAGGGCACGTCGAAGAATTCGTCGTAGGGGCCGTGCGCCTTGAAGTGGTCGGCGATGTCCCGGATGCGACAGATCAGCCGCGCCGCGTATTCGATGGCATTGCTGCCGCGCGGCGTGAGCGACGAATGCGCGGCCTTGCCGTGCACGCGGCAGCGGTAGAGGTTGATGCCCTTGTGCGCCACCACGACCTGCATGCTGGTGGGCTCGCCGACCACGCAGCCGTCGAAGCGCGCGCCCTCGGCCTTGAGCTGGTTGATCATCACGGGCGCGCCCGCGCAGCCGATTTCCTCGTCGTACGAGAAGGCCAGGTGCACGGGCCTGGCGCGCTGCGTGGCCAGGAATTCGGGCACCAGCGCCAGCGAGGCGGCGATGAAGCCCTTCATGTCGCAGCTGCCGCGCCCATACAGGCGCCCGCCCTTTTCGGTGAGCGCAAAGGGGTTGGTGCTCCACTGCTGGCCATCGACCGGCACCACGTCGGTATGGCCGGACAGCACGATGCCACCCTGCGTTTCGCCATTGCTGGCCGGCAAAGTGGCGAAGAGATTGGCCTTGGCGCCGTCCGGAGAGTGGAACAATCGGGCACTCACGCCCAGCGTGGCCAACTCATCGCGTACACACTCGATCAGCGCCAGGTTGGAGTTGCGGCTGGTGGTGTCGAATGCGACCAGTGTTTCCAGCCAGTCGCGGGTGTTTTTCCAGGTAGTCATGTGGTTCCATCTGCGCCATGGCCTGCGCCGCCCTTCGTGGACGACGCAGGCCATGGCATAGGCATTGCATATGGCGAAGCAGTGTACGCCCGGGTTGCGGCCCGGGCAGGCACGCCGACCCATGCCCCGGGCGTGACTGCCGTCTTTTCAATCCCTTTTCGGAAATGGACCCTGCTTTGACCAAGCAAACCGTCTCGACCCGCAACATCGTGGCTGCCGTCATCGGCAACGCGCTGGAGTGGTATGACTTCCTGGTGTTCGCCTTCATGACACCCATCGTCGCCAAGCTGTTCTTCCCCAGCAATCCCGACAATCCGGACGACAACATCAACCGCATCCTGATGACCACGGCCGTGTTCGGCGTGGGCTTTTTCATGCGGCCCGTGGGCGGCATCCTGCTGGGCCTGTACGGGGACCGCAAGGGCCGCAAGGCGGCCATGGTGATGGTGACCGGCCTGATGGCCGTGGCCATCGCGCTGATCACGCTGGCGCCCACGTATGCGGCGGTGGGCATCCTGGCGCCGCTGTTCATCGTGCTGGCACGGCTGCTGCAGGGCTTTGCGGCCGGCGGCGAGTTCGGCACGTCCACGGCACTGCTGATCGAGCTGGCACCGCCCGGCAAGCGCGGCTTCTATGGTTCCTGGCAGATGGCCGGCCAGATGCTGGCCCTGCTGATCGGCGCGGCCACGGGCACGCTGATCACCGAGATCTTCACCGAGGAAGAGCTGATGGCCTGGGCCTGGCGCGTGCCCTTCGCCGTGGGCCTGCTGATCGTTCCCGTGGCGCTGTACATCCGCCGCCATGTGGAGGAGCCCGAGGTCTTCAAGGAAATGCAGGCCGCGCAGGCCAGCGGCAAGGCGCGCCAGATCGGCATCATGGAGATGCTGCGCACGCATGCGCGCGAGACGCTGGTGGGCATGGGCCTGGTGGTCACGGCCACGGTGTCCATCTACATCACCTTCACCTATCTGGTGACCTATGCCACGGTGACGCTGAAGCTGCCCATGCGCGATGCCTTCATGGTGCAGATGGCCGGCGCCGCGCTGATGGTGGTGATCATGCCGTTCTTCGGCGCCCTGTCGGACCGCGTGGGCCGCCGCATGCTGACCATCGGCTCGCTGATCGGCTACCTGGTGGTGCTCTACCCGCTGTATGCCTGGCTGACCGACGGCCCCACGGTGCAGAAGCTGCTGATCACCCAGTTGGTGGTCTGCGTGTTCGTGGCCGTGTTCTTCGGCGTGTTCAGCACGGTGATGGCCGAGCTGTTCCCGCCCCAGGTGCGTTCGGCCGGCATGTCCATGGCCTACAACGTGGCGGTGATGATCTTCGGCGGCTTCGCGCAGTTCATCGTGACCTGGCTGATCCGCTCCACGGGCTCGCCCATGGCGCCGGCCTTCTATGTGATGTTCGGCGTGACGCTGGGCCTGCTGGCGGCCTTCTTCATCAAGGACCGCGCGATGGAGCGCAACCTGCGCTGATCCCCCCGGGCGGCGCGCCCTGCGCCGCCCTCGCGCATGCCCCGGCACGGGGCCTGCGCAGCCTTGCCGCACGCCGCGCGCACCATGCGCGGGCATGCCGGCCCCCGCCCTGCACCACGGCGGGGAGGCCCGCCCGCATCTGCCGATTTCATGCAGAAAAAGTCAGGGCTGAACTTCTCTGGAGTGCCGCAAATCCGCAGGGAATACCCTCTGCTGGCACGCGTTTCGCTTGTCTACATTCTTGCATGCAAGTTGCAGAGCCACTTGCATACAAGATTCCACAACTTGCGAAAGACGACTATGCGCCGCTTTGCCAGATCACTGTTCGGACAGGTGGTGATCGCACTCATCCTGGGTGTGCTCGCCGGAATATTGGCCCCTGAATGGGCCGTGAAACTCAAGCCCCTGGGCGATGGCTTCATCAAGCTCATCAAGATGATCATTCCCGTGCTGGTGTTCTGCGTGGTGGTGCACGGCATCGCGGGCGCGGGCGACCTCAAGCGCGTGGGCCGGGTCGGCGTCAAGTCGCTGATCTACTTCGAGGTGCTGACCACCATCGCCCTGGTGCTGGGCCTGGTGCTGGCCTTCGTGTTCCAGCCCGGCGCGGGCATGAACGTGGACCCGAGCAAGCTCGACGCCTCGGCCATGAGCGCCTATGCCAGCAACGCCGACAAGCTGACCAGTGGCGGCACGGTGGACTTCCTGATGAAGCTCATCCCCACCACCGTGGTGCAGGCCTTTGCCACGGGCGACGTGCTGCAGGTGCTGCTGTTCGCCGTGCTGTTCGGCTGCGCGCTGACCATGCTGGGCGAGCGCGGCGCGCCCGTGCATGCGCTGATCGACACGCTGTCGAACGTGCTGTTCAAGATCATGGGCATCCTCATCAAGCTGGCGCCGCTGGGCGTGCTGGGCGCCATCGCCTTCACCGTGGGCCAGTACGGCATAGGCTCGCTCAAGCAGCTGGGCATGCTGGTGCTGCTGTTCTACGTGGCGGTGATCTTCTTCGTCTTCGTGGTGCTGGGCCTGGTGATGCGCTTTTCGGGCTTCAGCCTGATCAAGCTGCTGCGCTACCTGCGCGAGGAGCTGATGGTGGTCTTCGCCACCACCTCCTCGGACAGCGTGCTGCCCCAGATCATGGCCAAGCTGCGCAACCTGGGCGTGCGCGACTCCACCGTGGGCCTGGTGATTCCCACGGGCTACTCGTTCAACCTGGACGCCTTCTCCATCTACATCACGCTGGCGGCCGTGTTCATCGCCCAGGCCACGAACACGCCCATCGGCATGGCCGACCTGCTGACCATCCTGGCGATTGCGCTGGTGACCTCCAAGGGCGCCCACGGCGTGCCGGGCTCGGCCATCGTGGTGCTGGCGGCCACGCTGCATGCGATTCCGGCCATCCCCGCCATCGGCCTGGTGCTGGTGCTGTCGGTGGACTGGTTCATGGGCATTGCCCGCGCGCTGGGCAACCTGATCGGCAACTGCGTGGCCACGGTGGCCATCGCGGCCTGGGAAGGTGACATCGACCGCGAGCGCGCCCATGCGGTGCTCGACGGCCTGACCGACAATCAGGGGCCCGACGCCGAGCCCTCCGGCGCCGCCGCCGTCCCCGCAACCGTGACTCCTGCCCACCCTGCAACGCAATGACACCTGTAAGCCCCCAGCACATCGCCGAGCGCGTCGTCGAAGCCATCCTGGCCCAGAAACTGGCGCCCGGCGAACGGCTGGGGGAGCAGGAACTGGCCGACAACTTCGAGGTCAGCCGCACCATGGTGCGCGAGGCGCTGATGCAGCTGCAGGCGCGCGGCTTCGTGCAGGTGCAGCCCCGGCGCGGCTGGTACGTGGTCCAGCCCTCGGCCGAGGAGGCGCAGGACGCCTTCGCGGCGCGCCGCATCATCGAGACCGGCATCCTGGGCGAGGCCGGGCGCCCCCTGCAAAGCGTGATCGGCCAGCTGCGCCGCCACATCGCCCAGGAGCAGGAGGCCATTGCGGGCGCCGACGCCGCCACGCGCGCCTTCCTGCTGGCCGACTTCCACGTCTGCCTGGCCGAGCAGATGGGGCACCGGCTGCTGGCGCTCACCCTGCGCGACCTCACGGCGCGCACCACGCTGGCGGCCACATTGTTCCAGTCCACCCACAGCGCCAGCCAGTCCTGCGCCGAGCACGAGCGCATCGTCGAGGCCCTGGAGCGCGGCGACACCGAGGGCGCCAAGGCCCTGCTGCTGGAGCACATCGGCACGGTGGAGCGTTCGCTGGAGATCCGCCCGAGCGAGGCGCCCGACGCCGGCGACCGCCTGCGTGCCACGCTGGCGCCCCTGTTCGGGGGATAACCCTGTGTCGGTGGGTCGGCAAATTTCCACCGACCGTCGCTAAAACGCCAATCCGGGCCCTACGGGGCGCACTGTCATGGTGCCGACACGGCTGACTGCATACGCTGCTGAGCTGGCGCATTGCGCGCCGTTCATCAACCCACCACTGCTTCGGATATGACCCAACGTCCTATGTCCTTTTCCCGCACTCCCCTGCTCGCGTCCCTGTGCGCGGCTGCAGTCCTCACGGCCTGCGGCGGCGACGGCGGCTCGTTCTACCTCACGCTCGACGGAAAGCAGCCCCAGGTGATCGCCCACCGCGGCTTCTCGGGCAAGTTCCCGGAGCAGACACGCATGGCCTACGAGGCCGCCGCCGACGCGGGCGCGGACATGCTCGAACTCGACATGCACATGACGAAGGACTGCCAGCTGGTCGCCCGCCACAACGCCTGGCTCAGCGACAGCACCAACGTGGCCGACGTGGCCAAGACCAATGCCGAAGTGGCGCGCCGCCAGCGCACTGCGGCCGGCGTGCTGGTCAACGTGAAGTACCCCGCCGTGCCTGCCAACGGCCCCTCGCAATACCTGAGCGACCAGCTCGATGCCAACGATCCCAAGTCCGTGCTCAAGGCCCTGGTGGTCGATGGCGAGGACCACCGCAACGACTGGTCCATCAGCGACTTCACGATGCAGGAGCTGCGCACCTGGCTGGGCGGCACGATCCTGGACAACCGCAGCGAGCGCCCCACCGAGTGGAACGGCAAGCTGCCCCTGATCAGCGCCCAGGACGTGCTGGACATCGCCGCCGCCAAGGGCAAGGCCCTGGGCCGCACCATCCCCGTCTACGCCGAGACCAAGAACCCGTACTGGAACAACCAGCAGGCGATCGCCAACGGCTGCGGCGCGCCCGGCTCGCGCCCGTTTGAAGACGCGGTGATCAAGCTGCTGGACCAGAACAAGCTCAACGCCAAGGATTCGCCCATCTACATCCAGAGCTTCGACCCGGCCAGCCTCAAGTACCTGCGCCAGGCCGGCATGAAGGCCAAGGGCGTGCAGCTGATCGACGGCAACGACTTCAATCTGCGCGACGGCTCCATGGTCTACATCACCAACGATGAATGGACCTTCATCAGCGGCCGCCCCTACAGCTGGACCCTGGCCGGCGACGCGCGCACCTTCGCCACCATGCTCACGCCCGCAGGCCTGGCCGAGATCAAGACCTATGCCGACGGCATCGGCCCCTGGAAGCCCCAGGTCCTGGCCCACTCCGTCGTGCCCTACAAGGACGGCGTCGGCCTCAAGGACGTGAACACCGTCAAGGACACGGGCCTGATCCGCGACGCCCACAAGGCCGGCCTGATCGTGCACAGCTTCACCTTCCGCAACGAGCCGGGCCGCCTCGCCGGCCTGTACAAGGGCGACCCCGTGCAGGAATACCTGGCCTACTACCGCCTGGGCATCGACGGCGTGTTCACCGACTTCACGGACACGGCCGTTGCGGCGCGCAAGGCGTACAATAAGGAAATCGGGCTCTGATCGAGCGCTGAATGCCGCTGCGGCGGCGTCCATAAAAAAGCCAGGGCACGCCCTGGCTTTTTTCTTGCAACGCGCGGCACCAGTCCGCGCGGACAAACGTTCTCACCCCAGATTCGGCGCCAGCAACCGGCGCAGTTCCTCGATGTCCATGCCCCGGCGCGCGGCCATGTCGGCCAGTTGGTCCTCGCCGATCTCGCCGACGTTGAAGTAGACGGAGTCGGGGTGGCCGATGTAGAAGCCGCTGACGCTGGAGGCCGGGTTCATGGCCAGGCTTTCGGTCAGCGTCATGCCGATCTCGTCGGCCTTGAGCACGGCGAACAGGTCGGTCTTGGCGCTGTGGTCGGGGCAGGCCGGGTAGCCGGGCGCGGGGCGCACGCCCTTGTACTGTTCCTTGATCAGCGCTTCGTTGCTGAGGTTCTCGTCGGGCGCATAGCCCCACAGGTCCTTGCGCACACGCTGGTGCAGGCATTCGGCGAAGGCCTCGGCCAGGCGGTCGGCCAGGGCCTTGAACATGATGCCGGAGTAGTCGTCCAGCGCGTCCTGGAACTCCTTGTCCTTCTTCTCGGCGCCGATGCCGGCCGTGACGGCGAACAGGCCCGCGTAGTCCTGGATGCCCGATTCCTTGGTGGCCACGAAGTCGGACAGGCAGCGGCTGGGGCGCATCACGGGCTGGCCATCCGGGCCTTCCACCATCTGCTTTTCGGTTTGCTGGCGCATGCCGTACCAGGTCATCAGCACCTGGCTGCGGGACTCGTCGGCGTAGAACTCGATGTCATCGCCCACGCGGTTGGCAGGGAACAGGCCGATGGCGCCGTTGGCCTGCAGCCAGCGGCCTTCGATGATTTTCTTGAGCATGGCCTGGCCGTCGGCCAGCACCTGGCGGGCCTGCACGCCCACGATCTCGTCGTCGAGGATGGCCGGGTAGGGGCCGGCCAGGTCCCAGGTCTGGAAGAACGGGCCCCAGTCGATGTATTCGGCGATCTCGGCCAGGTCGAAGTTGCGGAACACGCGCCGGCCCAGGGCGCGCGGCGCCACGGGGGCCTGGGAAAAGTCCACGGGCGTGGCGTTGGCGCGGGCCTTGTCCAGCGGCCACAGCGGCGTCTTCTTCTTGTTGGCGTGCTGGGTGCGGACCTTGTCGTAGTCGGCCTGGATCTCGGCCAGGTAGTTGCCCTTGTTCTCGCCCAGCAGGCTCTGGGCCACGCTGACGCTGCGCGAGGCATCGGGCACGTAGACCACGGGGCCTTCGTACTTGGGCGCGATCTTGACGGCGGTGTGCACGCGCGAGCAGGTGGCGCCGCCGATCAGCAGCGGAATCTTCTTGATGCGGAAGTAGTCGTCCTTGTGCATCTCGCCGGCGACGTATTGCATCTCTTCGAGGCTGGGCGTGATCAGGCCCGACAGGCCGATGATGTCCGCGCCCTCGGCCTTGGCCTTGGCCAGGATCTCGTGGCAGGGCACCATCACGCCCATGTTGATGACCTCGAAGTTGTTGCACTGCAGGACCACGGTGACAATGTTCTTGCCGATGTCGTGCACGTCGCCCTTGACGGTGGCGATGACGATCTTGCCCTTGCTGGACACGTCCAGGCCCGCCGCTTCCTGCTGGCGCTTTTCCTCTTCGATGTAGGGCACGAGGTGGGCCACGGCCTGCTTCATCACGCGCGCCGACTTGACCACCTGGGGCAGGAACATCTTGCCGGCGCCGAACAGGTCGCCCACGATGTTCATGCCGTCCATGAGCGGACCTTCGATCACGTGCAGCGGGCGGCCGCCGCCCTGCACCACGATCTGCTGGTAGGCCTCTTCGGTGTCGACGACGATGAAGTCGGTGATGCCGTGCACCAGGGCGTGCGACAGGCGCTCGCCCACGGTCTTCGGGTTCTCGGGCGTGCCGCGCCATTCGAGCTTCTTGCTGTCGTCCTTGGCGGCGCCCTTGGCGGCGTCGGCAATCTCCAGCAGGCGTTCCGCAGCGTCAGGGCGGCGGTTGAGCACCACGTCTTCCACGCGCTCGCGCAGCTCGGGCTCCAGGTCGTCATAGACGCCGACCATGCCGGCGTTGACGATGCCCATGTCCATGCCCGCCGAGATGGCGTGGTAAAGGAACACGGTGTGGATGGCCTCGCGCACGGGGTCGTTGCCGCGGAAGCTGAAGCTCACGTTGGAGACGCCGCCCGAGACCTTGGCGCCGGGCAGGTTCTGCTTGATCCAGCGCACGGCCTCGATGAAGTCCACGGCGTAGTTGTCGTGTTCCTCGATGCCGGTGGCCACGGCGAAGATGTTGGGGTCGAAGACGATGTCCTCGGGCGGGAAGCCCACCTCGTCCACCAGGATGCGGTAGGCGCGCTCGCAGATCTCGATCTTGCGCTGGTAGGTGTCGGCCTGGCCCTTCTCGTCGAAGGCCATGACCACGGCGGCCGCGCCGTAGCGCTTGATCAGCCGGGCCTGGCGCTTGAATTCATCCAGGCCTTCCTTCATGGAGATGGAGTTGACGATGCCCTTGCCCTGCAGGCAGCGCAGGCCGGCCTCGATGACCTCCCACTTGGAGCTGTCCACCATGACCGGCACCTTGGCGATGTCGGGCTCGGAGGCGATGAGGTTCAGGAAGCGCACCATGGCGGCCTTGCTGTCGAGCATGGCCTCGTCCATGTTCACGTCGATGACCTGGGCGCCGTTTTCCACCTGCTGGCGCGCCACGGACAGCGCTTCCTCGTACTGCTCGTTGAGGATCATGCGCGCAAAGGCCTTGGAACCCGTGACGTTGGTGCGCTCGCCCACGTTGACGAACAGCGTGCCCTCGCCGATGGTCACCGGCTCCAGTCCGGACAGCTTCATGGGAGGGGGAGTGAAAGAGGACGACATCAAGCTCACCTGCAAAAACGGCATGGCAACAGGTGAGCGTCGTTGGCACCGTGGGCGCGGTCCGGCCGGGAACCTGCACCTGGCCCAAGCCTGACGCGGCACGCGATCCGGTGTACGGATGGGCGGGTGCCGCGCTGCAACGCTCCTCGGGCCAAAGCCCGGGATTCTACGGCGGCTGGCGGCGGCCTGCAGTGCGGGTTTTACGCCCGCATTCGGGGCAGGCCTGCACAAAGCCATGCGGCACTGCACCAAAGCGCGGCAGCGCGAGCCCCTGGCGCCGCCTTCGGGGCGGATTGTGGATACCCCATCGCCCCGGTTTCTTTGCAGCGCCTGAGGACAACGCTCCTTTTGTTGCATCTGGCACGCAATTCGCTATCTGCTGGGCACGTGGTCTGACCAGTCAGGCCAAAACCCTCCACCCGCGCCAGCCCATGCAAAGCATTCCGATCTCGATGGCCCAGACGCTGCAGCAGCACATCCTGAGCGGCCACTATCCCGGCGGCAGCCAGCTGCCGCCGCAGCGCGAGCTGGCCCGGCAGCTGGGCATCAGCCGCGCTTCGCTGCGCGAGGCGCTGTCCATGCTGGAGGCCCTGGGCCTGGTCGAGATCCAGCCGGGCAAGGGCGTGCGCATCAACGGCCCGCACAGCGGCCGTGCACGCATGCACCGCGCCTATGCCACCCCGGCGCTGGGCACGCTGTCGCCGCGCCAGCTGATCGAGCTGCGCCTGGTGCTGGAGCCGGGCTGGGCCGCGCTGGCGGCCGTGCGCGCCGACGACAGCGGCCTGCGCCAGCTGCAATGGACCCAGTCCCAGCTGGCCCACGCCCTGGACCGCAGCGACCTGCTGGCCGCCGCCGACGCCGATCTGCAGTTCCACCTGCTGCTGGCCCAGCTGTCGGGCAACCCGGGCCTGGTGGCCATGGCGCGCCAGCTGGAGCTGGCCATCAGCCACAGCCTGCGCCTGCCCTTTGCCTGGAGCGGTGCCGACGACCAGCCGGTGCGCGAGCACGACGCCATCGTGCAGGCCGTCTGCGCAGGCGATGCGCCGGGTGCCGCGGGCGCCATGCGCGCCCACCTGCTGTCGGCCGCCAGGCGCAGCGGCATCGATCTCGACACGCCGGACGACGCGGCGGCGCCCGACGCGACGGCACTCGATGCAACGGCGCCCGACGCATCTGCGCCCGATACATCTGCGCCCGACCCTGACCCGCTTTCCTTTCGCCTCATCCCACCTTCCGAAGGAGCTTTCGCATGACTTCCCCCCTGACACCCCGCCGCGCATTCATCCGCACCGCCCTGGCGGCCGCCACCCTGGCCGCTGCCGGCCTGGGCGGCGCCGCCCATGCCGACATGCTGGCCAATATCCAGAAGGCCGGCGTGCTGCGCGTGGCGATTCCGCAGGACTTCCCGCCCTTCGGCTCGCTGGGCACCGACCTGAAGCTGCAGGGCTATGACATCGACATGGCGGCCCTGGTGGCCCAGGAGCTGGGCGTGAAGGTGGAGCTGGTGCCCGTGACCAGCACCAACCGCATCCCCTTCCTGACCACGGGCAAGGCCGACATCGTCATCTCCAGCCTGGGCAAGAACGCCGAGCGCGCCAAGGTGATCGACTTCACCCAGGCCTATGCGCCCTTCCCCAAGAGCGTCTACGGCCCCAAGGACATGAGCATCAAGGCCCCTGCCGACCTGGCCGGCAAGACCGTGGGCGTGACGCGCGGCTCCACCGAGGACCTGGCCCTCACGCAGGTGGCGCCGGCCTCGGCCACCATCAAGCGCTACGAGGACAACAACGCCACCGCGCAAAGCTATCTGACGGGCCAGGTGCAGCTGGTGACGCTGGGCAACATCGTGGCCAACGCCGTCAACGAGCGCACCAGGCTGCGCCAGCTGGACGTGAAGTTCGCGGTCGAGGACACGCCCTGCTACATCGGCGTGGCCAAGGGCGAGCCGGCGCTGCTGCAGAAGGTGGACGCCATCATCACCAAGCTCAAGGCCGACGGCCGCCTGACCAGCCTGTCCCAGCGCTGGATGAAGATGCCGCTGCCCGCCACCCTGTAACCGCTGCGCCCCTGTTCCCGGAAATCCTTCCATGGCCTATCAATTCGACTTCGGCGCCGTGTTCGACTACAGCGGCCTGCTGGCACAGGGCGCAGGCTTCACGCTGGCGCTGACGGCGGCGGGCGCCGTGCTGGGCGGCGCCATCGGCGTGGCCGGCGGGGTCAGCCGCGCCTGGCGCATTGCGCCGCTGCACTGGCTGTTCAAGGTGTACGTGGAGGGCATACGCAACACGCCCTTCCTGGTGCAGCTGATGTTCGTGTTCTTCGGCCTGCCTTCGCTGGGCGTGCAGATCAACGAATGGCAGGCCTGCCTGCTGACCACGGTGATCAACCTGGGCGCCTACATCACCGAGATCGTGCGCGCCGGCATCCAGGAGACGCCGCGCGGCCAGCTGGAAGCCGCTGGCGCGCTGGGCATGGGCCGCTGGGCGGTCTTCCGCCATGTGGTGCTGCGCCCTGCGCTGCAGCGGGTCTGGCCCTCGCTGAGCAGCCAGATCGTGATCGTGATGCTGGGCACCTCGGTGGTCTCGCAGATCGCGGCCCAGGACCTGACGTTTGCGGCCAACTTCATCCAGTCGCGCAACTTCCGTGCGTTCGAGACCTACCTGGTGGTGACGGCGGCGTACTTCGTGCTGGCCCTGGCACTGCGCCAGTTGCTGGCCTGGATAGGCCAGCGCTTCGTGGTGGGCCGCCGCACGCCGCGTGCAGCCAGGCCCGCTGCACCCGCTGCACCTGCAACCACTGCCGGAGACGCCGCATGATTGCCGACATTCCCCTGCTGCCCATCCTGGCCAAGCTGGCCGAGGGCCTGCTGGCCACGCTGGCGCTGTCGCTGCTGGCCTTCGTGCTGGGCGGCGCCACCGGATTGCTGGTGCTGTTCGCCCGCGTGGGCCGCAGCCTGAACCTGCGCCGCCTGGCCAAGGCCTATATCCAGGCCTTCCAGAACACGCCGCTGCTGATGCAGATGTTCATCGTTTTCTTCGGCTCGTCCATGGCCGGCCTGGACATCTCGCCCTGGACGGCGGCCGCCATCGGCCTGACGCTGTACACCAGCGCCTACCTGGCCGAGGTCTGGCGCGGCTGCGTGGAGGCTATCCCCCGCGGCCAGTGGGAAGCCTCGTCCAGCCTGGCCATGGGCTACCTGCAGCAGATGCGCCATGTGGTGCTGCCGCAGGCGCTGCGCCTGTCGATAGCGCCCACGGTCGGCTTCTCGGTGCAGATCATCAAGGGCACGGCCGTGGCCTCGATCATCGGCTTCAGCGAGCTGACCAAGCTCGGCTCCATGCTGGCCAACGCCACCTTCCAGCCCTTCCTCATCTACGGCCTGGTCGCCGCAGGCTACTTCCTGCTGTGCTGGCCCCTGTCCCTCTACGCATCCCATCTGGAGAAGAAACTCTATGCCGCTCGTTGATGTGCGCGCCGTTCACAAGCATTACGGCAACAACCATGTGCTCAAGGGCGTGGACCTGAGCGTGGACAGCGGCCAGGTGGTCGCCATCATCGGCCGCAGCGGCTCGGGCAAGAGCACGCTGCTGCGCTCCATCAACGGGCTGGAGGCCATCCAGTCCGGCCAGATCGTGGTGGACGACGCCGTGCTCAAGGGCTCGGAGGGCAGCGCGCCCTCGCCCGCCCAGTTGCGCGCGCTGCGCCTGAACGTGGGCATGGTCTTCCAGCAGTTCAACCTGTTCCCCCACCTGACGGCGGGCGAGAACGTGGCCCTGTCGCCCACCGTGGTCAAGGGCGTGAAAAAGCCCGAGGCGGCGGCGCTGGCGCGCCAGATGCTGGCCAAGGTCGGCCTGGGCGACAAGTACGACAGCTACCCCGACCAGCTCAGCGGCGGCCAGCAGCAGCGCGTGGCCATTGCACGCGCGCTGGCCATGCAGCCCAAGGTGCTGCTGTGCGACGAGATCACCTCGGCCCTGGACCCGGAGCTGGTCAACGAGGTGCTGGCCGTGGTCAAGCAGCTCGCCGCCGAGGGCATGACGCTGATCATGGTCACGCACGAGATGCGCTTTGCCCGCGACGTGGGCGACCAGCTGGTGTTCATGCACCAGGGCCTGATACACGAAAGCGGCCCGGCCAAGCAGCTGTTCGCCAGCCCGCAGACGCCGGAGCTGGCCGGCTTCATCGGCGCCGTGCACTGAGCGGTACGGCCAGGCAGGACAAAGGCCCGCGTCGCGGGCCTTTTTTGCATCGGTGCGGCGCAGGGGCCGCGGTCAGTGGCTGATCATCCAGGGCCGCTTGGTCGGGAAGGTCTTGGCGCCGTTGGGCGCCGTGACCGTGGAGCCGCGCTTGCTGGCGCCGCTGCAGCAGCCGCAGCCCGAGGGGTGGCGCATGCGCGCGTAGCTGCCCTCGGCCACATCGCGTGAGCGCCTGGGCTCGTGCCGGGCGCGCTCGTTGGTGTCGTGGGCGCGGCGCTGCTCGGGGCTGGTGCAGGCCAGGCGCGGCGCGCTGACGAAGACGCGGGGCGAGGCCGCCTCGCAGATGGGGCAGGGCGCGGGCTCGTTGCGCTGCGAGAGGCTGCGCAGCGCGTCGAAGCCGCCGCATGCGGCGCAGTGGTAGTCATAGGTGGGCATGGGCGGCCTCTGGCGGATGGTGGATGGCGGGTGTCGTATGCCGGGCTTACTTGTCCTGGGCGATGGGCAGGTCCACCCCGCCCGTGATGATCTTCTGTGGTCCCTCGGCCGTGGGATTGATGTCGAAGTCGAAGATCTCCGTGGGCAGCCACAGCGTGGCGCAGGCATTGGGCACGTCCACCACGCCGCTGATGTGGCCCTGCACGGGCGCCGTGCCCAGCAGCGAGTAGGCCTGGGCACCGCTGTAGCCGAATTTCTTCAGGTACTCGATGGCGTTCAGGCAGGCCTGGCGGTAGGCCACGGTCACGTCCAGGTAGTGCTGCTTGCCCTTTTCGTCCACCGAGATGCCTTCGAAGATCAGGTAGTCCTTGTAGTTGGGCGTCATGGGGCTGGGCTTGAAGATGGGGTTCTTGATGCCGTACTTGGCCATGCCGCCCTTGATCAGCGAAACCTTCATGTGCACCCAGCCCGCCATCTCGATGGCGCCGCAGAAGGTGATTTCGCCATCGCCCTGGCTGAAGTGCAGGTCGCCCACGCTCAGGCCCGCGCCGTCCACGTAGACGGGGAAGAACACGCGCGAGCCGCGCGAGAGGTCCTTGATGTCGCAGTTGCCGCCATGCTCGCGCGGCGGCACGGTGCGCGCGCCTTCGGCGGCGGCCTTGTCGCGCGCCTCGCCCTGCATCTGGCCCATGTGGGCGGTGGTGGCGTTGGGCGGGTTGGCCAGGCCGGGGATGCGGTCGGGGTCGGTGGCGATGAGGCCGGTCTCGCGCTCGTTCCAGCTGGCCAGCATCTTGGGGTCGGGCAGGCAGCCGATCAGGCCCGGGTGGATGAGGCCTGCGAAGTTGACGCCGGGGATGTGGCGGCTCTTGGTGAACATGCCGTGGAAGTCCCAGATGGACTTCTGGGCCAGCGGGAAATGCTCGTCCAGGAAGCCGCCGCCATTTTGCTTGGAGAAAAAGCCGTTGAAGCCCCAGAGGCTGTCGTCGCGCGCGCCGATGTCCAGCAGGTCCACCACCAGCAGGTCGCCGGGCTCGGCGCCCTTGACGCCCACGGGGCCGGACAGGAAGTGGACGGTGGACAGGTCCACGTCGCGCACGTCTTCGGCGCTGTCGTCGTTCTTGATGGCGCCGCCGGTCCAGTCATAGGTCTCCAGCTTGAACTCCGCGCCCGGCTCCACCCAGACCGCCATGGGGATGTCGGGATGCCAGCGGTTGTGCACCTGCGGGTTGTCGTAGGGGGACTGGTTGAGATCGACCTTGATCAGGGTTTCGGCCATGGTGTGCTCCTTGCGATGGCAGTGGGAAAAAACGGATCAGACGGAGAGGTAGGACTTGATGCGCTGCTCGTCGGTATCTGCTCTGGCCGTCTCATGGACCAGGCGCCCGCCCTCGATGACGAACAGCCGGTCGGCCACATCCATGGCGAAGGAAAGCACCTGCTCGCTGACCACGATGGTGATGCGGCGCAGCTTGCGGATCTCGTTGAGCGCCTTGGCGATGTCCTTGATGATGGAAGGCTGTATGCCCTCGGTGGGCTCGTCCAGCAGCAGCACCTTGGGGTCGGTGACCAGCGCGCGCGCAATGGCCAGCTGCTGCTGCTGCCCGCCCGAGAGGTTGCCGCCCTTGCGCCGGCGCATGTCCCAGAGCACGGGGAACAGGGCGTAGATGTCGTCGGGCACCTGGCGCGTCTTCGCGTTCTCCAGGCCCGTCTGTATATTCTCTTCCACGGTCAGCGTGGGGAAGATCATGCGGCCCTGGGGCACGTAGGCAATGCCCTTGGCCACGCGCCGGAAGCTCTCGTCCTTCGTGACGTCCTGGCCGGCCACGGTGATCTGGCCGCTCTTGGCGGGCATGACGCCCATCAGGCTTTTGAACAGCGTGGTCTTGCCCATGCCGTTGCGGCCCATGATGGCCACGGTTTCGTTCTCGCGGCCCTCGAAGCTGATGCCGTGCAGCGCCTCGCTCTGGCCATAGGCCACGTACAGATCCTTGACTTGCAGCATGTGAATTCCTTGTGCGTGCCTCAGTGGCCGAGGTAGACGTCGATGACCTTGGGGTCGGCCTGCACCTTGTCCATGGGGCCCTCGGCGAGGATCTTTCCCTGGTGCATGACGGTGACCTTGTGCGCGATGCGCGCCACGAACTCCATGTCGTGCTCGATGACGATGACGGAGCGGTTCTTGCAGATGCGCTGCAGCAGCTCGGCCGTCAGCTCGCGCTCGCGGGCGCTCATGCCGGCGATGGGCTCGTCCAGCATCAGCAGCTCGGGCTCCTGCATGAGCAGCATGCCGATCTCCAGCCACTGCTTCTGGCCGTGGCTGAGCAGGCCGGCCTCGGTGTCCAGGCGCTCGTCCAGGCCGATGTCGGCGGCCACGGCCTGCACGCGATCGCGCACCGCCTCCGTGCACTTGAAGGCCAGCGCGCCGAAGACCGAGCGGCCTTCGGGGTAGGAGACCTCCAGGTTCTGGAAGACCGACAGGTTCTCGTAGATGGACGGCGTCTGGAACTTGCGCCCGATCCCCAGGCGCACGCGCTTGTGCTCGGCCATGCGCGTGAGTTCCTCGTTCTTGAACTTGATGCTGCCGGCCGTGGCGCGGGTCTTGCCGCAGATCAGGTCCAGCAGCGTGGTCTTGCCCGCGCCGTTGGGGCCGATGATGACGCGCAGCTCGTTCCTGTCGATGTACAGGTTCAGCGCGTCGATGGCCTTGAAGCCGTCGAAGGAGACCGTCAGGTCTTCCACGGCCAGCGTGAAGTCGGTATTGCTCATGGTGTGCTCCCGCTGTGGTTCAGGCGCCCTGGCGGCCCATGCCTTCGGACAGGGCGGACGTGGACTTGGTGGCGGCCGGGGCCTGGGCAGGTGCTGCCTGGGCTCCCTGCGCTGCGGCAGGCGCTGCGGCCGGTGCCGCGCCCTTGCGGCGGCTGTTCCACCAGGGAACGATGCGGCTTTCCCACAGCCCGGCCAGCCCCATCGGGAAGGCCATGGTCACGCCGATGAACAGGCCCGCCATGAGGAACAGCCACAGGTCCGGGAAGCTCTCCGAGAAATAGGTCTTGCCCGCGTTGACCAGCAGCGTGCCGTACACGGCGCCCACCAGGCTCATGCGCCCGCCCACGGCGGCGTAGATGACCATCTCGATGGAGGGCACGATGCCCACGAAGCTGGGCGACATGAAGCCCACCTGCAGCGTGAACAGCGCGCCGCCCACGCCCGACAGCGCAGCGGCCAGGCAGAACACGAAGACCTTGAAGTTGGCCACGTCGTAGCCGGAAAAGCGCACGCGGTCTTCCTTGTCGCGCATGGCCAGCAGCAGGGTGCCCACCTTGCCCGTCTGAATCCAGCGGCACAGCACGATGGCGCCGATCAGCAGGGCCACGCAGACGTAGTAGAGGATGTACTTGGCGCTGTCCGTGCGCGTGTCCCAGCCCCACAGGGTCTTGAGGTCGGTCATGCCGTTGACGCCGCCCGTGTAGCCCTGCTGGCCGATGATGAGCACGGTGACGATCAGCGCCACGGCCTGCGTGATGATGGCGAAGTACACCCCGCCCACGCGGCGCTTGAACATGGCGAAGCTGATGAGCCAGGCCAGCAGCGTGGGCACGGCGATGACGGCGGCCAGCGAGAACGGCAGGCTCTTGAAGGGCAGCCAGAACGAGGGCAGCTCGGTCAGCTGGTTCCAGTCCATGAAGTCGGGGATGCCGGGCGTGGACTGGATCTTGGTGCTGATGGGGTCGGACGCCTCCAGCTTCAGGAACATGGCCATGGCGTAGCCGCCCAGGCCGAAGAACACGCCCTGGCCCAGGCTGAGCACGCCGCCATAGCCCCAGACCATGACCAGGCCGATGGCGACGAAGGCATAGGTCAGGTACTTGCCGACCAGGTTGAGGCGGAAGATGTCCAGCGCCAGGGGCAGCACCACCGCCAGCAGGACGGTGAGCAGCACCAGGCTGGCGAGCTGGTAGCGCTGTATCCAGGCTTTGAGGGCTTGCATGGAATGACTCCGGTGAACTCAGGGGAAATCGGGGGAACGCGGGGAAATTCGTGGACAGGGCCGGCGCCGGGATCAGCGCCGCACCTTGGACGCGAACAGGCCCTGGGGACGCAGCATCAGGATGAAGACGATCAGCGACAGCGTGATCACCTTGGCCATGGAGCCCGCGAGGAAGAACTCGGTGATGGACTGCGTCTGTGCAATGCCGAAGGCCGAGACCACGGTGCCCAGCAGGCTGGCCGCGCCGCCGAAGGTGACCACCAGGAAGGCGTCCACGATGTACAGCGAGCCCGAGGTGGGGCCGGTGGAGCCGATGGTGGTGAAGGCCGCGCCCGCCACGCCCGCGATGCCGCAGCCGATGGCAAAGGTCAGGCGGTCGGTCTTCTTGGTGTCGATGCCGATGGCGTTGGCCATCACGCGGTTGCTGACCGTGGCGCGCACGCGCAGGCCCCAGCGGCTTTTGTGCAGCGCGATCAGCACGCCGGCCGTGACGGCCATGGTCAGCGCCAGCACGAACAGGCCGTTGATGGGAATGTCCAGCCCCTCGGCCGGCGCCCACGAGCCCATCAGCCAGTCAGGCAGGGTGGGGCTGACTTCCTTGGGTCCGATGAAGGTGCGAAAGCACTGCTGCAGCGCCAGGCTCACGCCCCAGGTGGCCAGCAGCGTGTCCAGCGGGCGCTTGTAGAGGTGGCGGATCAGCCCCCACTCCACCAGCCAGCCGGCCGCGAAGGCGAACAGGAAGGCGGCCACGATGGCCAGCGGGAAGTAGTAGGGCATGAACTCGGGCGCGTGCTGCGCCGTGAGCGTGGAGCCCAGGTAGATGGTGTAGGCGCCGATGGTCATGAACTCGCCATGCGCCATGTTGATCACGCCCATCTGGCCAAAGATGATGGCCAGGCCCAGGCCCATCAGCAGCAGCACGGCGAACAGGCTCAGCCCCGCGAAGCCCTGCATCAGGCCGATGTTCATCATGTCGGAAAAACTCATGGTGCTGCTCCTGCGCGCAAGCCAATCGGGAGAGGGGGAAACGATTCACGCGGCAGCCCGCCCACCAGGCCGCAGGCCGCCGCGCATCACCTGCCTGAACGGATCAGGGCTTACTGGTAACCCTTGGGGAAGGGATCGGGTTTGATGAGTTCAGGCGACTCCGAGACCACCTTGAACGTGCCGTCCGGCTGCCCCACGGCAATGCGCGACTTGCTCCACAGGTGGTGGTTGGCGTCCACCTTCACGTAGCCTTCGGGCGCGGTCTTGAGTTCCAGCCCCGGCGATGCGGCCACCACCTTGTCCACGTCGAAGCTCTTGGCCTTTTCCACGGCGGCCTTCCACAGCCAGGGGCCCAGGTAGCCGGCCTGGGTGACGTCGCCGATGACGGCGTTGGGGCCGTACTTGGCCTTGAAGGCGGCCACGAACTTCTTGTTGTTCTCGTTGTCCAGCGTCTGGAAGTACTTCATCGAGGAGTAGAAGCCCGTGAAGTTCTCGCCGCCCACGCCGGTCATCTCGTCCTCGGTCACCGACAGCGTGACCAGCAGTTGCTTGTCACCCGTGATGCCCGCTGCCTTGAGCGCCTTGTAGAAGGCCACGTTGGAGCCGCCCACCACGGCCACGAAGATGCAGTCCGGCTTTTGCAGCTTGATCTTGTTGACCAGCGAGCCGAAGTTGGTGCTGCCCAGCGGGTAGTACTCCTCGCCGACAACCTTGCCCTTCTGGAAGTTCTCGATGTGCTTGCGCGCGATCTTCATCGAGGTGCGCGGCCAGATGTAGTCCGAGCCGATCAGGAAGAAGGTCTTGGCCTTTTTCTCGGCCTTGGCCCAGTCCAGGCTGTACAGGATCTGCTGCGTGGCTTCCTGGCCCGTGTAGATCACGTTCTTGGACTGCTCCAGGCCTTCGTAGAAGGTGGGGTAGTACAGCAGGCCGTTTTCCTTCTCGAACACGGGCAGCACGGCCTTGCGCGAGGCGCTGGTCCAGCAGCCGAAGACGGCGGCGCAGCGGTCGTTGATGAGCAGTTTCTTGGACTTCTCGGCGAAGGTGGGCCAGTCGGAGGCGCCGTCTTCCTTGATCACGCGGATCTTGCGGCCCAGGATGCCGCCCATGGCGTTGATCTGGTCGATGGCCAGTTGCTCGGCCTGGATGGAGCCGGTCTCGGAGATCGCCATGGTGCCCGTGGCCGAGTGCAGCTGGCCCACGACGACTTCGGTGTCGGTGACGGCCAGCTTGGTGGTGTTGACCTGGGCGGTGGCCTGGGCGAAGGACCAGGCCGGCAGCCCGGCCACCGAGGCGGCGCCAAGCGCCTGCAGGACGCGGCGGCGGCCCATTTCCGTGCCGGGGGAACCAGGTGTGCGGGGGTCGGAGGGGTGGCTCATGGTGACTCTCCTGTAAGGATCGGTTGGGTGATCTGCAAGTGGCTGAAAACTGGCGTTGCGGTTACGGCTTGTTTCCGCGCTGGGTCCAAGATTAGGAAGAACCCTTGCCGCCGCCCATACGTCAATTGACGTAGCCACCTGCGTACGCACCCCGGCTACCCCTCTTGCAAGCCGCGCCAGCATTGGCCCCGCACGTTTCTTGCTAGACCTGGGAATGCACTCCGCCCCCCCGCCCGACAGCCCTACCGGCACCGCAGCCGCGCCGCAGACCATCTTCCGGTTCCGGCGCGAGTACAACGCCTGGGTGGCCGACGAGACCATGGAGGACTACGCGCTGCGCTACACGCCGCGCAGCTTCCGGCGCTGGAGCGAGTTCCGTGTGGCCAACACGGCCTTCGGCTCGCTGTCCTTCCTGGCGCTGGAGGCCATCGGCGGCGCCATTGCGCTGAACTACGGCTTCGCCAACGCCATGTGGGCCATCGTCACCGTGGGGCTGGTGATCTTCCTGACGGGGCTGCCCATCGCCGTCTGCGCCGCACGCTACGGGCTGGACATGGACCTGCTGACGCGCGGCGCGGGCTTCGGCTACCTGGGCTCGACCATCACCTCGCTGATCTACGCCGTCTTCACCTTCATCTTCTTCGCGCTGGAGGCGGCCATCATGGCGCTGGCCCTGCAGCTGGTGGTGGACTGGCCGCTGCAGTGGTGCTATGCGCTGTCGGCCCTGGTGGTGCTGCCGCTGGCCATGCGCGGCATCACGCTGATCTCGCGCCTGCAGGCCTGGACGCAGCCGCTGTGGCTGTTCCTGCTGGTGCTGCCCTTCGTGTGGATGGCGCTGGCCCAGCCCCAGCTGTACCGCGACTTCGCCAGCCTCACCGGCCTGCGCTCGGGCAGCAGCCAGTTCGATCCGCTGATGTTCGGCGCGGCGGCAGCCGTGATCTTCGCGCTGGTGGTGCAGATCGGCGAGCAGGTGGACTTCCTGCGCTTTCTGCCGCCGCGCACCCAGGCCAACCGACTGCGCTGGTGGGGCGCGGTGCTGGTGGCCGGCCCGGGCTGGGCCGTGATGGGCATGCTCAAGATGGCGGGCGGCGCCTTTCTCGCGTTCGCGGCCATGCAGCTGCAGGGGGTGGACGCCACGCGCGCGGCCGAGCCCACGCAGATGTTCCTGGCAGGCTTCCAGCAGGTGCTGCAGGCCCTGGGCCTGCCGGGGCTGGCCGTGGCGGTGACCGTGGTCTTCGTGGTCATCTCGCAGGTCAAGATCAACGTGACCAATGCCTACGCGGGGTCGCTTGCCTGGTCCAACTTCTTCGCGCGCATCACGCGCAGCCATCCGGGGCGCGTGGTCTGGATGGTGTTCAACGTGGTCATCGCCACCTTGCTGATGACGCTGGGCGTGTTCGGCGCGCTGGAGAAGGTGCTGACCATCTACAGCAACGTGGCCATCGCCTGGGTGGGCGCGCTGGTGGCCGACCTGGTCATCAACAAGCCGCTGGGGCTGAGCCCGCCGGGCATCGAATTCCGCCGCGCCCATCTGTACGACTTCAATCCCGTGGGACCCGTCGCCATGCTGCTGGCCGCCGCCGTGGCCTGCTGCGCCTATGCGGGCCTGCTGGGCGAGACGGCGGCCGCGTTCTCGCCCTTCATCGCGCTGGCGCTGTCCATGGTGCTGTCGCCGCTGCTGGCCTGGCTGACGGGCGGGCGCTACTACCTGGCACGGCCCGCAGGCAATCTGTGGAAGCCCGGCGAGACGGTGCGCTGCGCCGTCTGCCAGAACCAGTTCGAGTCCGAGGACATGGCGCGCTGCCCGGCCTACGGCGCGCCCATCTGCTCGCTGTGCTGCTCGCTGGAGTCGCGCTGCCATGACCGCTGCAAGACCGGCTCGCGCGCGGGCGAGCAGCTGCGCGCGCTGGCCTCGGCCATGCTGCCGCCGCGCTGGGCCACCAAGGTGAACTTCCGCGCGGGCCAGTACCTGGTGGTGATGCTGTCGCTGTGCGCGGTGACGGCCTTCATGGTGGGCGTGGTCTACATGCAGGAAAGCCTGCAGGCAGGCAGCGTCGATGGCGGCGCGCTGCGCATCCCCTTCCTCAAGGTCTTCGCGCTGCTGGCCCTGCTGTGCGCCGTGGCCGCCTGGTGGGTGGTGCTGAGCACGGACAGCCGGCGCATGGCCCAGGACGAGTCCGAGCGCCAGAACCAGCTGCTGCTGCAGGAGATCGCCGCCCACAAGCGCACCGATGCCGAGCTGCAGGCCGCCAAGGACCATGCCGAGCAGGCCAGCCAGGCCAAGACCCGCTATGTGGCCGGCATGACGCACGAGCTGCGCTCGCCGCTCAACAGCCTGCTGGGCTATACGCAGATCCTGCTCAAGAGCCCGCAGGTCGATGGCTGGGTGCGCGAGACCCTGTCCACCATGCAGCACAGCGGCCAGCACCTGCGCGCGCTGATCGACGAATCGCTGGAGCTGGCCAGCATCGAGGCCGGCCGCCTGCGCCTGGACCTCGCCCCCCTGCCCCTGCCCGCGCTGATCGACGGCATCGAGGCCATGATGCGGCCCCAGGCCCAGGCCAGGGGGCTGCAGTTCTCGGTCGAGACGCTGGGCACCATGCCGCGCTGGGTGCGTGCCGACGCCAAGCGGCTGCGCCAGATCCTGATCAACCTGCTGTCCAACGCCGTGCGCTTCACCCAGCGCGGCGAGGTGCGGCTGCGCATGGATTTCCGGCCCCATGTCTCGCGCATCGAGGTCATCGATACCGGCATCGGGATCGAACCGCAGGACATGGAGCGCATCTTCGTGCCCTTCGAGCGCGGCAGCGCGGGCCGGCGCATCAGCGAGGCGGGCACGGGCCTGGGGCTGACCATCACCCACCTGCTGACCGAGCTGATGGGCGGGCAGCTCACCCTGAGCAGCACGCCCGGCGAGGGCAGCTGCTTCACCGTGCGCCTGTACCTGCCCGAGATGGCGCCCGACGCGTCCTGGGTGCCCCCCGGCGCCGCCGCCACGCTGCACACCGTCATCGGCTATCTGCCGCCCCGGCGCACCCTGCTGGTGGTGGACGACCAGCCGCTGCAGCGCCAGCTGCTGGCCGGCCTGCTGCTGCCGCTGGGCTTCGAGATCCGCGAGGCCGCCAGCGGCCGCGAGTGCCTGGAGATCGTGGAGCAAATCCCGCCCGACCTGGTGCTGCTGGACATCAGCATGGACGACCTGGACGGCTGGCAGACCGCCGCCCTGCTGCGCGCGCGCCGGGATGCGCAGCAGCTTCCCGTGGTCTTCGTCTCGGCCAACCTGTTCGACAACGACCCGCCGCGCCTGGCCGATGCGCATTGCCAGGGCTTTGTCGCCAAGCCGGTGATCGAGTCCGAGCTGCTGCAGGTGCTCGAGCGCGTGCTGCGGATCGAATGGGTGCATGACAACCGCCCGTTGCTGCTGCCGGCGCCGCGCGCGGAGCAGGCAGAGGCAAAGGCAGCGCAGGCGCCGGCAGCCGCCCCCTTCCCGCCCGACCTGCGCGAAGACCTGGCCCGGCTGGCGCGCTCGGGCCAGGCCACGGCCCTGCGCGAGCGCCTGCGCCAGGCGCGCCAGCAGGCGGGCGGCGCATCGGGCCACGCCGCGCTGCTCGATGCGTTGCAGGCCTGCGCCGACCGCTTCGACTTCGATGCGCTGGCGCGCCTGCTGCCGCAGCCCCGGGAAGAAGACGAACAGGAACAGGAGGAGACAGATGAATGAACATCCAGGAGGGCAGGAAATGACCGCCACCACCACCGCCAACAGCCGCAGCAGCCATGGCAACAGCGCCCATGTGATCCTCGTGGTGGACGACGCGCTGGACAGCCTGCGCATGCTGTGCGACGCGCTGGCCGCCGAAGGCTACGTGGTGCTCGCCGCCCGCGACGCCGACGAGGCCCTGCAGCGCTTCGCCCTCACCGTGCCCGACGGCGTGCTGCTGGACGCCGTCATGCCCGGCATGGACGGCTTCACGCTGTGCCGCCGGCTCAAGGACACGCCGGCCTGGGCCCACGTGCCCGTGGTCTTCATGACCGGCCTGTCGGACACGGACCAGATCATCCGCGGCTTTGCCAGCGGCGGCGTGGACTACGTGGTCAAGCCGCTGCGCATCCCCGAGGTGCTGGTGCGCCTGGCCACCCATGTGCGCAACGCCCGCGCCACGCGCCAGGCGCAGGAGGCCGTGGACGTGGCGGGGCTGGGGGTGGTGGTGCTCGATGGCCAGGGCCGCGTGGCCTGGCGCTCTCCCCAGGCAGCGCGCTGGCTGGAGGAGGCCTTTGCGGACCAGCCCTTCCCCATGGAGGCGGCCGGGGACTGGCTGGCCGGTGCCCACCAGCCGGACCAGGCCGGTCACCAGGATCTGGCGCTGGCCCTGGCCGATGGCCGCCAGTTGCTGGCGCGCCACATGGGTGCCAGCGGCCTGGGGGAGTCGATGGTGCTGCTCAGCCACGAGGCGCCGCAGGCGCCCGCCGCGCGCCGGCTGCAGCAGGTGGCGCTCACCCCGCGCGAGACCGAGGTGCTGTCATGGCTGAGCAAGGGCAAGACCAACCGCGACATCGCCGACATCCTGGGCATGAGCCCGCGCACGGTCAACAAGCACCTGGAGCACATCTTCGAGAAACTCGGCGTGGAGACCCGCACGGCCGCCGCCGCCGTGGCCGGTCAGCTGCTGCAGGCCGGCTCGCCCTGAGCGCGGGGTGCCACCGCAGCGGATGCCGAGGCCGAGGCCGGCAGGCCGAACACATGGTCGAAGCACCAGTTGAAGACATAGGTGTAGACCAGGAAGAAGACCAGCAGGCCGGCCTCCATCACCGTGGCCTCCCACAGCGTGACGCCGAACCACCAGGCCATCAGCGGGATCAGCACCATGGCCAGCCCGCCCTCGAAGCCCAGGGCGTGCACCACGCGGCGCAGCACCGAGCGGCCCTTGACGCTCTGGCGCGACTCCCACTGCTCGAACAGGTGGTTGAAGGTCAGGTTCCAGACGATGGCCAGCGTGGAGGCGGCAATCGCCATGCCGCCAGAATGCCCGGCGCTCTGGCCGATGGCCATGAACAGCAGGCTGGAGGCGAGGATGGCGATCAATTCATACAGGGTCACGAAGACCACTTTGCGCTTGGGCCCCTGGAGGCCCTTTTTGTGTGTCTGCAAGGTCATAGGGAGCGCAGTCTATATGCCGACAATTGAACGTTAAAGTCAGATTCTTTCAATAAATCTGACAGGTCCCCACCATGTCCTTTCCAGCCGACCAGGTGCCGCTGTTCATTGCCGTGCTGGACCACGGCTCGTTTTCCGCCGCCGCGCGCCAGCTGGGCCGCGTGCCCTCGGCCGTGAGCATGGCCATCGCCCAGCTGGAGGCCGAGCTGGACCTGCAGTTGTTCGACCGCAGCGGCCGCGAGCCCCGGCCCACGGCGGCGGCACGCGCACTCGAACCCCAGGCCCGGCTGCTGGCCGCCCAGCTGCAGCAGCTCAACCACCAGGCGCTGGCCCTGCACCAGGGACTGGAGGAGCGGCTGACCCTGGTGATCGCGCCCGAACTGCTGTCCACGGCCTGGGCCGCGCCGCTGCAGCCGCTGGTCGAGGAATTCCCGGGTCTGGAGGTGGAAGTGCTGGTGGCCGCCCAGGTCGATGCGCTCAAGGAACTGCACTCGGGCCGCGCACATCTGGCCCTGGTCTTCGAGCGCCCGGCCATCGACGGGCGCGAGGATTTCCAGGAGATGGGCCAGGAAACCATGGTCGCCGTGATGGCGGCCAGGCATCCGCTGGCCCGGCAACTGGGCGTGGACGGGCAGCAGCGCCTGGACGTGGGCCAGCTGGCCGGCGCGCGCCAGATCCTGCTGGCCAGCCGCGACCTGGCCCATACCGATCCGCGCTTCGTGTTCTCGCACCAGCTGTGGCGCACGGACAGCCACCTGGCGGCCCTGTCGCTGATCTCGGCCGGCCTGGGCTGGGGGTGGCTGCCCTTCAGCGTCGCCGAGCCCCTGCTGCAAACGGGCGCGCTGCTGCGCATCCCGCTGTGCAACATCAGCAACGGCACCCAGCTGTTCGTCGATTGGGTGTGGTCCAAGGAGCGCCCGCTGGGGCTGGCGGCGCGGCGGTTCGTGGAGCAGTTGCAGGTGCCGGTGCGGCTGGAGCCGGACAGCGATGCGGATCGCATCGGGTAGCATCTCTCGCCATATCGGACCAAAAATCCACATCTCCAGCAGCAGGTCACACAAGAGGAAGGGAAAACATGTTCTTTGATCATCATCACAGCAAGACCGCCATCGCACTGGCCCTGGGCGCCGTTCTGGCCGGTTGCGGCGGAGGTGGAGGCGGCGGCCCGTCCGGCCCGTCTTCGCAGTTGACCGCCGCCTGCTCGGGCACGGCCTGCGGCGCGGCCAATGCCACCACCTATTCGGGCCAGGGCGTGGGCGTCTGGAGCTACACCAACACCACGCAGGCCGAGCAGCAGATCCCTGTGGGTCTGACCAACCTGGGCAGCAAGCAGGTCACGCTGATCTACACCAACAATGGCGACGCCAGCGTGCCCATGCCCGCCCTGACGCTGACTCCGCCTGCGGCGACCACCGCCACGGCCCAGAAAAGCCTCAGCGCCGCACCCGCAACGGTCAACCGGATTCCCGAGCGCATCCGCAACTTCAAGCCCCGCCTGACGGCAGCGGACATGCAGGCGCGGCAATCCATCAAGCCGCAGGCAGCGGCGATCCTGCCCGTGGGCAGCCAGCGCAGCTGGTTCGTCCAACCCGGCGACTCCCGCATCGAAGCCCGCCAGGCCACGCTCAGACGCCAGGCCAGCGTGCCCACGCCCACCGGCACCCGCACCATCAACGTCTGGCTGGAAGACAGCGAGTACGACGCTGCCAAGGTCAGCGATGCCATGCTCGACACGCTGCTCCAGCGATTCACCAGCGGCTCCGACGCGGTCTATCCCCTGATCACGGGGCTGTCGGGCGAGCCCTGGGGCGCTCACTCCTACAGCGACCTCATCGACCCCGAACAGCCCCTGGACATCGTGTTCGTGAATTTCGTTCCGGACCGCACTCCGTACGGGCTGCTGGGCTATTTCTGGTCTCTGAACAACTTCAAGCAGGACCCGGCGAACCCCGACCTCAAGTACAGCAATCAATCGCTGTCGTTCTACATGGATACGGAAACGCTGTACCTGGATCCTGCCGAAGGCATGACCAACCAGATCAGCACGCTGTCCCATGAGTTCGTCCACATGACGAACTTCTACCGCCGCAGCGTCCAGCTGTCCAAGCCGGGAACCGACTACGCGTTCGACACCTTCCTGGAGGAAATGAGCGCCATGATGGGCGAAGACATCGTGGCCCAGCGCGTCACGCCCGGCTTCAACTCCATCGCCAATGGACGCGTCCCTTCCTGGCTGTCCCACTCGGGCTTCAACTGCGACCCCGCCGCCTGGAGCGCCGACACCGCCGCGCCCTGCTTCGGCTACGACGTCAACGGCAGCCTGGGCGCCTATCTGGTGCGCCAGTACGGCGTGGGCTTCTACAAGCAGCTGCTGAGCAACACCACGTCCACCGATTCGCTGCAGGTCCTGGGCAATGCCATACAGCAAGCGGGCGGCCCCACGCTGCCGGTCGCCATCCAGCGCTGGGGCGCCAACATCGCACTGCTGCCCGGCGATGTGCCCAGCGGCTATGGCTGGCCCGCGCGCACGGAGCAGGGCTTCACCCTGGCCGCGATCAACGGCAGCAGCCTGGCGTCTTCCCGGGTCCTGCCCACCACGGTACCGGTGAACCTCAATGCGCGCGGCCATTTCCCCTTCCTGCGTCAGCCTGATGCGCAAGGCACCTACCAGGAACAGCTGCGTGTTCCGGCAGGCAGCACGCTGACAGCCGTCGTACGCTGAACGCCATGAACCACGCACACCCGACTGCTTCCACCCGCGGCCTGCGCCGCAGTCTGCCGCTGCTGCTGGCCAGCGGCCTGGCCCTGCTGAGCGCCTGCTCGGCCCCGGCTTCGCCTGCCGCCAGCGCGGCTGCGCCGGCCTCGGGTGCGGCGGCTGAACCAAGCCAGCCCCTGACCCTGCAAGGCCGTCTGGTGCTGCGCGGCAATGCGCCCCATGAGCAGCCCGTTCTGCAGACCACCTCCGGCGAGACCTGGCAGCTCCAGGGCCTGAGCGCCGAGCAGATCACGCAGTGGCAGCGGCAGAACGTGGAGGTCCGGGGCCAGCCCGGCACCAGGCCCGCCGCTGGCGCCGCGCCTTCGATGGCGCAGCCGCAACTGCAGGTGCAATCCATTCGCGCCCGGCCCTGACATTCCACCTCACCCACCGCTCTATCCATGGACGCCTCCAACCCTTTCTCCAGCCGCGATGCGGCCGTGCAAAAGCTCTGGGAACAGTGGCAGCCGCGCTCCGCCAGGTCCGACAAGGACAAGGACAAGCCCATTGCCCTGGCCGACTTCGACCCGGGCGCCAAGCCCTTTTCCAATGGCAACGGCAAGGCCGAGGACAAGGTCGCCGTCGAGGCCCTGGCCGAGGAGCTGGATGCGCTGCAGAACCTGCTGTACGCCGACCGCCGCTACAAGCTGCTGGTCGTGCTGCAGGGCACGGACACGGCGGGCAAGGACGGCACCATCCGTGGCGTCTTCGGCCGCATGAGTGCGCTGGGCGTGCACGCCGTGGGCTGGAAGGCCCCCACCGAGGCCGAGCGCGCCCATGACTACCTGTGGCGCATCCACCAGCAGGTGCCTGCCGCTGGCGAAATCACGGTCTTCAACCGCAGCCATTACGAGGACGTGCTGGTGCCCGTGGTCAACGGCTGGATCACACCCGAGCAGCAGCGCCAGCGCTTTGCCCACATCAACGACTTCGAGCGCATGCTCAGCGAGACGGGCACCGTGGTCGTCAAGTTCCTGCTGCACATCAGCGCCGACGAACAGCGCATGCGCCTGCAGGAGCGCCTGGACGACCCGGCCAAGCACTGGAAGTTCGACGAGAACGACATGAAGGTGCGCACGCAGTGGAAGGACTACCAGCAGGCCTACGGCCAGCTGCTGGGCGCCACGCATACGCCCTGGGCGCCCTGGACCATCGTGCCGGCCGACTCCAAGACGCACCGCAACCTCATGATCGCCACCTTGCTGCGCGAGGTGCTGCGCAACCTGGAACTGCGCTTTCCGCCCGGCGATCCGGCCCTCAAGGACTACAAGATCACCTGATCACTCGATGGCCTGCCTGAAGCCTCACAGCTGCAGGCGGGCTTCGGCGATGCCGTCCAGCTCGGCCACCACCAGGTCGCCGGCCTGGGCAAAGGCCAGTCCATTCCACGTGCCCGTGGTCACCACCGTGCCTGCGGGCACGCTGCCATAGCGGCGCACCAGCTCCTGCAACCAGCCGGCCAGCAGCCACAGCGGATCGTCCAGCGGATGCGTTCCGGTGAACGCCTGCAGCGGCGCCGCACCCACGCGCAGGCGGCAGACCTGGGCAGACCAGTCCCGCGGCGACTCGCGCGGCAGCAGCCGCGAAGCGTCCTGCCACGGCCCCAGCACCAGGGCGCCATGGCACAGGCCGTCGGCGGCCAGCAGCAGCGGCGGCGCCTTCAGGTGCTGGCGCCAGCGCGTATCCACCACCTCGATGGCGGCGGTGATGCCGTCGATCAGCTCCAGCCCATCGCCGGGCTGCAGCGCGGCAGCCATCTCGGCCGTCACCTCGCGGCCCAGGCGCAGGGCGATCTCGGCTTCGATGCCGCGCAGGTGCAGCGGCGCGCCACCGGCCACCGAAGGACTGGCCCAGACGCCTTCTTCGGGCAGCGGCGCATGGGTCAGCGGGGCATCGCGGCGCGGCGCGCCAGACTTCCAGTAGCCCGGAACGCGGCCCGGCCCCTGCTGGCTGCCGGGCACGCGCCAGCCCAGGGCGGGCGCCATGGCGGCCTGCACGGCCTGCGCATCTGCGGGCGCGCGCACCACGTCGGCCCAGTCGTCGGCATCCAGCAATTCGCCGCTGTGGCGCGCCTGGAGCAGCGCATGGGCCAAGGATGTGGGAGTGCGGGGCGTGTTCGTCATGGAGCGGCTTTCTTGGAGTGCATCGGAGGGTCGCAAGCGGCCCCGATTGTCCGCTGGACAAGGCGATCCCATGGTTATGCATTAAATGCATAAAGCTCTCGCGCATAAGGCGTTGGACAGCGCATAGCCCCGGGAATAAGCTCAAAACCCTCAGACAACTCTTGTGTGGAACCACCATGCAGCAACCCGCTTCGGCCGGCGTTACCAACCACGCCATCCCTTCCTACCTGCAGGCCGATCACCTCGGCCCCTGGGGCAATTACCTGCAGCAGGTCGATCGCGTCACCCCCTACCTGGGCCATCTCGCCCGCTGGGTCGAAACCCTCAAGCGCCCCAAGCGCATCCTGATCGTCGATGTGCCGATCGAGCTGGACAACGGCACCATCGCCCACTACGAAGGCTACCGCGTGCAGCACAACCTGAGCCGCGGCCCCGGCAAGGGCGGCGTGCGCTTCCACCAGGACGTGACCCTGTCCGAAGTCATGGCCCTGTCGGCCTGGATGTCGGTCAAGAACGCGGCCGTCAACGTGCCCTACGGCGGCGCCAAGGGCGGCATCCGTGTCGATCCCAAGACGCTGTCGCGCGGTGAGCTGGAGCGCCTGACGCGCCGCTACACCAGCGAGATCGGCCTGCTGATCGGCCCCTCCAAGGACATTCCAGCGCCTGACGTCAACACGAACGGCCAGATCATGTCCTGGATGATGGACACCTACTCCATGAACACCGGCGCCACCGCCACCGGCGTGGTCACGGGCAAGCCCGTGGACCTGGGCGGCTCGCTGGGCCGCGTCGAGGCCACCGGCCGCGGCGTGTTCACCGTGGGCGTGGAAGCGGCCAAGCTGACCGGCCTGTCGGTCCAGGGCGCGCGCATTGCCGTGCAGGGCTTCGGCAACGTGGGCGGCACGGCCGGCAAGCTGTTCGCCGACGCGGGCGCCAAGGTCGTGGCCGTGCAGGACCACACCGGCACCATCCGCAACGCCAACGGCCTGGATGTGACGGCCCTGCTGGCCCACGTGGCCGCCAAGGGCGGCGTGGGCGGCTTTGACGGCGCCGAGGCCATGGACGCTGCCGATTTCTGGGGCGTGGACTGCGACATCCTGATCCCCGCCGCACTGGAAGGCCAGATCACCAAGGACAACGCCGGCAAGATCAAGGCCAAGATGGTGATCGAGGGTGCCAACGGCCCCACCACCACCGAGGCCGACGACATCCTGACCGAAAAGGGCGTGCTGGTGCTGCCCGACGTGCTGGCCAATGCCGGCGGCGTGACGGTGAGCTACTTCGAATGGGTGCAGGACTTCTCCAGCTTCTTCTGGAGCGAGGACGAGATCAACGCCCGCCTGGTGCGCATCATGCAGGACGCCTTCGCGGCCATCTGGCAGGTGGCCCAGCAGCACGGCGTGACGCTGCGCACCGCCACATTCATCGTGGCCTGCCAGCGCATCCTGCATGCGCGCGAAATGCGGGGACTGTATCCCTGATCACCCCCTGAGGCGCTGACGCGCCTTCCCCCTCTCTGCTTGCTTCGCAAGGGAGGGGGACGACACCCTCGCGGCGGGGCGGCCCTTGCTCGGTGTCCCTGACTTGGGCCGCGCCAGTTTTTGGCGCTGTGCACCACACGGTCAATGAAAGGCGCTTCGGCGCCTTTTTTCTTGGGCTCTTTTCTGGTGCTGGCAAGGGGTTAGCACCCGTTCCAGTGGGCCTAAGCGCGGGTTTCCGAATGGCGAAGCGGATCTCCAGTCAAACCCTGGTGCCCTGGGGCCCAGGGTTTTCTATCGTTGCGGGCAGTGAACTGGAGACTGCCCATGACCGTCCGCCGCAGCCTGCTGGCCCTGCTGGCCGCTTTGCCTTTTTTCTCCCTGGCTCCTGCCGCCGCGCTGGCGGCGGCCTGGCCTGAACGCCCCATCACCATCGTGGTGCCGGCCGCCGCTGGCGGCACCACGGACATTGCCGCGCGCGTGCTGGCCGAGAAGATGGGCAAGGACCTGGGCACGTCGGTGGTGGTGGAGAACAAGGGCGGGGGCGGCGGCAGCATCGGCACGGCCCAGGTGGCGCGCGCCAGGCCCGATGGCTACACGCTGCTCATGGGCAACATCGGCCCGGTGGCCATCAATTTCAGCCTGTACAAGCAGCTCAGCTACAAGGAAAGCGATCTGCGCGGCATCACCAATGTGATCTCCGTGCCCAACATCCTCGTGGTCCATGCCGATTCGCCCGTGCGCAGCGTGCGCGAGCTGGTGGAGCTGGCCAGGACCCGGCGCCTGAACGTGTCCACGTCGGGCGTGGGCCAGTCGCCGCACATGTCCTCGGAGATGTTCCGCCAGAAGGCCGGCATCGAGGTCACGCTCGTGCCCTTTCCCGGGGCCGCGCCAGCGGTCACGGCGCTGCTGGGCCAGCAGGTGGACTACATGATCGACAACCTGCCCAGCTCCATGCCGCACATCAGGAGCGGCAAGTTCCGCGCGCTGGCCATCACCAGCGCCACGCGCTCGGCCCAGTTGCCCGAGGTGCCCACCATGACCGAGGCCGGCGTGCCCATGCAGGTCACGGCCTGGTTCGGGCTGCTGGCACCGGCCGGCACGCCCGATGCCGTGGTCGGCCGCATCCAGGAATCTGCCCGGCGTGCCATGCAGACGGCCGAAGTGCGCCAGCGCTTTGCCGACCTGGGCGGCGTGCCCGGTGGCGAGACACCGGCCGAGTACGACGCCTTCATCGCCCAGGAACGCAAGAGCTGGGCCCAGATCGTCAAGGCCGCAGGCCTGTCGCTGGAATAGTTCTCCCCTCCCGTCCGCCCCCCCATGCAAGAAGACATCGCCGCCCTGCTGCGCCAGCCCTTTGGCTCGCTGCCCGAACTCGTCGCGCTGCAGGCCAGCCAGCGCCCCCGCCACACCGCCCTGGCCATGGACGGCCGCAGCCTCGACTACGCCGCGCTGCGCCTGGGCATGGACCGCGTGGCCCTGCGCCTGCAACGCCAGGGCATGGGCCCCGGCGACGTGGTGGCCATCTGCGCGGGCAGCTCGCCCGAGTACGTGCTGGCCTTCCTGGGTGCGTTGCGCGCGGGCGTGGCCGTGGCGCCGCTGGCCCCGTCGGCCACGGCCGGCCACCTGAGCGCCATGCTGGACAACTGCGGCGCCCGGCTGGTACTGCGCGACGCGGACACCGCCGCGCAATGGCCGCTGCAGGCCGGACAGGATCTGCAATGCGTGGCCCTGGACGGCGCTGTCGAAGCCGGCATGCCGTGGTCGCAATGGCTGGCTGCGGACGAAGCGGACCATGGCACCGCACCCACGCCCATCCACCCCCAGCCCGACTGGCCCTTCAACGTCATCTACTCCTCGGGCACCACGGGCGTGCCCAAGGGCATCGTCCAGTCCTGGGCCATGCGCTGGGCCCATGTGCAGCGCGCCATCCACAACGGCTACGGGCCCGATGCCGTCTCGCTGTGCGCCACGCCGCTGTACTCCAACACCACCCTGGTCGCGGCCCTGCCCACCCTGGGGCTGGGCGGCACCCTGGTGCTGGTGCGCAAGTTCGACGCGGCGCACTACCTGGAACTGGCCGAGCGCCACCATGCCACCCACACCATGCTCGTGCCCGTGCAGTACCAGCGGCTGATGCAGTGCCCGGGGTTCGACGGCGCCGACCTGAGCCGCCTGCGGCACAAGTTCTGCACCAGCGCGCCGTTCCATCCCGCGCTCAAGGCCGAGGTGCTGCGCCGCTGGCCCGGACGGCTCATCGAGTACTACGGCATGACCGAAGGCGGCGTGCGCTGCGAGCTGCACTGCCATGACTTCCCCGACAAGCTGCACACCGTGGGCAGGCCAGGGCCGGGCGCCGACATCCGCTTCATCGATGAGCAGGGCCGCGAACTGCCGCACGGCGAGCAGGGCGAGATCGTGGGCCGCTCGGCCGGGATGATGAGCGGCTACCACCGCCTGCCCGACAAGACGCAGGAGGCCGAATGGTTCGATGCCCAGGGCCTGCGCTTCATCCGCAGCGGCGACGTGGGCCGCCTGGACGAGGACGGCTTCATCGTGCTGGGCGACCGCAAGAAGGACATGATCATCACGGGCGGCTTCAACGTCTACCCGAGCGACATCGAGTCCGTGCTGCTGCAGCACCCGCAGGTGGCCGAATGCGCAGTGATCGGCGTGCCCTCCGATGCTTGGGGCGAGACCCCCGTGGCCTACGCCGTGGCGCGCCCCGATGCCACGCCCTCGGCCGCCGAGCTGCGCGAATGGCTCAACGCCCGCGTGGGCAAGACCCAGCGCGTGGCCGAGCTGCGGCTGGCCGCCAGCCTGCCGCGCAGCGAGATCGGCAAAGTGCTCAAGCGCGCGCTGCGCGAGCAGTACCAGGCCGGCGCCCTGTCCTCTTCATGAAACGGAGTCCCCCCATGCCCATGCCCATGCACCCACTCCCGCGCCGCCGCCTGCTGTCCTGCCTGGCCCTGGCGACCTGCGCCCTGCTGGCCCCGGCCACCCATCTCGCCCATGCTGCCGAGGCCTGGCCTGCCAAGCCCATCCAGCTGGTCATTCCCTATCCGCCCGGCGGCAGTGCCGACCTCCTGGGCCGCCCGCTGGCCGTGCAGCTGCAGCAGCAGCTGGGCCAGCCCGTGGTGCTGGAGTACAAGCCCGGCGCAGGCGGCACGCTGGCCTCGCAATACGTGGCGCGCGCCAGGCCCGATGGCTACACCGTGCTCATGGTGCTGGCCGCCCATGCCATCAACGACAGCCTCTATCCCAAGCTGCCCTACGACACCCGCCGCGACTTCGCGCCCGTGTCTTTGGTGGCCAACCTGCCCATGGTGGTTGCGGCCAGCAGCAAGCTGCCGGCCAGGAACATCCAGGAACTCATCCAGGCCGCCAAGGCCAACCCCGGCAAGCTCACCTTCGGCTCGGCGGGCAACGGCAACACGGGGCATCTTGCGGCCGAGTACTTCGGTTCCATGGCAGGCGTGCGCATGACCCATGTGCCCTACAAGGGCAGCGCGGGCGTGGTCAACGCCATGCTGGCCGGCGACATCGACCTGACCTTCGACAGCATCTCCACCTCCATGCCCCACATCCGCAGCGGGCGCATGCACGCGCTGGCCGTCACCAGCCCGCAGCGCTCGGCGCTGGCGCCCGAGGTGGCCACCATCCAGGAGCAGGGCATCGCAGGCTTCGACGTGACCGGCTGGTACGCCGTCATCGCGCCGGCCGGCACGCCCGCCGAAGCCACCCAGCGCCTGAGCCGCGAGATCGCCTCCGCCCTGCGCCAGCCCGCGCTGCAGGCCCAGCTGGCCGCCGGCGGCTACGAGCCCGTGGGCTCCACGCCCGAGGCGCTGCAGGCGCATATCGACAAGGAAATCACGCGCTGGGCCACTGTCGTCAAATCGACAGGTGCACGGGTGGATTGAGTCATGCCGATGCGATGATTGCCCGCATGAACACACCCATCAAAGACCACCCGGCCAACCCCTTCGAAGGCGAGGCGCCCGGCATCCTCTTCGGCCTGCCCATGCCCATGGCCCGCGCCATGAAGCTCAGCGGTGAACGCATCGGCGAGGACCGCGCCCAGATCCGCATGGGCTTTCAACCGGACCAGGCCAACAGCCGCGGCGACGTGCACGGCGGCGCCATCGCCTCGCTGCTGGACTGCGCCCTGGCCTCGGCCTGCCGCTCGCATGACCCCACGGCCTTCGGCGTGGCCACCATCGATCTCACGCTGCACTACGTCTCCGCCGGCAGCGGCGATCTCATCGCCACCGCCCACTGCGAGCGGCGCGGCCGCTCCATCAGCTTCGCGCGCGGGGAAGTGCGTTCCGAGGATGGCACCCTGGTGGCCCTGGCCACCGGCACCTTCAAGCTGATGGCGCGTGGCGGGGCTCAGGCCTGAGTGATCACCTCTTTCGCTGGCGCACGGCACGCCCCCAGGAAATACCGCCTCATCTGAAGCGGTATTTTTTTGAAGACACTTATTGTTACCTCCCTAACAAGGACGCGAAAGATTCCACCATTCTCCCAAGAGCAATCTTGCCGTATGACTGCATTCCGGCAGGCTCGTACATGCCCAAATGACTGGCAATTCACTCAAACAGGAATGATGGCTATTGCCCAGACATGCCTGGCCAGTCAATAATTGCCCTTCGACCCGGAGCTTCCAGCCAGAATACAACTGCCAGTGCATGTTGATTGAGCCAAGAACTCTCGCACTCAAATCATCGATTCACCATGAAAGGCAGAGATGGCAATGTACGGATTCTTGAGGGTTCACACAGACAGCAGAAAATCACCAGTCTTTGGCAATTCGATGCCGTTCTGTTTTTGGAAGTATCTTTCCAGCCCTATCCTCATTATTTTTACTTTGATACTGGATGTCTTTCCCCATGCCAACGCTGAGACTCGGCTTGCCCGACCAGTTCCAGATTCCCAGCGGCTGATCATCGAGAACAACAATTTATCGGCGGATACGTTCTTTACTGCATATATGAGCAAAAACCTCATGGAAAGAAGATATGCGGAGATGTATCTGCTCGGTGTTCTGGATGCCACGGAAGGACGGGTCTGGTGCGATTACCAGCATTTCAAGACCATCACTCTGGCAGAAGTACTTCACAGCGGATTGAGCAAATTGGATCTCAAACAGCGTGAGTCACGGGCTGCCCATGTCATCAGCGACATTCTTGGAAAAGAGTTTCCTTGCAAAGGCGGGAAAAAATGAAACCGTCCTACGCAACGCTCAAATCTCATCACTATTCGGCCAACGAGCTGAACTCCAGCCATGTGTCTCGCACAGCACTCTATGAGGAGCTTGGATACGACGATGCAGCATTGATCCGACAAAACGCCGGTTATCAGAACACCTGCGCAACCAGATTGAGCCTGGCCCTGATCAAGTCAGGCGTCATCATCAACGGGCGATTGAAGATAAAAACCGGGAAATACAAAGGCCGGACGTTCGAGCCCGGCGCAAAACTACTCGCTGATCAGCTTGCCAAGCCCCATATACTTGGCAAGCCTCAGATATTCAGCGCTACCGATGCACATACCAAATTGTCCGGCAAGAAAGGGGTAATCTTCTTCTGGAAGATTGCAGGCTACAACGGAGGCCATATTGATGTGATTGAATCCCAAAATAGCACTCAGGTGTGTAACTCCGCATGCTATTTCGATTCAAAAGAAATATGGTTCTGGCCTTTGGACTGATCCGGAGCACACCATCACCCTTCTCGACGCCCGCAAACCGCTAGCCGCCATCTCGGCATCGGGCGACTCCATGGCAGCCACAGGCCAGCAGCACTACTTTCGTCTGGCGCCTGAAGCCAGCCAGACACCCGCGCAGCACCACTACCTGCCGCTGGGCATGGACGTGGAGCCCGACTGCTCCCCATCTGCCCAATAGCGCGCGCCGGGTCTTGCCCCCAGATCGCGGCGCGCACAAGGAAAGCGCATGCCGCGCTTTCCTTTTCACTCAAGCGGTCAGAGCCGCTTTTCCTTGGCCTCGATCAGCTTTTGCATCAGTTCGCAGACCTGCCTGGCCTGCTCCTGGGTGATGTCGATGTTCTCGATCACCGAGCGCTTGAACTGGATGCCGTTGACTGCGCCGCTGTTCTCGATGAAGCCCAGCGTCAGGGTGCGGTTCAGGAAGTAGATGACGGCGGCGATGCCCCAGCCGATCAGCATAACCACCAGACCTGCAAAGAAGCTCTGGGCCATCATGGACCCGCCCATGAACAGCGACAGGGCACCGATGCCCAGCGCCGTCTTCCAGGGCTTGTGATAGCCGTAGTAGGTGGAGCAGATGCCCTGCAGCGGGATCAGGCGCGACTGGGTGCCCGACAGCGAGGCGCTGCTGAACTCCAGGCGCTCGCTGCCCACGCGGATGGTGGTGGTGGGATCGATGTTGACCTTGGACAGGATCCAGGCGACCAGGCCGCCTTCGCGGCCTGTGATGGCAATGTGGTTGCCCTTGTCGTCTATGGGTTGCTCGCTGGCTTTCCAGGCCTTGATGACCAATGCACTCACGGTAATACCCTCTCTTGAATGTTTGAGAAACCACGGGCTGTCCCGTCATGGCATTGCACCACCGGGGCCGCCTGAGGAGGGGCGATTACAGCACAGGGCATGAGTGCAGCCTTGGGCAACCAGGGCCGCTGTGCGCCATCAACCGGGTTGCACCCCCGCCGACTGCAGCAGCCGCCCCCAGACCGGAGCCTCCTGCGCCCAGGCCTTGCCGAAGCGCTGAGGGCTGTCGTCATCGACAGGGACGAAACCGGCCGCGATGATGCGGGCCGTGCCTTCGCGGCTGGCCACGGCGCGGTTGGAGATCTCGCCCCATTGCCGCGTGAGGTCGGCCGGCAGGCCCCTGGGGCCGGCGATGGCCAGCCAGCCGGACAGTTCCATGGCCTCGTGGCGGTAGCCGGCCTCGGCAAAGGTAGGCACCTCGGGCAGCAGGGGCACGCGGCGCGTGCCGGTGACGGCCAGGGCGCGCAGCTTGCCTGCATCGATGTGGGGCTTGAGCGTGAGCAGGCTGCCCATGCCGATGGGGATGCGCCCGCCCAGCATGTCCTGCACCATCAGCGCCTCGCCCCGGTAGGCGGCATGCGCCATGCCGGCACCGGCCATGTCGCTGAGCACGGCGCAGGCCAGGTGGCCGTGCGAGCCTATGCCGTAGGAGCCATACGAGAGCTTGCCCGCGTTGGCCTGGGCCCAGGCCATGAATTCGCGCAGGTTGGAGGCGGGCACGTCGGCCGTGACCACCAGGGCGATGGGCGCCATGCACACGCGCGACAGGGGCGTAAGGTCGGTCAGCGGGTCGTAGGCGGTCTTCTTGTAGAGGTATTTGTTGGTGAGCATGGTGGAGGTGGTGCCCAGCAGCAGGGTGAGCCCGTCAGGCGCGGAGCGGACCACCATTTCGCCGCCGATCAGTCCGGCCGCGCCGGGCTTGTTGTCCACCACCACGGTCTGGCCCAGCTGCTGGGCCATGCGCTCGCCCAGGATGCGCGCAATCACGTCGGTGGCGCCGCCCGCCGCAAAGGGCACGACGATGCGCACGGGCCGTGTGGCAAAGCCGGCCTGCGCCAGCACGCTGGCGGGCCCTGCCGCCACGGCGCCGGCCGCCAGGGCCAGCGCCTGGCGCCGATTCAATCGGTTGTTCAGTCGGTCATTCAATTGGCCGTTGAATCCGCTGTTCGATTCCGTCCCCGAGATCACTGCCATCACACGCTCCTTTGCCTGGGTGCCCCCATGGGCGGAGACACCGGATCAAGAAACCGCCGTCTCGAAATCAATCGAGTTGGCCAAGCGTATTCGAGGCAGGTGGATTCACCATCAGGGAAATCATTGGACTGCTTGCACCAGAATCAGAAAACTCTGAGTGCAAAACGGCCTTTCAGTCTCATTTTCATCAAGATCGTGCTGCAGATCTCTGTTGCGCCCAGGCATGGCGCAGCAGCACCTGTTCGGCCTGCTTGAGCACGGGCGCATCGACCATGCGGCCGTCCAGCACGCAGACGCCGCCTCCGGCCTCGGCCAGGGCCTGGCGCAGGCGCTGCGCTTGGGCCACGGCCGCTGCATCGGGGTCGAAGACGGCGTGCAGGGGCTGAACCTGGGCCGGGTGGATGCACAGCTTGCCGCCAAAGCCCATGCGCCGCGCGCGTGCCGCGTCCTGGGCCAGCCGCTCGGGGTTGCGCGTGTCCACCGTCACGCCGTCCACGGCCGCGCCAATGCCGGCGCGGCGCGAGGCCAGGACCAGGGCCATGCGCATGGGCAGCAGCTCTTCCTCGCCCTGCTCGCAGGCCATGCCCGCATCGACCTGGAAGTCCAGGTGGCCGAAGGCCAGGCGCACCACCTGGGGCGCGGCAGCCAGGGCGTCGGCCGCATCCAGGCCGGCCACGCTTTCGATGAGGGGCAGCACGGCCGCCCGTGCGCCGGCAGCCTGGGCCACCGCATGCAGGGTCTGGGCGCGCTCGGCCTTGGAGACCATGGCGCCGGCCACGCCCTGCTCCACCAGCTGCGCCAGCGCGCGCAGGTCATCCGCATGCCAGGGCGTGCCTTCGGCGTTGATGCGCACCAGCAGGCGGGCACGGGCCGGGCCTTCCAGCGCACCCACGGCCTGGGCCAGCGCCTGGCGGGCGCCGTCCTTGTCGGCCGGGGCCACGGCGTCCTCCCAGTCGGCGATGACCATGTCGGCGCCGCTGTCCAGGGCCTTGCCCAGGCGCTCGGGCCGCGTGGCGGGGACGAAGAGAAAGGAAGTGGCCTGTCGCGCCAGATCGTGCATGCGGATGTCCTTGGGAGAGCGGTTTATTCGGCCGAGACGCCTGCGGCCTTGATGACCTTGTCCCAGCGCGCCACCTCGGCCTGCAGGTGGGTGCGCAGGCCTTCCGGCGTCGCCTTGTCGGGCGTGACCAGGTCGGAGCTGAGTTCGGCGATGCGCTTTTTGACGTTCTCGTCCTTGATGGCCACGTTCAGCGCCTTGTTGATGGCCATGACCACCTCCTTGGGCGTGCCCTTGGGCGCGTACATGCCGTGCCAGACCTTGACGTCGAAGCCCTTGAGGCCCTGCTCGTCCAGCGTGGGGATGTCGGGCAGCGAGGACAGGCGCTTGGGCGTGGTCACGCCGAAGACCTTGGCGCGCTGGCCGTCCTTGATCACGGGCACGGTCTGCGTGGTCTGGTCGCACAGCAGGTCCACCTGGCCGCCCATGAGGTCGTTCATGGCCGGGCCTGCGCCCTTGTAGGGCACGGTGGTGAGCTTGACGCCCGCCTGGTGCATGAACAGCATGCCGCACAGCTGGGAGACGGCGCCGATGCCGGCATTGGCCAGCGAGACCTTGTCCTGGTTCTTCTTCACGTAGTCCAGCAGCTCGGCGAAGTTGTTGGCCGGGAAGTCCTTGCGCGACAGCAGGGTCATGGGCACGTCCAGCACCTGGCCGATGTACTCGAAGTCCTTGAGCGGGTCATAGGGCAGCTTCTTGTACAGCGCAGGCGCCGTGGCCATGCCCATGTGGTGGATGAGGATGGTGTAGCCGTCGGCCTTGGCCTTGGCCACGCGGTTGGGCGCAATGGTGCCGCCCGCTCCCACGGTGTTCTCGACCAGCACGCTCTGGCCCAGCACCTGGCCCATGGGCACGGCCAGCAGGCGCGCCACCACGTCGGTGGGGCCGCCAGCGCTGTAGGGCACGACGAGGACGACGGGCTTGTCGGGCCAGGCCGCGGCCAGGGCGCCGGTGGTCGTCCCGCCGGCGGCAAGGGCGCAGGCGGCGGCCGCTGCGTAAACGAGGCGGCGGCGGAAAGAAGTGGTGCGTTGCATGGTTTGTCTCCTGTGCACTTGGGTGGAAGCGGGAGGCGCTCTGTGGTGGCGCCTTTCCCATGGATTCGCCGGCCGGGGCCGGCGCGAAAACTCAGTCAAGAACTCAGTCAAGCAGGCGCTGCACGCGCGGCCAGTGCGCGACCTGCCACAGCCGCGCTACGGCGGCCTGGGCGGGGTCGTCCTGCAGGGCACCGCCATAGGCGATCAGTCGCAGCGCCTTGGCCGTGATCTCCTCGCGCGACAGCGTGTTGCCCGGATCGCCCTTGGGCTCCTCGACACGGCCATGCAGCGTGCGGCCATCGGTGGTGAGCACGGTGACCTTGCCGATCCAGCGCTGCGGGTAGGCGGCATCGACCTCGGGGTCCAGCACCATGCCCACCTTCTCGCGCAGGGCCACCGTGGTGGCTGCCAGGTAGTCGTTGTCGAACTCGTCCAGGCCCGCATGGCCGTGGCGTGCGGCCAGCGCCAGCACCGTGCCCATGGAGAACTTGCTCTGGTGCACGCTGGCCGGATCGACCACGGGGCCCAGCACGTCGATGGCGCCCTGGTGCACGTGGCAGGTAACCTGCGCCAGGTCGGCGGGGGCCAGACCGTGGTCCTGCATGACCTGCAGCAGCGCGTCGGCGGCCGGGTGCGTGTGGCGGCAGGAGGCATGCCATTTGAACGAGGTCTCGGCCGTGGCCCAGCGCGTGCCCAGGCCGTCCGTGAGGCGCGTGGGATCGGCGTCCGTGGACATGCCTGCCGCCAGGCCCTGCGGCCCGGTGAAGATGTCCTGCGCACCGGTGAATCCGTCCCGGGCCAGATAGGCCGACATCAGGCCCGCAGCGGCCGCATGCGCCGTGTGCAGCTGCTTGCTGTCGGCGCCCGTGCGCAGGAACTCCCACAGCCCCGCCGACTGCGTGCCGGCCGAGCCGAAGGCATGCTGCATCTGCGCGGGCGTGAGCCCCAGCAGCCGGCCCACGGCAGCGGCTGCAGCCAGGGTGCCGGCCGTGGCCGTGGTGTGGAAGATGCGGTAGTGGCTGCGGCCCAGGAACTCGCCCACGCGGATGCCGACCTCGTAGCCGGCCACGCAGGCGGCCATGAGTTCGGCGCCGCTGGCGCCGATGCTCTGCGCCACCGCCAGCGCGGGCGGGAAGACCACGGCCGCGGGGTGGAAGACCGAGCCGTTGTGCACATCGTCCTGCTCGGCCACATGCGAGGCGGCGGCATTGGCCAGGGCAGCCATCATGGGCGAAGTGGCGGCGTCCTGGCCCAGCACCTCGCTGGGGCCGCCGGCCAGTCCCTGGGACAGCGCGAAGCGCGTGATGCTCTGCACGGGGCGCGCGCCCTGGCCTGCGAGCACGGAGCCGAACCAGTCCACCCAGAGGTCTTCGGCGCGCTGCTGCACGGCGGCGGGAACGTCGTCCCAGCGCAGCGTGGCGGCGAACTGGGCCAGCGGATGGATGCTCACTTGCGGATCATGTTTCATGAGGGGGTCTCCGGCGCATTCTGCGCATGCGCCCAGGTTTCAGGGAGTGGGTTTTCCAGACTGCGTGCACAAAGCCTGGATGCGCTCTGCGCTCCAGCCCAGCTCGGCCAGGATGGCGGCGCTGTGCTCGCCCACGGCGGGCACGGCCTCCATGCGGTAGTCGAAGGCGCTGTTGGCGCCGGGCGGCAGCAGCGCCTGCACCGGACCGGCCGGCGTGTCCACGCTGCACCAGCGCTGGCGTGCGGCCAGCTGCGGATGGGCCCACAGGCCGGCCATGTCGTTGACGCGCGCATTGGCAATGCCGGCCGCATCCAGCCGCTGCACCACCTGGGCGGCATCCAGCGCGTTGAACACGCCCAGGATCAGCGCACGCAGCTCCTCGCGGTTGGCGTTGCGGCGCGCATTGCTGTCGAAGCGCGCGTCTGCAGCCAGCGCGGGCTGCAGCAGCACCTGTTCGCAAAAGAGCTTCCACTCGCGTTCGTTTTGCAGGCCCAGCATCACCGTCCCGCCGTCACCGGCCTCGAACGGCCCGTAGGGATAGATGCTGGCGTGCGAGGCGCCGGTGCGCGGCGGTGGCGGCGCGCCGTCGAAGGCGTAGTACATGGGGTAACCCATCCACTCGCCCAGCGCCTCCAGCATGGACACGTCGATGTGGCTGCCCTCGCCCGTGCGCCCGCGCAGCAGCAGGGCCGACAGGATGTTGGTGTACGCATACATGCCGGCCGCGATGTCGGCCACCGAGATGCCGGCCTTGGACGGCACCTCGGGTGTGCCCGTGACCGAGAGAAAGCCCGCCTCGCTCTGGATCAGCAGGTCGTAGGCCTTCTTGTCGCGGTAGGGGCCGTCAGCGCCGTAGCCGCTGATGTCGCAGACGATGAGGCGCGGAAAGCGCTCTCGCAGCGCCGCATAGGACAGGCCCATGCGCGCGGCCGCGCCGGGCGCCAGGTTCTGCACCAGCACGTCGGCACCCTCCAGCAGCTGCAGCAGCGCCTGCATGGCCTCGTCCTGCTTGAGGTCCAGCGCCAGGCTCTGCTTGCTGCGGTTGATCCAGGTGAAGTGCGAGGACTGGCCCTGCACGCGCTGGTCATAGCCGCGCGCAAAGTCGCCGCTGCCGGGCCGCTCGACCTTGATCACGCGCGCGCCCAGGTCGGCCAGCTGGCGCGTGCAAAACGGTGCGGCCACCGCATGTTCCAGCGAGACGACGGTGGTGCCGTCAAGCGGCCGAAGACTTTGCTTTTTCATCTTGGAAATCCATTGCACATTGGCGAAACCCACGACCCGACCAACTGGCGCGCTCCAAGCCAGGGACAGCAAGCAAGGGCCGCCCCCGCAGCGAGGCTGTCGTCCCCCTTCCAGGGGGAAGGCGCGAAGCGACTCAGGGGGTTTTCCATTTCAGAAAGAACGCGGGAGACCGAGGATGTGCTCGGCCACGTAGGAATAGATCAGGTTCGTCGAGATCGGCGCCACCTGGTACAGGCGCGTCTCGCGGAACTTGCGCTCCACGTCGTATTCGCAGGCAAAGCCGAAGCCGCCGTGGAACTGGATGCAGGCATTGGCCGCCTCCCAGCTGGCCTTGGCCGCCAGGTACTTGGCCATGTTGGCCTGGGCGCCCATGGCCTGGTTGGCGTCGAACATCTCGCAGGCCTTCCAGCGCATGAGGTTGGCGGCCTCGACCTCGATGAAGGCATCGGCAATGGGGAACTGCACGCCCTGGTTCTGCCCGATGGGGCGGCCGAACACGTTGCGGTCGCGCACGTAGTTGGTCACGCGGTCCAGGAACCAGTAGCCGTCGCCAATGCATTCGGCCGCAATCAGCGTGCGCTCGGCATTGAGGCCGTCGAGGATGTACTTGAAGCCCTTGCCTTCCTCGCCGATCAGGTTCTCCTCGGGGATTTCCAGGTTCTCGAAGAACAGCTCGTTGGTCTCGTGGTTGACCATGTTGGGGATGGGGCGCACGGTCAGGCCGCTCTTTTGCGCCTCGGCCAGGTCCACCATGAAGATGGACATGCCCTCGCTCTTTTTCTTCACCTCGGCCAGCGGCGTGGTGCGCGCCAGCAGGATCATCCAGTCGCTGTGCTGCACGCGGCTGATCCAGACCTTCTGGCCGTTGACCACGTAGCGGCCATCCTTCTTGACGGCGCTGGTCTTGATCTTGGTGGTGTCCGTGCCCGTGGTGGGCTCGGTCACGCCCATGGACTGCAGGCGCCATTCGCCCGAGGCGATGCGCGGCAGGTACTTCTCCTTTTGCGCCAGCGAGCCGTGGCGCAGCAGCGTGCCCATGTTGTACATCTGGCCATGGCAGGCGCCGGAGTTGCCGCCGCAGCGGTTGATCTCCTCCATGATCACGCTGGCCTCGGTCAGGCCCAGGCCCGAGCCGCCGTACTCCTGCGGGATCAGCGCGGCCAGCCAGCCGGCCTTGGTCAGCGCGTCCACGAAGGTCTCGGGATAGGCGCGCTGCTCGTCGATCTTGCGGAAATACTCGTCGGGGAACTCGGCGCACAGCGCACGGATGGCGTCGCGGATCTCGGGGAAATTGTTGGAAAGCGTGTGTTCGATCATGGTGGTCTCAAGGCTTTATGGTCAGCGCCTTCACAGCGCGGAATGTGTTGAATACCAATTCAGTTATCGCAGCGGGAGCCAAAGCCGGCGCCGCCCAAAGCAAGGGACACCGAGGAAGGGCCGCCCCGCACCGAGGGTGTCGTCCCCCTCCCCCGCGAAGCGGGTAGAGAGGGGGAAGGCGCGAAGCGACTCAGGGGGAGACACTTGCCGTGCCGGTCATGGTCAGCCAGCCCTCGTGGTCCTGTGCCCACAGCTGCACGGTCTTGCCGTCCGCAGAAGGCTTGCCGTGCACGCTGAAGGCATGCAGGTCGAAGGTGGGGCGCACGGCCTTGAACTCGAAGGACAGCACGCGCGCCTGGGGCAGCTCGCGGCGCAGCAGGTCCAGCAGCAGGGTGGCGATCAGCGGGCCGTGCACGATCAGGCCCGGATAGCCCTCCACGCCCGTGACGTAGCGGCGGTCGTAGTGGATGCGGTGGCCGTTGAAGGTCAGGGCCGAGTAGCGGAACAGCAGCACGTCGTCGGGAACGATGGTGCGCGACCAGGTTTGCTGGCCGTCCAGCGGCGGCTTCTGGGGCGTGGGCGCGGGATCGCCGGGCTGGGCAGCGGCGCGGTAGACGATGTCGTGCTCCTCGGTCAGCGCCAGGCCCTGGTCGTTGCTGTAGGCATGCTCGACCAGCACGAACAGCAGCTCGCCCGAGCGGCCGCTCTTGTGGCTGACCGAGCCGATGGTGGAGCGGCGCTGCACCTTCTGGCCCACCTTCAGCGCGTTGCCTGCCTCCCAGCGCAGGCGCCCGCCGGCCCACATGCGGCGCGGCAGCGGCACGGGCGGCAGAAAGCCGCCACGGCGCGGGTGGCCGTCGGGGCCCAGCTCGCTTTGGCGTGCATGGGGCAGGAAGTACATCCAGTGCCACAGCGGCGGCAGCGCCGTGCCGTCGGCGGGCTCAGGGTCTTCCCGGTCCAGCGTGGCCGACAGCGCGGCCACGGGCGCGGCCGTGATGCTGTCTGCCAGGGTTTCGCTGCGGCCCTGCCAGGACTGAAGATGCGCCAGCGCGGCGGCGTCGAGGGTGTCGGTAGCTTGCTTGTCTGTCATGGCCGCCATGGTCGGTGCAAGCGCGGCGGCCCGCAATCCGCGTTTTCTTAAGCAAGCCTTTGGCCGCGCTGAAGGCTGGGCCGGCGCGGCCTGTCCGCCGCTGCTTTCATTCCCGCGAAGTCCGCCCTTGTGATTGGCGAATGGCGCGGCCCGGCGTTTGCCGGCATCCTTGGTCCCGACTTCTTTCCAACGAACACTGAACGGGGACGACAGGCCATGGCGCAGAAAATGATGCAGGACAAGGTAGTGGTGGTGACGGGTGCCGGCGGCGGCATCGGGCGCGACATGGCGCTGGCCATGGCGGCCGAGGGCGCCAAGGTGGTGGTCAACGACATAGGCACCTCCACCACGGGCGAGGGCACGGACGCCGGCCCGGCGCAGAAGGTGGTCGATGAGATCAAGGCCGCAGGCGGCCAGGCCGTGGCCAACACCGACAGCGTGGCCGAGGCCGCCAGCGCGGGCCGCATCGTGCAGTGCGCCGTGGACAGCTTCGGCCGCATCGACGGCGTGGTCAACAACGCCGGCATCCTGCGCGACCGGTTCTTCCACAAGATGAGCCTGGACGAGTGGGACGCCGTCATCAAGGTCCACCTGTACGGCAGCTACTACATGAGCCGCACGGCCGCCAACCATTTCAAGGAGCAGGAAAGCGGCGCCTTCGTGCACATGACCTCGACCTCGGGCCTGATCGGCAACCTGGGCCAGGCCAACTACAGCGCCGCCAAGCTGGGGCTGACGGCCCTGTCCAAGTCCATTGCGCTGGACATGCAGAAGTTCAACGTGCGCTCCAACTGCATCGCGCCGTTCGCCTGGAGCCGCATGATCGGCTCCATCCCCACCGACACGCCCGAGCAGCAGGCGCGCGTGGCCAAGATCCAGCAGATGACGCCCAACAAGATCGCCCCGCTGGCCGTCTACCTGCTGTCCGACGCGGCCCGCGACGTGAACGCCCAGGTCTTCGCCGTGCGCAACAACGAGATCTTCGTCATGAGCCAGCCGCGCCCGCTGCGCTCGGTGCACCGCAGCGAGGGCTGGTCGCCCCAGTTCATTGCCGAGCACGGCATGCCTGCGCTCAAGGCATCGTTCGTCCCCCTGGACCGCTCGGCAGATGTCTTCAGCTGGGATCCTGTTTGAACGACACCCCCTGAGGCGCTACGCGCCTTCCCCCTCTCTACTCGCTTCGCGAGGGAGGGGGACGACACCCTCGGTGCGGGGCGGTCCTTCCTCGGTGTCCCTGAGTCGGGCCGCGCCAGTTGCGAGGGTTGAAGCGCGCCAGCGCAATCAAACACTGAGAGGAACCGTGATGGCCATCAGCTATCAGCACCTGAAACAGCGCCCCTTCGAGCCCGTGCGCCAGCACTATGGCGAGCGCGACACCATGCTCTATGCATTGAGCCTGGGCCTGGGCAGCGATCCGCTGTGCGCCGACGCCCTGCCCTTTTTCTACGAAGGGGCGCCGGGCGGGCTGCGCGCCCTGCCCTCGCAGGCCGTGGTGCTGGGCTACCCGGGCTTCTGGGCGCGCGAGGCCGATACGGGCATCGACTGGGTGAAGCTGCTGCATGGCGAGCAGCGCATGCGGCTGCACCGCCCGCTGCCGGCCAGCGCCGACGTGGTGGGCCACAACCGCATCACGCACCTGACGGACAAGGGTGAGGGCAAGGGCGCCATCATGGTCACCGAGCGGCGCCTGGAGACCACTGGCGGCGAGCTGCTGGCCACCGTGCAGCAGGTCAGCTTTCTGCGCGGCGATGGCGGCTACAGCCTGCTGGACGGCGGCCAGCCCAGCGACGCGCCCCTGGCGCCGCTGCGCCCCACGCCGGAGGACCGCGCGCCCGACTTCACCGACACCCAGGCCATACGCCCCGAGGCCGCGCTGCTGTACCGCCTGATGGGCGACTACAACCCGCTGCATGCCGACCCGGCCGTGGCGCGCAAGGCCGGCTTCGAGCGGCCCATCCTGCATGGCCTGGCCAGCTACGGCCTGGTGGCCCATGCCGTGCTGCGCCAATGCGGCGACCGCAATCCCGCGCGCCTGAAGGCGCTGGATGTGCGCTTCACCTCGCCCGTCTATCCCGGCGAAACCCTGGTCACCGAGATCTGGCGCACGCCCGACCAGCCCTGCCAGCTGCAACTGCGCGCCCGCGTGCTGGAACGCGACAAGATCGTGCTCAGCCACGGCTACGCCGAACTCGCCTGATGCACGGCGGCCTCGCAAGAGGCCGCTCCTTCCCCCTGCCCTGGAGTTCCCATGAACACCTCCCCCGTATTGACCTCCGTCCAGGACGGCATAGGCACGATCACGCTGAACCGGCCCGAGGCCCGCAACGCGCTCAACCAGGCCATGCGCCCGGCCCTGGCCGCCGCCGTGGCGCAGATGCGCGATGACGCGCAGGTGCACACCGTCATCCTCACGGGCGCGGGCGGCGCATTCTGCTCGGGCGGCGACATCAGCCAGATGATGGATGCCAGCCAGGCCGGCCTGCCCTGGCGCCAGCGCATGCGCAGCCTGCACCAGTGGTTTCCCGAGCTGGTCAACCTCGAAAAACCCGTGATCGCCGCCGTGGACGGCCCGGCCTTCGGCGCGGGCCTGAGCCTGGCGCTGGCCGCCGACTTCGTGCTGTGCACGCGGCGCGCGAAGTTCTGCGCCGTGTTCGGCCGCATCGGCCTGGTGCCCGACCTGGGCGCCATGCACATGCTGCCGCGCATCGTGGGCCTGCAAAAGGCCAAGGAGCTGGTCTTCACCGCGCGCACCGTGCAGGCCGAGGAAGCCAGGTCGCTGGGCATGGTCTACGAGATCGTGGAAGACGGCGAGGCCCTGCAGGCCGCCGCCTTGGCACTGGCGCGGCGCTTCGGCGAGGCATCCACGGCCGCCATCGGCATGGCCAAGACGGCCATGAACCAGGCCTTCGAGCTGGACGCACGCGCCATGGCCGAGCTGGAAGCCTATGCCCAGACGATGTGCCGTGGCTCGGACTACCACCAGGAGGCGGTGCAGCGCTTCAAGGACAAGCAGCCCACGCGCTTCGACTGGGACCGCGCGCCATGAGCGTGCTGTCGCCGGACGCCCTGCAAGAAAGGCTGCAGGCCCTGATCCGCCCCGGCGACACCCTGTGGTGGGGCCAGGCCACGGCCGAGCCGCTGACGCTCACGCGTGCCGTGGTCGCGCAGCGCCATGCACTGGCCCGGCACGGTGGCCAGGGCCGGCTGCGCGTCTTCGTGGGCATGGGCGCATCAGACACGCTGCAGCCGGCGCATGCCGACGCCATCGACTTCTTCGGCTACGCGGCCGGCGGCCCCCACCGCGCGCTGGCGCAGGCCGGCGTGCTGGACATCCTGCCCAGCCACTACTCCCACCTGCCCGGCCTGATCGACGAGGGCCTGCTGCCTGCCGACGTGGTGCTGCTCCAGGTCTCGCCACCCGATGCACAAGGCCGCTACAGCCTGGGCCTGGTCCATGAATACCTGCCGGCCGCCATACGCAAGGCGCGCGTGCTGATCGGCGAAGTCAACCCCGCCATTCCGTGGACGCACGGCAGCCTGCACCTGCAGGCCGGCGACTTCGCCCTGCTGGTCGATGCCGAACACCCTCCGCTGGACCAGGCGCGCAGCGCGCCCGGCCCTGCCGAGCAGGCCATTGCCGGCCATGTGGCCGCCCTCATCGAAGACGGTGCCACGCTGCAGGTGGGCGTGGGCAACCTGCCCGAGGCCGTGCTCGCCGCCCTGCACGGCCACCGCGACCTGGGCCTGCACAGCGGCGCCGTGGGCGACGGCATTGCAGCCCTGGCCGAAGCCGGCGTGCTGACCCACGCGCGCAAGAGCCAGGACTGCGGCGTGGGCATCGGCGGCATCCTCATGGGCGGCGAATCGCTCAGGCGCTGGGCCCACCGCAACCCCGCCCTGCAGCTGCGCGAGACGCGCTACACGCACGACCCCGAGGTGCTGGCCGCCAGCCACAGGCTGGCCGCCATCAATTCGGCGGTGGAAGTGGACCTCACGGGCCAGATCAATTCCGAAGTGGCAGGCGGCGTCTACGTGGGCGCCGTGGGCGGCGCCGTGGACTTTCTGCGCGGCGCGGCACGCAGCCGCGGCGGCCTGCCCATCATCGCCCTGCCCGCCACGGCCAGGGGGGCCACGCGCATCGTTGCGCGGCTGTCCGGCCCCGTCAGCACGCCGCGCAGCGACGCCGGCCTCATCGTCACCGAACACGGCGTGGCCGACCTGCGCGGCCAGACGCTGTCGCGCCGCGTGAAACGGCTGATCGACATCGCGGCGCCGGAGCACCGCGCCGACCTGGAACAACAGGCACATACCCTGCTGCGCCAATGCGGCGCAGCCTTTTCCTGATCCACTGATCCACTGATTCCCAAGGAGACAACACCATGCGCAGAGCCGCCATCGTCACCCCCCTTCGCACGCCCGTGGGCACCTTCGGCGGCAGCCTGCGGCCGGTATCGGTCGAGGAGCTGGCCGCCACCACGGTGCGCGCCGTGGTCGAGAAAAGCGGCATCGACCCCGCACGCATCGACGACGTGGTCTTCGCCCAGTCCTACGCCAGCAGCGAAACGCCCTGCGTGGGCCGCTGGGCCGCGCTGCAGGCCGGCCTGCCGGTGACGGTGCCGGGCATGCAGCTGGACCGGCGCTGCGGCGGCGGCCTGCAGGCCGTGGCCACGGCGGCCATGATGGTGCAAAGCGGCGCCGCCGACGTGGTGATCGCAGGCGGCGTGGAGAGCATGAGCAACATCGAGTACTACAGCACCGACATGCGCTGGGGTGCGCGCTCGGGCAATGTGCGCTTCTACGACCGGCTGGACCGCGGCCGCGAGCGCTCCCAGCCCGTGGAGCGCTTCGGCAAGATCTCGGGAATGATCGAGACCGCCGAGAACCTGGCGCGCGACTACGGCATCAGCCGCGAGGCAGCCGACGCCTATGCCGTGCGCAGCCACCAGCGCGCCGCCGCCGCCTGGGAGGCGGGCCGCTTCGCCGACGAGATCGTCCCCGTCAAGGTGCCCCAGCGCAAGGGCGACTCCGTGCTGTTCACGCGCGACGAAGGCTTTCGCGCCGACGCCACCACCGACAGCATGGGCAAGCTGCGCGTGCTCATGCCCAATGGAACGGTCACGGCCGGCAACGCCAGCCAGCAGAACGACGCCAGCGCCGCCTGCCTGATCGTGGCCGAGGACAGGCTGGCCGAACTGGGCCTCACCCCCATGGCCACCCTGGTGGGCTGGGCCGCCGCAGGCTGCGAGCCCTCGCACATGGGCATAGGCCCCGTGCCCGCCGTCAAGAAACTGCTGGCGCGCCTGAACCTCACGCTGGACCAGATGGACCTGGTCGAACTCAACGAAGCCTTTGCCTGCCAGGTGCTGTCCGTGCTCAAGGGCTGGGAGTGGAACGACCAGGGCGCCATAGACCACAAGCTCAACGTCAACGGCTCCGGCATCTCCCTGGGCCACCCCATAGGCGCCACCGGCGTGCGCATCCTGGCCACCCTGCTGCACGAGCTGGAGCGCCGCAAGGGCCGCTATGGGCTGGAGACCATGTGCATCGGCGGCGGCCAGGGGATTGCGGCGGTGTTCGAGCGGGTGTGAGCTTCCTGCCTCAATCCGCCCGCGCGCCCGACGCCAGGATTGCCCTAACAGCCGGCAAACCCTGGCTTTGGCAAAAGCAGATTCCCAAGACGCGCCTGCCTGCGCACCATTGCCTGCATGTCCGGCGCAGACCGGGCGCGCCGCCGTGCAGGCCACGGCAGCGCTTCATTCATCTTTTGCAGGAGACATGCACATGCCCGCCCAACATCGCCGCAAGGCCCTGGCCACCCTGGCCCATGCCCCGCTTCTGGCGTCCCTGGTGACCGCCCTAGCCACCCTGACCGCCCTCCCCGCCGCCGCGCAGGACGCGCAGCCCGTGCGCCTCATCGTGGGCTACTCGGCCGGTGGCCCCGTGGACCAGGGCGCTCGCCTGCTCAGCGTGGCGCTGACCAAGGAGCTGGGCGCCTCGGTGGTGGTGGAGAACAAGCCCGGCGCCAACGCCACCATGGCCGGCAGCGAGGTGGTGCGCGCCAGGCCCGATGGGCTGACGCTGTGGTTCGCGGCCAGCCCCACCATCACCATCAGCCCCAACGTGATGAGCAAGATGTCCTTCGACCCGGCCCGTGACCTCACGCCCGTGGCGCCCGTGCTCAGTTACTACAACGTGCTGGTGGTCAACAACAACGAGCCCTACAGGACCACGGCCGAGCTTGTGGCCTATGCCAAGGCCCATCCGCAAAAGCTCAACTACGGCTCGGCCGGCGTGGGCGGCTCCAACCACCTGGGCGCGCTGCTGTTCGCGCGGCGCAGCGGCATCGAGATGAACCACATCCCCTACAAGGGCAACGCACCGGCCATGACCGACGTGATCGGCGGCCAGCTGAGCATGATGCTGGACATCATCAGCACCGCCAGCAGCTACATCCAGGGCGGCAAGGTGCGGGCCATCGCCGTCACCTCGCCGCAGCGCAATGCGTCCCTGCCCGATGTGCCCACCTTTGCCGAGTCCGGCATCGAAGGCCTCAAGAGCTTTGACGTGGGCGGCTGGTATGGCGTCTATGGGCCCAAGGGCATGTCGCCCGAACTCGTGGCCCGCCTGAACAAGTCCATCAACGCCGCCCTGGCCCAGCCGGAGCTGCGCAAGCGCCTCAAGGAACTGGGCTACGAAGAGTGGACCGGCGCACCCCAGAAACTGGCCGAGCGCGGTGCAAAAGAACGCGCGATGTGGGCCACCGTCACGCAAGGCATTGTGGTGGACTGAGGGATACGCGGAGCATGAATCAACGAATACACCATCTGCTGGACCGCTGGCTGGCCGAAGCGCCGCAGCGTCCCTTCATCCACCTGCCCGACGGCAGCAGTCTGAGCTTTGCCGATCTGGGCGCGCTGGCGGACACGGCCGAGACCGAGCTGCGCGCGCTGCAGGTGCGGCCCGGCGACCGCGTGCTGGTCGTGGCCGAGAACTGCCCCGAGCATGCGGCGCTGATCCTGGCCTGCAGCCGCGTGGGCGCCTGGTCCTGCGGCGTGAACGCACGCATGGCGCCCGGCGAGATCGATGCCTTTGCGGCCAAGGCCGATGCGCGCGTGGTGTATTTCACCTCGGCCGCATCGGACAGCGCCAGCGGCCACGCGCGGCGCTTTGGCGCAGGCGACTCGGCCCTGGCCGGCATGCATCACAGCCCCGTGCGCGCTGAGGCGGTGGCCGAATCCGGCGCGCTGCAGGACGAGGTGGCGGCGCTGATCTTCACCTCGGGCACCACGGGCACGCCCAAGGGCGTGATGGTGGGACATGACGCGCTGACGCTGTTCGCGCGCGTCTCGGCCACATCCCGCGGCCTGGGTCCGCAGGACCGCAGCTACGCCTTCGTGCCCATGACCCATATCTTCGGGCTGGGCACGGTGCTGCTGGCCTCGCTGCATGCGGGCGCGCAGATGGTGATGCGCCCGCAGTTCGACCCGGCCGACCTGCTGGATGCGCTGGCGCGCCACGGCATCTCGCAACTGCAGGGGCCGCCTGCGCTGTACGCGCGCCTGCTGGCCCATCTGCAGGAGCAGGGCATTGCACACCCTCAGGCGCCGGCGCTGCGCTATGTCTACACAGGCGCAGGCCCGCTGGACCTGACGCTCAAGAAACGCGTGGAGGCCGCCTTCGGCCAGGCGCTGCACCATGGCTACGGCCTGTCGGAATACGCAGGGTCGGTCCACCTCACGCGACAGGGCGAGCAGCGGCCCGACACCAGCGCCGGCTACGTGGTGGAAGGCGCCGAGGTGCGCGCCGTGGACCCGGCCACGGGCCGGCCCCTGCCGGTGGGCGAGCGCGGCGAGCTGTGGATACGCGGGCGCGGCCTGATGCACGGCTACTTCCGCGATGACCAGGCCACGGCCGCCGTGATGCGCGAGGGCGGCTGGTACGCCAGCGGCGACCTGGGCGAGCTGCATGCCGACGGCGCGCTCTTCGTGGTGGGGCGGCTCAAGGAAATGATCATCCGCTCGGGCTTCAACGTGTATCCGGCCGAGGTGGAACTGGCGCTCAACGAGCTGCCCGGCGTGCAGCGCAGCGCCGTGGTCGGCCGCCCCGAAAACGATGGCAACGAGGAGGTCATCGCCTTCGTCGAACTGCAGCCCGGCGCCACGCTGGACAACGCTGCCGCGCGTGCCCACCTGCGAGAACGGCTGGCGCCCTACAAGCTGCCCGCCCGCATCGTGCCCCTGTCCGAGCTGCCCACCAGCCCCAACGGCAAGGTGCTCAAGCGCCTGCTGCAGGAACAGGCGCTGCGCGTTTGAGCCAACACGCCCGCTGAATCGTTGCGCCGGTGCCACTGCCGGTGCAACCTTTCACCCTCCCTGCCCTGAATCCCGACGCGCGCCAAGGCCATCGCCGTCGGAAACCCTTATCTGCGGCATCGATGCAACACCCCTACGCCAAGCGTGGCGCAGGCCTTGCACCCCTTCTTTCATGATGTAAAACTATGGAACTTAATATCTCGATAGTTTAAAAAGATTCATTAACTGAACGCTTGCCAGGCCCGGGCTGCAGGCAGCCGCAGTGGTGCACATCCCATGTGCCTGCTCACGTCTGCAAAAAGACAAGCCCCATTTCCGCAACCATTTGAATCAAGCGAATGAAAAAAATCCTCAATCTGATTTTCGGAGGTATTTTCCTGATCGCTGCCAGCTTGGTTCATGCGGCCTGGCCAGACCGGCAGATCACGCTGGTTGTACCTTTCCCGGCAGGCGGTGGCACCGATATCGTGGGGCGCATCATCGCCAAGGAGCTTGCACAACGCCTGCGCGTCAACGTGGTGGTGGAAAACCGCCCTGGCGCCTCGGGCAACATCGGTGCGCGCCAGGTCTCCAAGGCCCGTCCCGATGGATATACGCTGCTGATCTGCTCCACGGCCCAGACCATCTCGGGCGCGCTGTACACGCAGGCCGGCTATGACGTGGTCAACGACCTCGAAGCCATCTCCACCATCAACGACGGTCCTCTGGTGCTCATCACACGCCCGGGCCTGAAGCTGGCGTCGGTGCAGGACCTGATCGAGCTGGCGCGGCGCAGCCCCGGCAAGCTGACCTATGCCACGCCGGGCTACGGCAGCGCGGGCCACATGGCGGCCGAGGCCCTGAGCCTGGCCGCCGACATACGCATGCTGCACATCCCCTACCAGGGCGCCGCGCCCATGATGAGCGACCTGGTGAGCGGCCAGGTCGATATCGCCTTCGACCTGCTGATCACGGCCAAGCAGTATGTGCACCAGGGCAAGGTCAATCGCGTGGGCGTGGCCACGCGCGAGCGCTCACCCCTCATGCCCGACTGGCAGACGCTCAGCGAGCAAAGCCCGGCCCGGCTCGGCAATTTCAACGAGACCTCATGGAATGTGCTCATGGCACCCAAGGGCACGCCGGCCGCGATAGTGAACGCCATCAATGCACAGATGAAAAATATCCTGACCGACGAAAAGGTGCAGAAGAAATTCATGGAGCTTGGCAGCATTCCCCTTTGGAAATCCGTGGACAGCACCAAGGCATTCGTATCCGACGACGCCATAAAATGGAGAAAGGTGGTCAGTGATGCCGGCATCGCGAAAATCTGAAATACCCCCTTCGCCGCAGAAACTGGCAGGGCCCGATGTCAATGCGCTGCACGAATTGCTCAATGCGCTGAAAAAGCACGGCATCGACATCCCCTTCGAGCGGCTGGGACCCATCCTGGCGGAGCACCAGTTGCTGATGGAGCACCGCGGCCTCGTCAACGAACTGGCGCATGAGGCGGGACCCTCGCAGATCCACACCACCATCTCCCGTCAGAGCAAGCATGAGCGGCAGTCCTGAACTTTCGATACGACAGATGGCCAGCGCGCTGCGCGCCGGCAAGACCACTTCGGAGATGCTGACCCGGGCGGCGCTGGGACGCATCCGCGCCATGGACATCGACATCCATGCCTTCACCAATCTCGATGCCAGCGGTGCCATGGAGGCTGCGCGCAACGCAGACATGGCGCGCGGAGAAAGCGCCGATCTGCCGTTGCTCCACGGCATTCCCGTGGCCATCAAGGACGTCTACGACGTGGCCGGCCTGCCGACCACCTGCCAGTCCTGGCTGAGCCTGGACTATGTGCCCGAAGACGATTCCACGCCGGTGCGGCGCCTGCGCGATGCGGGCGCCGTCATCCTGGGCAAGCTGGCCACGCATGAGTTCGCCATCGGCGCGCCCAGCCCCGACCTGCCGTTTCCCGCAGCCCGCAACCCCTGGGACCTGGCCCATATCCCGGGCGGATCGTCGTCGGGCTCGGGCGCCGCCATTGCGGCAGGCTTCACGCGGCTGGCCCTGGGCACCTGCACGGGCGGCTCCATCCTCATACCGGCCGCCTGGTGCGGCGCCGTGGGGCTGAAACCCACCTACGGCCGCGTCTCCAAGCACGGCGTGTTCCCCCTGGCCTGGACGCTGGACCACTGCGGCCCGCTGTCGCGCAGCGTGGAGGATGCGGCCATCGCGCTGCAGGTGCTGGCCGGGCACGACCCGCTGGACCCGGCCAGCTCCACCGAACCCGTGGACGACTACTGCACGGGGCTGGAGCAGGGCGTGAAGGGCCTGACCATCGGCGTGCCGCAGGACCACTTCCAGTCCTCGCCCCAGGCGTCGCCCACGTTCCTGTCGGCCTTCGACCGCACGGCCGCGCTGCTGGCCGAGGCCGGCGCCCGTCCCATCCACGTGAGCCTGCCCCACAGCCAGCAGTTCCTGGCGGCCGGCCGCGTCATCCTCAGTGCCGAGATGTTCACCATCCATGCGCAGGACCTGCGCTCGCGCCCGCTGGACTATGGCGAACTCACGGCGGCGCGGCTGCTGCTGGGCGCCACCGTGTCCTCGGAGGACTACCTGAACGCCCTGCGTGTGCGCCGCATGCTGGCGGCGCGCGTGGACGCTGCGCTGGACCGCTGCGACGTGCTGCTGACCGCCATCACCCTGGATACGGCGCCGCGCTTCGACCCCATGCCGCATTTCCGCCACTGGCCGGTACAGACCCATGCCTTCAACGTGACCGGGCACCCGGCCGTCAGCGTGCCGGTGGGCCTGTCACCCCAGGGCCTGCCGCTGGCCGTGCAGGTGGTGGGACGCTACTTCGACGAGGCCCGCATCCTGCAGGTGGCCCGGGCCATCGAGCGGCTGACCGGCTGGGAAAACCAGCTGCTGCCCGACGGCACCTGACCGCCGTGCTTGGCTTGGACACAGCCGCAGCAGCAGCCCCGGTCCTCGCTGATCAGCCTGACCTCCTATCAGGCCTCCATGCGGATGATCTGGCGTATGGCCTCGCCACGCGCCAGGCGGTCGAAGCCCTCGTTGATCTGGTCCAGCGTCAGGTGGCCGGTCACCAGCCGGTCCACGGGCAGCCTGCCGGCCGCATGCAGGGCGAGATAGCGGTCGATGTCGCGGCGCGGCACGCAGCTGCCCATGTAGCAGCCCTTGAGCGTGCGCTCCTCGGCTACCAGGTGCCAGACCGGCAGGCTGATGGCCTGGGCGCTGGAGGGCAGGCCCGCCGTCACCGTCTGGCCGCCGCGCCGCGTGATGCGGTAGGCCATCTCCAGGGCCTTGGCCGATCCCACCATCTCGAAGGCATGGTCCACGCCGCCGCCCGTCAGCGCCCGCACCTGCTTGACGGCATCCTCGTCGCCGGCGTTGACGGTGTCGGTGGCGCCGAAATCGCGCGCCATGGCCAGCTTGTCGGCATTGAGATCCACGGCCACCACGCGGGCCGCACCCGCCGCCGCCGCGCCCATCACCGAGGACAGGCCCACGCCGCCCAGCCCCACCACGGCCACGCTCTGGCCGGGGCTCACCCTGGCGGTATTGGCCACCGCGCCCACGCCGGTCATCACGGCGCAGCCGAACAGCGCGGCCAGCTCCAGCGGCACCGACTTGTCGATGCGGTGCACGCCGCGGCGCGAGAGCACGGCATGCTCGGCAAAGGCCGAGACGCCGACGAAGTGCGAGATGGGCTGGCCATTGCGCGACAGGCGCCTGGCGCCCGACAGCAGGGTGCCCGCCACGCCGGCCTGGCCTGCGGGCTCGCACAGCACGGGCCGGCCCTCGGCGCAGGGCTGGCAGTCGCCGCAGCCGGGCACGAAGAGCATGACCACGTGGTCGCCCACCTCCAGGTCGGTCACACCCTCGCCGAGGGCCTGGATCACGCCTGCGGCCTCATGGCCGAGCACGATGGGCGTGTCGCGCGGACGGTCGCCGTTGATGATGGACAGGTCGGAGTGGCACACGCCTGCGGCGGCCACCTTGACCAGCACTTCGCCGGGGCCGGGCGGCGCCAGGTCCACCTCCCAGATCTCCAGCGGGCGGCTGTCGGCATAGGGCGCGGCTGCGCCCGTTCTCGTGAGTACGGCGGCGCGTGTCTTCATGATGTCTTCACCAGCTTGCAGCTGCTCCTGGACAGCGGGCGGAAGGCCTCGTCACCGGGGATGGTGGAGAGCACCTTGTAGTAGTCCCAGGGATATCTGGATTCCTCGGGCTTCTTGATCTGCACCAGGTACATGTCGTGCACCATGCGGCCGTCCTCGCGCACCTTGCCGTTCTGGGCGAAGAAGTCCTCGATGGGCATCTGCTTGAGCTGGCGCGCCACCGCGTTGCCGTCGTCTCCCCTGGTGGCCTGCACGGCCTTGAGGTAGTTGGTGACGGCCGAGTAGGCGCCCGCATGGATCATGGAGGGCATCTTCTTCATCTTCTCGAAGAAGCGCCGCGACCAGGCGCGCGTGGCCTCGGTGCGGTCCCAGTAAAAGCCCGTGGTCAGCACCATGCCCTGGCCGTAGCGCAGGCCCAGCGCATGCACGTCGTTGATGAACAGCAGGCTGGGCACCAGGGTCTGCCTGGGCGCGATGCCGAACTCGTGCGCGGCCTTGATGGCGTTGACCGTGTCGCTGGTGGCATTGGCCAGGTTGATCACCGAGGCCTTGGAGGCCTGGGCCTGCAGCAGGAAGGACGAGAAATCGCTGGCATTGAGCGGATGGAAGGTGGTGCCCACCAGCTTGCCGCCGCCGTCCTTCAGGAAGTCGGTCACATTGGCCGTCATGGCCTTGCCGAAGGCATAGTCCACGCCCAGGATGAACCAGTCCTTCTTGCCCTGCGCCAGGATGCCGCGCACCGCGCCGTTGGCCAGCGCATAGCTGTCGTAGGTGTAGTGGATGGCCGTGGGCGCGCAGTGCTCGTTGGTGAGGATGTCGGAGGCGCCGCCGGTGTTGATCACCATCTTGCCGCGCTCGCGCGCCAGGTTGTTGACGGCGATGGCGACGGCCGTGTTGTTGATGTCCACGATCAGGTCCACGCCGTCGCGGTCGAACCAGGTGCGCGCATGGGTGGCGCCCACGTCGGCCTTGTTCTGGTGGTCGGCCCAGACCACCTCGATCTTCCTGCCCAGCACCTGGCCGCCGAAGTCGGCCACGGCCATCTTCGCGGCCTCGACGGAGCCGCGCCCCGCCGTGTCCGCGTACAGGCCCGACATGTCGCTGAGCACGCCGATGCGCACCACGTCGTCCGATATCTGCTGCGCCTGCGCCGCCGTCCACAGCAGGCCGGCGCCCAGCGCGCAGCCGGCAGCGCGCGCCTTGGTCAAGCCGCCTCGCATCAAGCCTTTCCGCATATCCGTCTCCTTGTCTCGGGGTTGTTTTTCTGGATACCGGAGGCAAGCCTAAGCAGGCAGGCCCGGCCCGCCTATGCGCGATTGCGAAAGACCGGGTTGCAGCGCTGCGAAGCCGGGTTTGTCCCGGGTACGGGCACGCCGCCGTGCTCAGTCCGCCTGGATGCCGGCCACCTTGACCACCTGGGCCCATTTGCGCAGCTCGCTGCTCAGGCGCTCGCGCATCTGCTGCTGGGTGCCGGGGTCGGCCTCGGCGCCCGCCGTCAGCAGGCGCTGGCGCACGGCGGCATCGCGCAGCGCGGTGTTGAAGTCGGCGTTGATGCGCGCCAGCACGGCGGGCGGCGTGCGGGCCGGCGCAAACAGCGCGGCCCAGGAATAGGCCTCGTACTCGGGCAGGCCCGACTCGGCGATGGTGGGCACCTCGGGCAGCATGGCCGAGCGCTGGCGGCTGGCCACGCCCAGCACCTTGATGCGGCCGGACTTGATGTGCTGCAGCGCGCTGGGCGCATCGGCAAACATCAGCTGCACCTGGCCGCCCAGCAGGTCGTTCATGGCCGGCGCGCTGCCCTTGTAGGGAATGTGCTGCAGCTTGATGCCTGCATGCATGTTGAACAGCTCGCCGGCCAGGTGCGTGCCGCCGCCATTGCCCGAGGAGCCGAAGCTCAGGCCGTTGCCGGACTTGGCCAGCGCGATCAGCTCGCGCACATTGCTGGCGGGCACCGAGGGATGGGCCACCAGGAAGACCGGGAACATGGCCGCAAAGCTCACGGGCGCGAAGTCGCGCTCTATGTCGTAGGTCATCTTCGGCTGCAGCGCCGGGTTCACCGCATGGTGGATGGAGCCCACGAACAGCGTGTAGCCGTCGGCAGGCTCCTTGGCCGCAAGGGCCGCGCCCACCATGCCGCCGGCGCCCGCGCGGTTGTCCACGATGCAGGGCTGCGGCCAGATCTCGCCCAGCTTCTGGGTGAAGGCGCGCGCCGTGGTGTCCACCGGGCCGCCGGGCGGAAAGGGCACGATGAAACGCACGGGCCGCGTGGGCCAGGCATCGGCCGCAAACGCCGGCCGGACTGCAGGCAAGAGGCTGCCGGCCGCCAGCGCGCCACCGGCGGACAGCAGGCGGCGGCGGCGCGAAGAGAAGGAGGAAGTGGCAGAAGGCAGGAAGGAAGACGGGGGCATGGCGAAACTCCGGGCAACGGGCGGCGGCTTGCCGCGCGGCCCATTCTGGGCAAGCCGCCCTGCGCCGTGTTTCGCGAATGTGGAAGGCGCGCTTCCAGGGCTCCCAAGCGGTGGAAACCCTGGGAAGCGGTCCACCCCGATGCAGCCTAGTGGCTGATCATCCAGGGCCGCCGCGAGGGCGCGGACTTTGCGCCGTTGGGCGCCGTCACCGTGGCGCTGCGCCGCCCCGATCCGCAGCAGCCGCAGCCTGCCGGGTGCCTGAGCCGCGCATAGTCATAGTCGCGCGAGCTGGCGGGCTCGTGGCGCGCGCGCTCGTTGGTGGCCATGGCGCGGCGCGTGCCGTCGGCCATCAGCGCCAGCCGGGGCGCGGCGGCCAGCACGCGCGCAGCCGCCGTGCCGCAGCCGGGGCAGGCCGCAGGCTCGTCGCGCAGGCGCAGCGGCCGCAGGGCCTCGAAGCCGCCGCATTGCGCGCAGTCGTAGTCGTAGGTGGGCATGGGCGGGCTCCTTGGCGTCAGCGCAGGTCGGGGGACAGGGGCATATCCACGCTGCCGTCGAACTGGACGACGGGCCCCGCCGCGTTGGGGTTGATGTCGAAGTCGAAGATGCCCGTGGGCAGCCACAGCGTGGCGCAGGAGTTGGGCACGTCCACCACGCCGCTGATATGGCCCTGCACGGGCGCCGTGCCCAGGATGGAATACGCCTGGGCGCCGCTGTAGCCGAACTTCTTCAGGTATTCGATGGCGTTCAGGCAGGCCTGGCGGTAGGCCACGTTGACATCCAGGTAGTGCTGCCTGCCGCTCTCGTCCACCGAGATGCCCTCGAAGATCAGGTAGTCGTCATAGCGCGGCGTGATGGGGCTGGGCTTGAAGATGGGGTTCTTGATGCCGTACTTGGCCATGCCGCCCTTGATGAGGCCGACCTTCATGTGCACCCAGCCGGCCATCTCGATGGCGCCGCAGAAGGTGATCTCGCCATCGCCCTGGCTAAAGTGCAGGTCGCCCACGCTCAGGCCGGCGCCGTCCACATAGACCGGAAAGAACACCTTGGCGCCGCGCGAGAGGTCCTTGATGTCGCAGTTGCCGCCATGCTCGCGCGGCGGCACGGTGCGCGCGCCTTCGGCGGCGGCCTTGTCGCGCGCTTCGCCGCGCATCTGGCCCATGTGGGCCGTGCCGGCCGACGGCGGGTTGGCCAGGCCGGGCACGCGCTCGGGATCGGTGGCGATCAGGGCGCGCTCGCGCTCGTTCCACATCTCCAGCATGGGCCGGTCGGGCAGGCAGCCGATGAGGCCGGGATGGATGAGGCCGGGGAAGTTCACGCCTGGTATGTGGCGCGAGCTGGTGAACATGCCCTTGAAGTCCCAGATCGATTTCTGGGCCGAGGGGAAATGGTCGGTCAGGAAGCCGCCGCCATTGTTCTTGGAGAAAAAGCCGTTGAAGCCCCAGAGGCTGTCGGGCTTGGCGCCGATGTCCAGCAGGTCCACCACCAGCAGGTCGCCGGGCTGGGCGCCCTTCACGCCCACGGGGCCGGACAGGTAGTGCACCGTGGTCAGGTCGATGTCGCGCACATCGTCGGCGCTGTCGTTGTTCTTGATGAAGCCGCCGGTCCAGTCGTAGGTCTCCAGGATGAAGTCGTCGCCGGGCTGGACCCAGCAGGCCATGGGAATGTCCGGGTGCCAGCGGTTGTGGACTCTTTCGTTGTCGGTGGGCGGGCGGTTCAGGTCCACCTTGATCAGCGTATCCGTCATGTGCAAAAACCTCCTGGGTGGGTGGGGATCGACAGCGGAGAACGGGCCGGGGTGCGGCACGCCATTGCCGGCCTTCCTGTAGCGCCACGCCGTGCCAAAGCGGCGGCGCGCCCTCGGTGCGCCGGCAGGCGGCGCAGGGCGGGTATGAAGAAAAGGCCGGGAATGCATAAACACCATAGCAGCCGTGCCTGCCGGCCCGCCTAGGCAGCAACCCTGGGTTGACAGCCGGGCGCCGGCGCTGGTGAAGCCACCCTTCCAGATTGGCGAATTGAAGCGGCCCCGCGATGCGGGCATGCTGGCGGACAGCCGCTGCCCTGCATGCCGCCGGGCGCAGCGCCAAGAACACAAAGAATGGAAACACCGCCCATGCACCTGAGCGCACAGACCCACTACCAGGCCGAACTTGATGCCGGCCGCTTCTGCATACAGCAGTGCCCGCAATGCACGCGCCATGTCTTCACCCCGCGCGAGCTGTGCCCGCACTGCGGTGCCAGCCCGCTGCGCTGGGTGCGCGCCAGCGGCCAGGGCACGGTCTACTCCACCAGCACCGTCGCACGCAAAAGCGATGCCGGCGGCGACTACAACGTGGCCCTGATCGACCTGGACGAAGGCGTGCGCATGATGGGCCGCGTCGAAGGCATTGCGCCGGCCGACGTGCGCATAGGCCAGCGCGTGAGCGCCCATGTGGCGAGCAAGGACGGACGCGGCCTGGTGCTGTTCCAGCCCGCGCTGCAACCGGCTCCACAGGCTTCCCGTGGAGGTGCAGCATGAACACCCGCATCCCCCAATCCACCCTGGACGCCGCCGCCGTGAACCGCCCGCTGCGCGGGCGCGTGGCCATTGCCGGCGCCGCCACCTATGGCTGTGGCGAGGCCCCCGGCATGGACGACATGACCCTGCTGGTGCGCGCCGCCCATGCGGCCGTGGCCGATGCGGGCCTGACCATGCAGGACATCGACGGACTGGCCACCTGCAGCGTCAACGCCAGCATGTGGACCATGCCCGTGATCGAGCACCTGGGCATCAACCCCACCTATGTGGACGGCACGATGATCGGCGGCAGCAGCTTCATCGCCCACCTGCTGCCCGCCATCCGCGCGCTGGAGGCCGGCCAGTGCAAGGCCGTGCTGGTGTGCTACGGCAGCGCCCAGCGCTCGGCCACCTTCGGCCGCAAGGAAGGCCAGGCGGCGCGGCGTTTCCTGGACCCGCAGCCCTATGAGTTCCCCTACGAGCCCGTGCTGCCCGTGACCGCCTATGCGCTGGCGGCCGCGCGCCACATGCACGAGTTCGGCACCACGCGCGAGCAGCTGGCCGAGGTGGCCGTGGCCGCGCGTGCCTGGGCCCAGCTCAACCCCGAAGCCTTCATGCGCGACCCGCTGACCATCGAGGACGTGCTCTCGGCCCGCCCCATCGCCAGCCCCTTGAGCGTGCGCGACTGCTGCCTGGTGACGGACGGCGCGGGCGCCATCGTGCTGGTGCGCGGCGAGCGTGCCCGCGACCTGCCGCGCCCCCCCGTCTACGTGCTGGGCAATGCCACGGCCATCTGGAACCGCCAGATCTCCTGCATGCCCGACCTGACCACCACGGCCGCCGCGCAGTCCGGCACCCAGGCCTTTGCCATGGCGGGGCTCACCGCGGCCGACATGGACATGGCCCAGGTCTACGACGCCTTCACCATCAACACCCTGCTGTTCCTGGAGGACCTGGGCTTTTGCGCCAAGGGCGAAGGCGGCGCCTTCGTGTCCGGGGGCGGCATCGCGCCCGGCGGGCGGCTGGCCGTCAACACCAACGGCGGCGGCCTGTCCTGCGTGCACCCGGGCATGTACGGCATCTTTGCGCTGATCGAGGCCGTGCGCCAGCTGCGCGGCGAGGCCGGCCAGCGCCAGCTGGGACGCCACCGCACGGCCGTGGTGCACGGCAACGGCGGCACGCTGTCCAGCCAATCCACGGCGGTGCTGGGAACCGCCGAAACCCTCTGAACCGCACAGGAAGCACACCGCAATGATCCGCGACCAAGAAACCCTCGAAGCCCTGCTGGACAGCGTGCGCCGCTTTGTGCGCGAGCGCCTGGTGCCCGCCGAGAACGAAGTGGCCGAGACCGACGAGATTCCCGAGTCCATCGTGCAGGAGATGCGCAACCTGGGCCTGTTCGGCATGACCATCCCCGAGCAGTTCGGCGGGCTGGAGCTGACCATGGAGGAAGAGGTGCGCGTGCTCTTCGAGCTGTGCCAGACCGCGCCGGCCTTCCGCTCGGTGATCGGCACGACCGTGGGCATAGGCTCGCAGGGCATCCTCATCGACGGCACGCCCGAGCAGCAGGCGGCCTGGCTGCCCAAGCTGGCCACGGGCGAGATCATGGCCTCGTTCGCGCTGACCGAGCCCGAGGCGGGCTCGGACGCGGCCTCGCTGCGCACCACCGCCATCAGGGACGGGGACCACTATGTGGTCAACGGCAACAAGCGATTCATCACCAATGCGCCGCATGCGGGCATGTTCACGCTGATGGCGCGCACCGACCCGGCCAACAAGGGCGCGGGCGGCGTCTCGGCCTTCATCGTGGATGCGAAGTCGCCGGGCATCAGCTTCGGCAAGAACGACGTGAAGATGGGCCAGAAGGGCGCGCACACCTGCGACGTATTCTTCGACAACGTGCGCGTGCCGGCGGCCAACCTCATCGGCCTGAAGGAAGGCCAGGGCTTCAAGACCGCCATGAAGGTGCTGGACAAGGGCCGCATCCACATCGCGGCCGTGAGCGTGGGCGTGGCGCAGCGCATCCTGCGCGACGCGCTGAACTATGCGCTGGAGCGCAAGCAGTTCGGCCAGCCCATCTGCGAGTTCCAGCTGGTGCAGGCCATGCTGGCCGACAGCCAGGCCGAGCTGTATGCGGCCGAGTGCATGGTGATCGACGCAGCGCGCCGCCGTGACGAGGGCCGCAACGTCTCCACCGAGGCCTCGTGCTGCAAGATGTTCGCCACCGAGATGGTGGGCCGCGTGGCCGACCGCGCCGTGCAGATCCTGGGCGGCTCGGGCTACCTGGCCGAGTTCGGCATCGAGCGCTTCTACCGCGACGTGCGGCTGTTCCGCCTGTACGAAGGCACGACCCAGATCCAGCAGGTCATCATCGCGCGCAACATGGTGCGCGAGGCGCGCGCCGCATGAGCCACATGAGCGCACCGCCCCCCGACCGCAATGCCTTCATGCGGCTGATCGGCGCCTCGCAGGTGCCCGCGCCGCCCGGCAAGGTCCATGTTCGCCTGCCCCACATGCGCGAGGAACTGCTCAACCAGCTGCCCGCCGCGCACGGCGGCGTGCTCATGACGCTGCTGGACTCCGTGATGTCGCGCGCCGCCGGCGAGCTGCCCGGTGCGCCATCGCAGACCGCCGTGACGGTGGAGATGAGCAGCCGCTTCCACCGCCCGGGCAAGGGCGCGCTGCTGGCCGAAGGCTGGGTGGTGCACGCCAGCCGCAGCCTGTGCAGCTGCGCAGCGCAGTTGCTCGATGAAGACGGAAAGCTGGTGGCCACGGCCACCGGCACTTTCAAGTACTGGCTGGCACCGACCACGCTGGACCGGGGCACGGCCCAGGCCGACTGAACGGGCGGTGGGCGGCGGGCAGCCGTCGGTGGGCCCCTACTCCAGCGTGAGCCGGCCCTGTGCGTCGGCCACCAGCAGCTCCACCAGCTCCTGGGCGAAGGACGGCAGGGCCTCCAGGCTGCGCACGCAGATCTGCATCTCGCGCACCGACCAGGCATCGGACAGCGGCACGATGGCGATGTCCATGGAATGCGCATGGCGGCTGGCGGCCGATTCGGGCAGCACGCCCACGCCCACGCCGGACTCGATCATGCGGCAGGCCGTCTCGAAGTTGCCCACCTGGATGCGCTGCTTGATGGGCCGGTGCAGCTGGTCGCTGGCCTGGCGCAGGAAGGCGTGGATGGCGCTGGATTCGTGCAGGCCCACATGGTCCAGGTCCAGAGTGTCGGCAAAGGCCATCTGCATCTCGCCATCGAGCGCATGGCCGCGCGGCACCACCAGCACCAGGCGGTCGCGGCGGTAGGGCAGGGTCTCCAGGTTCTCGGTGCGCACCAGGCCGGCGACGATGCCGATGTCGGTCTGCCCCTCGGTCACGGCACGCACGATGTCGTGCGACAGGCGCTCGCGCAGGTCGATGTTCACGTCGGGATTGCGGCGCAGGTAGTGGCGCAGTACGGGCGGCAGGAACTCGCCCAGCGAGGTGGTGTTGGCAAACACCCGCACATGCCCCTTGATGCCGCGCACGTACTCCTGCATGTCGCCGCGCAGGTGCTCGATCTGGCCCAGCACCATGCGCGCATGGGTGACGAAGGCCTGGCCCGGCGGCGTCAGCGTCACGCCCTGGCTGGTGCGGTACAGCAGCTTGGTGCCGATGCTCTCTTCCAGGTTCTTGATGCGGGTGCTGGCCGCCGGCAGGGAGATGAAGGAAAGTTCCGCGCCACGCGTCATGCTGTTGGCGTCGGCGATGTGCACCATGAGGCGCAGATCCACAAGATCGAAATGCATGGCCATCCGGCATTGTAGAAAGCCGCAGCGGCCCCGGCTGAGCCCTGCGCGTCAGTACAAACCGCAGTGCCGGCCGGGCGCGAACGCGCGCTTTCACAAATGCGAAGCCACGGCGGGCCGCCGCGCCGTAGCATGGCCCATCTGCCCGGGATAGCCGCCTCAGCCCATGAACCACACCGAAACCCCCTCCCCCAGCCCCATCAACAGCACGGCCACCCAGACCGCAGGAGCGCTGGGCCATCTGCGCGTGCTCGACCTCTCTCGCGTGCTGGCCGGCCCCTGGTGCACGCAGAACCTGGCCGACATGGGGGCCGACGTGATCAAGATCGAAAAGCCCGGCGAGGGCGACGACACGCGCCACTGGGGCCCGCCCTTCTTCCCCGATGCGCAAGGCAATCCCTCGGACAACGCCGTGTACTTCGCGGCCTGCAACCGCAACAAGCGATCAGTCACCGTGGACATGGCCACGGCCGAGGGCCAGCGGCTGATCCGCGAGCTGGCCATGCAAAGCGATGTGGTGGTGGAGAACTTCAAGACCGGGGGCCTCAAGCGCTACGGCCTGGACTACGCCTCGCTGAGCGCGCTGAACCCGCGCCTGATCTATTGCTCGGTCACGGGCTTCGGCCAGACCGGGCCCTATGCGCCGCGCGCCGGCTACGACCTGCTGGTGCAGGCCATGAGCGGCCTCATGAGCATCACGGGCCGCGCCGACAGCGAGCCCGGCGGCGGGCCGCTGCGCGTAGGCGTGGCCGTGATCGACCTGTTCACGGGCATGTATGCCACCACGGCCATCCTGGGCGCACTGGAGGCCCGCCACCGCACGGGACGCGGCCAGCACATCGACATGGCCCTGCTGGACGTGGCCATGGCCGTGCTGGCCAACCAGGGCGCGGGCTTCCTGAACACCGGCCATGTGCCGGGCCGCCAGGGCAACACCCATCCCAGCGTCGTGCCCTACCAGGACTTCCCCACGGCCGACGGCCGCATGCTGCTGGCCATCGGCAACGACGGCCAGTTCGCGCGCTTTTGCGAGGCGGCCGGCACGGACTGGGCGAGCGACGAGCGCTTTGCCACCAATGCCGGCCGCGTCATCCACCGCGACGCGCTGATCCCGCTGATGTCCGATCTCACGCGCAGCCGGCCCACGGCCGAATGGATCGCGCTGCTGGAGGACAAGGCCGTGCCCTGCGGCCCCATCAACCACATCGGCCAGGCCTTCGACGATGCGCAGGTGCGTGCGCGCGGCCTGCGCGTGGAGCAGGAACGCTACCCGGGCGCCACGCCGCCTGCCGGCGAGACCATCAACCGCGTAGTGACCACGGCCAGCCCGCTGCGCCTGTCGGACACGCCCACCACGCTGCGCCATGCGCCGCCGGCCCTGGGCCAGCACACGGACGAAGTGCTGCGCCAGCGCCTGGGCCTGGATGCACAGCAGCTGCAGGCCTTGCGCGACCAGGGCGTGGTCTGAACGACCGGCACAGGCAGGCACCTGGCACACGCTGTCGCGCGGCTGTCCTGACGTCCTGAAGGCTGGGGGCCGGCCCGTCGCACTGGCGCACATGACGGCGCACATGACGGCACAAATGACGGAGCGAAAGCCGGTGCGAAGACGGTGCGGACGGCCGTGTCGCGCGCCCGCAAACCGCTTTTAGGACACGTCCTATCGAAAATCAGATAGGAAGCATTCTCATCATCTGGCGGTGCGGAAATAATCCCCACCACAGATGCACATAGCCAATTCTTTCCTGTCCGAAATCCCTAGGACACCCATCCGCAGCACCTGGGCGCAGAAGGCGGCAGCCGCCGCCAAGCACCGGGCCGCAGCTGGCGTCCGGGCGCCAAAAGGTGTAGGCGGACGGCTCGGCATCTTCCGCATCCACCGCCCCTGCCCTGCATCAGACCCGCGCATGGCCAGCCGCAGTCCTGCCGCCCTGGAAGGGCCTGCGCCATGAGACCCCGCATCAAGGGCCGCATCTGCCGGACCTCGGGCTGGTTCCCCCCCTGAGCGCACGCGCCGGCCCTCGTCATTGCCTTCGTTGATCCCTTTCCACCTTGCTCTGCACCGCAGGCCAGGTGTGCCCTGCTGCACGCCTTTTTTTGCCCCCTTGCCGTTCAAGGGATACGACTTCAGAACTTCGCCATGCAAGCCTTTCGCAACCTCAAGATCTCCTCCAAGCTGCTGCTGGCCTTCCTGGCCGTGCTGGCGCTGACCACCTTCGTGGGCCTGTATGCCGTGATGCGGCTCAGCCAGATCAACCAGGCGTCCGTCGACATCGCCACACGCTGGATGCCCTCGTCGCGCATGCTGCTCACCATCCGCGCCACCACGGCGCGCTACCGCGCCAACGAGCTTCAGTACCTGATCTCCACCAGCGACCAGGATATCAAGGCCTTCGACGCCATCATGAGCGACCTGTGGAGCAAGATCCAGACGAACTACGACAACTACGCCAGCTTCATCCAAACCGAGCAGGAAAGGGCGTCCTACGACGAGCTGGGCCGGCTGCGCAGCGCATATGCCAGGGAGCACGCCATGATCATGACCCTGGCACGCAACGGCCGAAAGGACGAAGCCTTGGTGCTGGCGCAGGGTGAATCGCTGGAGCTGAGCCGGCGCCTGTACGACCAGATCGACCGCATGGTGCAGATCGACCACGATGCCGGCCAGGAGGCCAACAGGCACGCCAATGATCTGTACAGCAGCGCGCGCGCCTGGGTGGTGGGGCTGCTGGCCGCCAGCATCGCGCTGGGACTGGCGCTGGCGCTGGCGCTGGCGCGCATCGTGGCGCGGCCGCTGATCGAGGCCGTGGGCGTGGCCCAGGCCGTGGCCGAAGGCGACCTGACGCGCCGCATCCAGGCCACCACCACCGACGAAACAGGCCAGTTGCTGCACGCGCTGCACCGCATGGACCAGAGCCTCATCCACATCGTCAGGCAGGTGCGCAACGGCACGGACTCGATCGCCACGGCCTCCAGCCAGATCGCCTCGGGCAACAACGACCTGTCGCTGCGCACCGAGCACCAGGCCAGCTCTTTGCAGGAGACGGCTGCCTCCATGGAGCAGCTCACCGTCACCGTGCGCCAGAACACCGACAACGCGCGCCAGGCCAACCAGCTGGCAGCCTCGGCCTCGACCGTCGCCCAGCAAGGCGGCGAGGTGGTGTCCCAGGTGGTGGACACCATGGACGCCATCCATGCCTCTTCGCGCAAGATCGCCGACATCATCGGCGTGATCGACGCCATCGCCTTCCAGACCAACATCCTCGCGCTCAACGCCGCCGTCGAGGCGGCGCGCGCCGGCGAGCAGGGCCGGGGCTTTGCCGTGGTGGCGGCCGAGGTGCGCGCACTGGCGCGACGCTGCGCCGATGCGGCCAAGGAGATCAAGCTCCTCATCGAGGACTCCAACGGCAAGGTCAGCACCGGCTCTGCCCTGGTCGCCCAGGCCGGGCAGACCATGCAGAACATCGTCAGCAGCGTGCGCAACGTGACCGACATCATGGGAGAGATCACCGCTGCCAGCGTGGAGCAGACGGCGGGCCTGGAGCAGATCAACCAGGCCATCTCCCAGATGGACCAGGTCACCCAGCAGAACGCGGCCCTGGTCGAGCAAGCCGCCGCAGCAGCACAGTCCCTGCAGGAACAGGCCTACGGCCTGCAGCAGGCCGTGAGCGTCTTCAAGCTGGAGCGCGGCATGGAACTCACCGCCCTGCCCGCCACCCCTCAGCCCATGCCGGCTCCAGGCCCGGCCAGGATCACCAGCGCAGCCCAGTCAGGCCGCTGGGAAGCGCATTGATCAGAACGAATGGGCCATGCCCACGCCGAAGGCCGTGCGCGAGCTCTGGTTCTCGTAGCGCTGGTGTCCCAGGCTGGTGTAGAGCATGGTGCGCTTGGACAGCGCGTACTCGGCGCCCAGCGACAGCATGTTGTTGGTGTCTCGGTCCAGGCGCTGGCGCGCATAGCTGGCCTTGAGCGTGGTCGCGCCCATGCCGTAGGTGGCGCCCAGCGAGACCATGCGCGACTTGTCGGGCCCCGTGCCGGGCGTGCCCGACTTGCTGCGGTCATAGGCCAGCATCACCGCTGCCGTGCCGATGCGGTATTTGCCGCCCATGTACAGGTCGGTGTCGCCGCTGCCGTTGCGCTCGTGCGCCACCATGGCCGCCACCGCGCCCTGGTCGTAGTTGACCGATACCGAACGCGCACGGCCCTGGCGGCCGGGCGCCTGGGTGCGTTCGGGCGAGGCGCTCAGGTGCAGGGAAAAGCCGCCGAACTTGGGCGAGTCGTAGAACACGCCGTTGGACATGCGGCCGTATTCGGGCGAGCCGTTGTTGCTGGCGCGGTCGGTGGGCGTCAGGTAGTGGGCCATGTGCCAGGCCGGCGAGGCGATACGGTTGAAGTTGCCCCAGGGATCGAACTGCCATTCCTGGCTCCACATGGCGCTGAGCGCGCGGCCCAGGCGCAGGTGGCCCCAGTTGCCCTGCAGGCCCACGGTGGACTCGTCATGCCAGAAGGGCTTCTTCGGATAGTCCTCGGTCAGGCCCGTGTCCAGGTCGAAGCGCGTGCTCAGGCGGAAGGTGGCCTTCAGGCCGCCGCCCAGGTCCTCGAAGCCGGCAATGGCCAGGTTGCTGCGCTGAATCGTTCCCAGCTTGCTGGTCTTGTCGAAATCCCGGAACACACCCGCGTCCAGATAGCCACTGATGGTGACGTTGGAGCCGGCGCCAGATGACTGGGCGGCCACCGGCAGGGCGGCAGCGATGGCGAGAGAGGCAAGGGTCAAGCGGGAGGTACAACGCATCCTGAACGGGTTCCTGAAATGAAAGATGGCACAACACCGGCGCGGCCCGGGGGCATGCGCGAACGGCGACGGGGGCTGCCACAACCGGGGTGGCTGGAAAGGTGCGCGGCGGGCTGGTGGCCAGCCGCGACTTGAAGGCAGCCAGGATGCAGATCGCAGCATGATCGCTGCACATTCGTCAAACATCCCGGCCAAAGACGTCAACCGCGCAGGTGGCGGGCAACAGGCGGCATTATGAAAGCAGGGGCCGGCGATGACCACGCCACCGTCAGGCCCGGTCAGTTTCGCAAGGCCGGTCTCAGCGGCTGCGCTCGGTGCGCGACACGTCCCAGAGCCGGTTCATCTCGCTGCAAAAGGGCTGGGCACAGGGAGCGCGGCCCTCGTACTGGCAGCCTTCGGTGGTACAGAAATGCGACTGGTGCTCGAAGGCCCGGCGCTCGCGCGGCAGGGCGCCCGAAGCCTGGGCCGCCGCCATGTGCAGCCAGGGATCGTTGCGCTGCTGCAGCATCTGCTGCACCTCCTGCGCGAACGCGGGCGACAGCGACGCCACCGAGGCCAGCCCGGCCGGCGATGCCATGGCGCCACCGGGCTGGCGCAGCGGCTGCAGCTCCAGCAGCAGCAGGGCGCTGGTGCGCAGCGCATCGGCGCCACGCGGCTGCACCACCACGGCCACCGGCCCCGAGGCCAGGGACTGCAGCGAGGCATCCAGCGGCAGGCGCAGGCCCGGCTCCGTGGCCTGGGCGCCCGCCAAGGGCAGCGCAGCGCCCGCAGGCAGGGCCGCCGCCGTGAAAGGGGCCGCACCCGGCGCGCAAGCCGATGCGGCCGCCAGCGCCATGGCCGCGCCCTGCGCCTGGGCCCAGGCCTGGGGCACCTGCAGGCTCAGCGTGAAGCCGCGCTCGCCCTGCGGCGTCAGCAGCGTGCCCTGCTGCACCCACCAGCTTTGCAGCGCGGGCAGGGTCTGTGTGGCCCCCCCGGCAGCGCCGCCTGCAATGCCCCCTGCTGGGCGCGCCCCGGCCTGCGGCGCCAGCCCGGATCCGGCCAGCAGCGCATCCATCACCTTGCCCTTGGCAGCCGCCACGGCCAGCGTCACTGCGGCAGCGGCGGGCGGCATGGAGGCCGCAGGCGTTGTCGATGCGGACGGGATGGGCGGTCCGGCCTGGGCCGATGGAGCGCTCCGGGGATCCTGCCCGCCAGGCGCCGTCGTGCCTGCCGCCAGCGCCTGGAGCAATGCCGCCGAGCCCGGCTGGGCCGCCAGCAATTGCAGGGCCTGGCCCTGCTGGGTGCCCACCTGGGCCAGCAGGGCCTGCAACAGCCGGCCCAGCGCCTCGGACACGCCGCTGGCCGGCCACTGCGGCGCAGGCGCGCCGGGGCTGGCCTGCACCTGGCGCGCCAGCTGGGCCACCAATTGCTCAAAGGCCTGCAGGCGCAGGCTTTGCAGCATCTCGGGCGACCAGCGCACGGCCGTGGCCGCTGGCGGCGTGACGGGAACGGAGGGTGAGGCGGATGACGCGGGTGAAGCCGGCGCCACCGGCGCACCAGCGGCCGGGCCGGGCACAGGCGCCGCCACGGGCTGCGGCAGCCCTGCGGCTGGAGACGGAACGGGCGGCAGCGGCGAACTCATGTCAGAGGCTCCGCCCGCGCGATCAGGCCGATTCCGGGTAGAACAGGCGGCGCGTGGGCGTGCTGCCCACGGCCTTGGCGATGGCGCCGATGTGGTCCGGCGTGGTGCCGCAGCAGCCGCCCACGATGTTGACCAGGCCTTCGGCCGCGAACTCATGCACCAGGCGGCTGGTGACTTCGGGCGTTTCGTCAAAGCCCGTGTCGCTCATGGGATTGGGCAGGCCGGCGTTGGGGTAGCAGCTGATGAAGGTCTCAGGCGCGGCCTTGTTCAGTTCCTGGACGTAGGGGCGCATCAGCGCCGCGCCCAGCGCGCAGTTCAGGCCGATGGACAGCGGGTTGGCATGGCGCACGCTGTGCCAGAAGGCCGTCACCGTCTGCCCGGACAGGATGCGGCCCGAGGCATCGGTCACCGTGCCGCTGATCATGATGGGCAGGCATTCGCCGCTTTGCTCGAAGGCCTCGTCCACCGCGAACAGCGCGGCCTTGGCGTTGAGCGTGTCGAAGATGGTCTCGACCAGGATGACGTCGGCGCCGCCCTCGATCAGCGCCAGCGTCTGCTCCAGGTAGGCCTGGCGCAGCTGCTCGAAATTCACGTTGCGCGCGCCCGGATCGTTCACGTCGGGGCTGATGCTGGCCGTCTTGGGCGTGGGACCCAGGGCGCCGGCCACGTAGCGCGGATGGCCGGGCGTGCTGTACTTGTCGCAGGCCGCGCGGGCCAGCCGGGCGCTCTCGAGATTCATCTCGCGCGCCAGATCGGCCATGTGGTAGTCGTCCTGCGCAATCGTGGTCGCGCCGAAGGTGTTGGTCTCGATCAGGTCGGCGCCGGCGGCCAGGTACTTCTCATGGATGTCGCGGATCACGTCGGGGCGGGTGAGCGACAGCAGCTCGTTGTTGCCCTTGACGTCATGCGGGAAGTCCTTGAAGCGGTCGCCCACGCTGCCCGGGCCCGTGTAGCCCTGGCCCCGGTACTGGGCCTCTCCCAGCTTGAAGCGCTGGATCATGGTGCCCATGGCGCCGTCAAGAATGACGAGGCGCTTGGCAAGGATGGCGGGAAGCTCTTTGGCGCGGGTGTACTGGGGCAGGCTCATGGGCAGCGATTGTAGGAATTCCGGGGCGGCCGTGCCGGGCACGAGGATTCCCCCAGAAAAACGGCCTGCGCCCCAAACAAAAGGCGCGACCTATGAAACTAGCGCACCCCCACGCCAGAGACACCGAGGAAGGGCCTATGCCGGCCGCGCCGCCCCGCACCGAGGGTGTCGTCCCCCTCCCGCGAAGCGAGAGAGGGCGCCGTGCACACGGGGGAAGCGGCGCAGCCGCTCAGGGGGTGCTAACCATTTCAGGTGCAGACAGAGACGACTTGCGCCGGCTGGCGGCTCAGGCTCACATACACATGGCCCACGCCGCTGTCGAAATATGCGGCCTCGTGGCGGCCCAGTTCCACCGATTCGCCGTTCTCGAACAGGATGCGCACCCGGCCCGAGAGCACCATCACGAACTCCTGGCCCGCATGGCGGATGGTCTCCGAGAATTCCCCGGCCTCGCGCGCATTGATCACGGCCACCAGGGGCTGCATCTTCTTGCCCGGGAAGGCGCCGCACAGCACGCTGTAGAGGTACTGGTCGGTCTCGTAGCGCTGCACGTCCTCGAAGCGGTCCTTGACCACGGTGGGCGTGTCGCCGGCCGCCTGCTGGGCGTCCCCGACCATGAACAGCCGTGTCATGTCGATGTCCAGCGCGTTGCCCAGCATGAGCACCTTCTCGTAACTCAGCGCGATCTGGCCGCGCTCGGCCTTGGAGATGGTGGACACGGCCAGCCCGCTGCTTTCGGCCACCTGCTGCAGCGTCAGGCCGCGCTCCTTGCGGGCCTTGCGCAGCTTGGCCCCCACTTCGTGCTTGCCTGCGGGCAGGGCGGCGGCCGTGCGGGCGCCCGGCAGCACGGCGGCAAGGACCTGGTCTGCCGTGGGAAGCGGACTGGAACGAGGGCTGGGGCCGGGACCAGGGGCGGGACTGGTGCGAGGACGGGGGCTGGGCATGAAGCGGGCGATCGGGGCTGGCGACCGCCCGATTCTAGGGTCAGGCCCGCCCCCTCAGGTGCCGCGCAGATCGGCCTGGGGCGCCGGCCTGCGGCCCAGGCGCAGCCAGCCTGCCAGCGCGCAGGCCATGAGCGCGAAGCCGATGTAGCCATAGACCGGGTACACCATGCCCACCAGCGTGATGAAACCCGCGAAGCTGCCGCCCAGTGCCACCACGCCCGCCACGCCCGTGCCCCAGCGAAAACGCGGCGTGCCGGCCGGCAGGATGCGGGCCACGAAGGCATAGAGCATGCCCACGGCGGTGTTGAGGATCATGCCGAAGATGACCAGCGACATCAGGTGCCCCAGCCAGGGCGAGATCTGCGTGGCCAGCGCCAGCATGGGCATGGACAGGCCGCCCAGCGTGTCCATGCGCCAGACCATGGCGGCCGCGATCAGCAGCATCAGCAGGCCCAGCAGCAGCCCGCCGGCCACGCCGCCCCACAGCGCCACGCGGCGCGAGCTGGCCTGGCCGCCCATGATCACCAGGAAGGGCATGCCCGCCACCACGTTGTAGGAGACATAGAGCAGCGCGGCCACCAGCCAGTGCCCCGCACCCCGGGGCTGGGCGGCGGTGGCGGCCTCCAGCGCGGCCGGCTCGCCCTGGGGCGTCACCAGCACGTAGCCTGCGACCACCACGGTCATGAACACCAGCAGCGGCGTGACCGCGCCGATGAAGGCGATCACCCGGCCCACGTCCAAGCAGACGATGAGCACCGTGGCCACGGTGGCCAGCACGCTGCCCCAGACCTCGGGCAGGCCCAGCCACTGGTGCAGCAGCGAGCCTGCGCCCGCCAGCATGACCACCGTGATGGCGAAGAGGAAGAAGGTGATCAGCACATCGAACACCATGCCCACATGCCGGCCCAGCAGGGCCTGCACCACCTCCTTGTGCGAGCCGGCCTGCAGGCGCTGGCCCATGGTGGAGAACGCCATGGACAGGAAGACGAAGGCCAGGGCCGCCACCAGGCAGCCCGCCAGGCCGATGGCGCCAAAGCCCGCGAAGAACTGCAGTATCTCCTGCCCCGAGGCGAAGCCCGCCCCGACGATGACGCCGACGAAGGCGCCGGCAATCCTGCTCACTTCCTTGAATGCACCCATGCCTGTCTCCTTGGATTGTTGTGTGTTGCGGGGGCTGAAAAAGCGAAAAGGCAGGCGTCTCAGGCCGCGAAGCGCTCCGGACTCAGCCGCCGGGCATCGACGCCCTGGGCCAGCAGCTCGGCGGGCAGCGGCTCGCGCATCAGCAGCGCGGCCGCAGCGGCCGAGGCGCCGGCGGCCGTCTGTATGCCGTAGCCGCCCTGCCCTGCCAGCCAGAAGAATCCTTCACGGCGCGCGTCCCAGCCGATCACGAAGTCGTCATCGGGCGCAAAGCTGCGCAGCCCGGCCCAGACATGGCGCGGCCGGCGTATGCGCAGGCGGGTCAGTGTCTCGATGCGGTCTATGCCCATGGCCACGTCCAGTTCCTCGGCCACCACGTCATGCGGCGGCACGGGATCGGCATTGGCGGGCGAGCCCAGCAGCTGGCCGGCATCGGGCTTGAAGTAGAAACTCTCGTCCACGCCGATCACGGCAGGCCAGCCGTGGATGTCCTCGCCCTCCGGTGCGGCAAAGGTGAAGGCCGAGCGGCGCCGGGGCTCGATGCCCAGCGGCCGCGCGCCGCACAGCCGGGCCACGGCATCGGCCCAGGCGCCTGCGGCATTGACCACGGCGCGGGCACGGACCTGCGACCCGTCCTGCAGCACCAGGGTCCACAGGCCCTGGCCATCACCATCCACCTCGCGCTCGGCGCCGGACAGTTCGGCGCCGCAGCGCAGCCGCGCACCGGCACGCGCCATGCCGCGCAGAAAGCCCTGGTGCAGTTCGGCCACGTCGATGTCCATGGCGTCCAGGTCATGCACGGCACCCACCAGCTGGCTCTCGTCCAGGCAGGGCACCAGGGTGCAGGCCTGGCGCGCGTCGATGCGCTCGGCGCGCAGGCCGTCGCGGCGGTACATGGCCAGGGCCTCGTCCAGCTGGGACTCCTGGCCGGCCGTGCCTATGTAGAGCACGCTGCGCGGCTGCAGCAGCGCGTGATCGCAAAAACCTTCGGGCGGCGCGCTGTAGAAGGCGCGGCTGGCGCGTGTCAGCGCGCGTATCTGCCCGGTGCCGTAGCTTTCCATGAACATGGCGGCCGAGCGGCCCGTGGCGTGGTATCCGGGCTGCGGCTCGCGCTCGAGCACCAGCACCGAGGCGCTCGCACCGGCCAGCCGCCAGGCCACAGAGGCGCCGGCCATGCCGGCACCGATCACGGCGAAATCCAGAACCTGGCTTTCCATCATCCATCGCTCCATTTTTTTCCAATGAGAAAATTATCCGATAAGAAAAAAATGAGGCAAGCCCCTGGTCCTCGTGGTTTTCACCGGGTGCGCCGAACAAGAAAAAAGGGACGGCGCCTGGCCGTCCCTTTTTGCAACGCACGCCTTGTGCTCAGGCTGGCGGCAGCTTCCCGTCCCAGCCACCGGCCAGGGCCTGGTACAGCGCCACGGCAGCGCGCAGGCCGCGTGCGCGGCTGTCGGCGGCGGCGTCCTGGGCCGCGTAGAGGTCGCGCTGCGCATCCAGCACTTCGTACAGGCCCACGCTGCCCAGGTGGTAGCGGCGCAGCGCCAGCTGTTCTGCGCGCTGGCGCTGCTCGGCGGCCTGGGCCAGGTGGGCATCCTCGGTGCGCGTGCGCTGCAGGCGCACCAGGGCGTTCTCGGCGTCCTCCAGCGCCAGCAGCACGGTCTGCTGGTACTGGGCCAGCGCGGCCTGGGCGCCGGCCTCGCTGGCCGCGATGCGCGCCCGCACGCGGCCCACGTCGAGGAAGGACCAGTCCACGCCCAGGAACACGCTGCTGGTGGCGCTGCCGCCCTCGAACAGCGCGCCGCCATGCAGCGCCGTGCTGCCCAGCAGCCCGCCCAGCGACAGGCGCGGGAACAGGTCGGCCGTGGCCACGCCGATGCGCGCCGTGGCCGCATGCAGCCGTGCCTCGGCCACGGCCACGTCCGGACGGCGGCGCAGCAGGCCGGCCGGCGTGCCGGGGTCGATGGCCGGCGGCAGCTGCGGCAGGGCGGCAGGCACATCCAGCGCGGCGATCAGCGCCTCGGGCACCTGGCCCGTGAGCACGGCCAGCCGGTGCTGGGCCATGGCGATCTGCGCCTGCAGTGCCGGGATGCGCGAGCGCGTGGCCTCCAGCTGGGCCTGGGCGCGCGCCAGGTCGAACTCGGTGCCGCTGCCGTGTGTGAGGCGCAGCTGCACCAGGCGCAGCGTGTCCTGCTGGTTGGCCGCGTTGGCCTGGGCCAGGGCCAGGCGCTGCTGCCAGCCGCGCAGGTCGGCATAGCTGCCCGCGACCTGGGCCGCAATGGCCACCTGCAGCGCCGCGAGATCGGCCGCGTCGGCGCGCAGGTCGGCACGCCGCGCCTCGATGTTGCGCCGCACGCGGCCGAACACGTCGATCTCCCAGCTGGCCGACAGCCCGGCCGTGTAGCTGCGCTGGCTGCGCGGCCCGTAGAAGGCCTCGCTCTCGCTGCGCTTTTGCTGCGTGGCCTGGCCCGACATCGTGACCGTGGGGAACTGGTCGAAGCGGCTTTCGCTCAGCAGCGCCTGGGCGCCGTCCAGCCGTGCCAGCGCCACCTGCAGGTCCTGGTTGCCGCCCAGCGCCTGCTCCACCAGCCGCGTCAGCTGCGGGTCCTGGAACTGGCGCCAGAAGGCGGCATCGGGCTCGGCCTGCGGGGTGGCCGGTGCAGGCTCGGCCCGCGCGAACTGTGCTCCGGCCTGTGGCGCCGCAGGCGCCTTGAAGTCGGGGCCGACCGCGCAGCCAGCCACAAGCCCGGCAGACGCCAGCGCCAGCGCGTGTCGGCTCAGGGATTTGCGGATTTCAGACATGGTGGGGCTCCAGGGGTGCGGCTTTGTCGGAGGGTGGGGAGGCAGGCGCGGCATGTGCAGGCGCATGCCCCGTCAGCGCCCGGCCCGAGAGCCGGCGCAGCGTGACGTAGAACACCGGCGTGAGGAACAGGCCGAACAGGGTCACGCCCAGCATTCCGGAGAACACCGTCACCCCCGTGGCCGCGCGCACCTCGCTGCCCGCGCCGCCGCCGATGAGCAGGGGCACGGCACCGGCGATGAAGGCGATGGAGGTCATGACGATGGGCCGCAGCCGCAGGCGGCAGGCCTGCAGCGCGGCATCGACGATGCCCACGCCGCGCAGCTCCAGCTCGCGCGCGAACTCCACGATCAGGATGGCGTTCTTGCAGGCCAGCCCCATCAGCACCACCAGCCCCACCTGCACGAAGACGTTGTTGTCGCCGCCGGCCAGCCAGACGCCGAACAGCGCCGCGCAGATGCACACGGGCACGATGAGGATGACGGCCAGCGGCAGCGTCCAGCTCTCGTAGAGCGCGGCCAGCACCAGGAAGACCAGCATCACGGCGATGGCGAAGACCACGGCCGCGGCGTTGCTCTGCTCCACCTGCTGGTAGCTGAGGTCGGTCCAGGCCAGCTCGATGCCGCGCGGCAGCGTGCGCTGCGCGATCTCCTGGAGCTTGGTCAGCACCTCGCCCGAGGACAGCACGCGCGGGTCGGAGTCGCCGATCAGGTCGGCCGCCGGGAAGCCGTTGTAGCGCAGCACCGGGTCGGGCCCGAAGCTGGGCACCACGGTGACCATGGAGCCAATGGGCACCATCTCGCCGCGCGCATTGCGCGTGCGCAGCCGCGCGATGTCCTCCACGGCCTGGCGGTGGTCGGCATCGGCCTGCAGCATCACGCGCCAGACGCGGCCGAAGGCGTTGAAGTCGTTGACGTAGACCGAGCCCAGGTAGGCCTGCAGCGTCTGGAACAGGTCGGTCAGCGCCACGCCCTGCGCCTTGGCCTTGGTGCGGTCCACCTTGACTTCGAGCTGCGGGATGTTGGACTGGTAGCTGCTGACCGGATAGGTCATGCCCGGCGTTTTGGCGATCTCGGCCTGGAAGGCCTGCAGCGCCTGCTGCAGCGCCGCGTAGCCCAGGCCCGCTCGATCCTGCAGGAACAGCGAGTAGCCCGAGCCGTTGCCCAGGCCCTGGATGGGCGGCGGCATCAGCGCGTAGGCGAAGCCGCCCTCGATCTGCGCGAACTTGGCGCCCAGCTCGGCATTGATCTCCTCGGCGCTGCGCGTGCGCTCGCCGAAGGGCTTGAGCATGATGTAGGAGCTGGTCAGGTTGGGCGTGGTCGTGGTCTGCAGCGCATTGAAGCCCGCGAAGGCAGCGACTTTGTCCACGCCCTCCACGCTGTGGGCCAGCTCCACGATCTGGCGCGTCACCTCGGAGGTGCGGCCCAGCGAGGCGCCCTCGGGCAGCTTGGCGCCGCCGAACAGGTACAGCTTGTCCTGCAGCGGGATGAAGCCGCCCGGCACGGCCTGGAACAGCACGGCCGTGCCCGCCAGCAGCGCCGCGTAGACCGCAAACACCAGGCCGCGGCGGCGCAGCGTCTGCCCCACGGAGTTCTGGTAGCCGTGCGCGCTGCGGTCGAAGAAGCGGTTGAAGGGCCGGAAGAACCAGCCCAGGCTGCGGTCCAGCCCGCGCGACAGCAGATCGCGCGGCGCGCCGCGCGGCTGCAGCAGCTTGGCCGCCAGTGCAGGCGACAGCGTCAGCGAGTTGATGGCCGAGATCACCGTGGAGATGGCGATCGTCACGGCGAACTGCTTGTAGAACTGGCCCGTCACGCCGCTGAGGAAGGCCATGGGCACGAAGACCGCGCACAGCACCAGGGCGATGGCGATGATGGGGCCCGAGACCTCCTTCATCGCCAGGTGCGCCGCCTCCAGGGGCGTGTGGCCCTCCTCGATGTAGCGCTCCACGTTCTCCACCACGACGATGGCATCGTCCACCACGATGCCGATGGCCAGCACCAGGCCGAACAGGGTCAGCGTGTTGATGGAGTAGCCCAGCAGGTACAGCCCCGCGAAGGTTCCGACGATGGACACGGGCACGGCCAGCAGCGGAATGATGGAAGCGCGCCAGGTCTGCAGGAAGACGATGACCACCAGCACCACGAGGATCACCGCCTCGATCAGCGTGCTCTGCACCGCCTTGATGGAGTCGCGCACGAAGACCGTGGGGTCCCAGACGGTCTCGAAGTTCACGCCTTCGGGCAGATCCCTGGACAGGCGCTCCATGGTGGCGTAGACCTCCCGCGCCACGCCCAGCGCATTGGCGCCCGGCGACAGGAAGATGCCCACGGCCGCCATCTGCCGCGTGTCGCTGAGCGAGCGCATGCTGTAGTCGCTGGCGCCCAGTTCGATGCGCGCCACGTCGGACAGGCGCACGACCTGGCCGTCGGCACCACCCTTGAGCACGATGGAGCCGAACTCCTCGGCCGTCTTCAGGCGGCCGCGCACATTGATGGACAGCAGCTTGTCCGAGCCCTTGGGGCTGGGCTCGGCGCCCAGCTGGCCGGCCGATACCTGCACGTTCTGCTCGCGGATGGCGGCGATCACCTCGGCGGCGGTGAGCTGGCGTGCGGCCACCTTGCTGGGATCCAGCCAGACGCGCATCGCATAGTCGCCTGCGCCGTACAGCGCCACCTCGCCGATGCCGGGGATGCGCGCCAGCTCGTCCTTGATCTTGAGCGTGGCATGGTTGCGCAGGTACAGCGCATCATGGTTGCCGTCGCTGGAGGTCAGGCCCGCATACATCAGCGGCGTGGACGAGCGCTTTTGCGTGGTCACGCCGTACTGGCGCACTTCCTCGGGAAGGCGGCTCTGCGCCTGGCTCACGCGGTTTTGCACGCGCACGGCTGCCGTGTCGGGGTCCACGTCGGCGCGGAAGGTCGCCACCACCTGCAGGCTGCCGTCCGAGGCCGCGACCGACTTCAGGTAGATCAGGCCTTCGACGCCATTGATCGCCTCCTCCAGCGGCACGGCCACCGACTCGGCGATCTCCTTGGGATTGGCGCCCGGATAGGTGGCGCGCACCACCACGCTGGGCGGCACGACCTCGGGATACTCGCCCACGGGCAGCTGCGGAATCGCAACCAGGCCCACGGCGAACAGGATGATGGAGAGCACGACCGCGAAGATCGGGCGGTCTATGAAGAATTTGGAGAAATCCATGGTGCGTCCCGGTTCACTGCGCGGCCACGGCCGACGCCTGGGCCACCGCCGCCTGCCCATCGCCGGGCGCAGGCTTGGGGCTGACCGGCATGCCGGGGTAGTAGATGCGCTGCAGGCCGCCGACCACGAGGCGGTCGCCCGCCGCCAGGCCCTTTTGCACCACGCGCCGGCCATCGACCATGCGGCCCAGCTCCAGGTCGCGGCGCTCGGCCTTGTTGCCCTCGCCCACCACATACACGTACTTGCGGTCCTGGTCGGTGAGCACGGCCTTGTCGTCGATCAGCAGCGCCTGCTGCCCGCCGCCGCCCTGCTCGGACTGCCCTGACTGCAACTGCACGCGCGCGAACAGGCCCGGCGTCAGCAGGCGGTCGGGATTGGGCATGCGGGCGCGCATGCGCACCGTGCCCGTGCCGGCGTTGAGCTGGTTGTCGGTGAAATCCAGCGTGCCCTTGTGCGGGAAGCCCTCATCGCTGGCCAGGCCCATGCGCACGGGCCGGCCCTTGCCGCCGTTGGCGGCGTTGGCGGCCTGCTGGTGGCGCAGGAAGCTGTGCTCGTCCGCATCGAAATACACATACACCGGGTCCTGCGAGACCACGGTGGTCAGCACGCTCTGGTCGGCCTGGGCCAGGTTGCCCACGGTGAGCAGGGCGCGGCCCGCGCGGCCGGAGACCGGCGCGCGCACCTCGGTGAAGTCCAGGTTGAGCCGCGCAGCCGCCAGCGCGGCCTCGGCGGCACGCACCTGGGCGGCGCTCTGGGCCATGGCGCCGGCACGCGTGTCGGCTTCCTCGCGCGAGACGGCATGCTCGGCCACCAGCTGGCGGGCACGCTGGTCCTGGGTGCGCGCCAGGGCGGCGCCGGCACGCGTGCGCTCCAGCTCGGCCTCGGCGCTGGCCAGGGCCGCGCGGTAGGGCCGCTGGTCGATCACGAACAGCAGCTGGCCCTTCCTGACCTCCTGCCCCTCGCTGAAGGCAATGCGCTCGATATAGCCCGACACGCGCGGGCGCAGCTGCACGGAGTCCACGGCATCGATGCGGCCGTTGAACTCGTCCCAGACACGCACGCTGGCCGGCACGACCTCGCTCACCAGCACCTCGGGCGCAGGCGGCGGGCCGTCGCTGGCATGGGCATCGCCCACGGCCTGCGGGCGGCAGCCGGCAAGCAGGGCCAGCGCCGCCAGGGCGCCTCCGAACAGGGCACGCCGCAACGGCGGCGGGGGAAGAACTGGCATGGATCGACTCTCCTTGAGGGGATGGGCAAGGCCCTGCTGCCGGGGTCGGTGCAGGGCCGGAAAAAGGGGGGCTGTACCGCAGGCTCTGAAGGCCTTGCCGGCGGCTGCTCACAATGGGTTGCATTCTTCAAGTTCAAGTGAACTTGAAGTCAAGATCCAGCCACAAAGACACCACGAAAATTGAGGACGGTTTGCCAGGGGAATCAATGGCCGGATCGGACAAGCGCAGTGGCCATCGGCACTGCGGCGGGCACGCGGCGGGCGGCGCCCGCAGGGCATCGAGGCACTACACTGCGATGCCATCTGACCCTGCGTTGGCCAGCGGGAAACGACGGCCGCGAACACTTTGCGGCCCCGGTTGTTCCCGCCAGCCAACCCCATATGGAAAAGCACTGGATGCCTGCCGCATGAACCTGCTTGCTCAAGCCGTACTGTCCCGCCCGCAGGGACGCAATGAACGCATCAGCACCGTGACGTTGGTGGCCCTGGACCCGCAGGGGCGCGACGCGGCGGCGCGCCATGTCGTGACCTTGCAGGTCACGCAATGGAAGGCCGGCGTCGTCGCGCAGGTCGATGACAGCACGCTGACCCCGTTGCCGCTGGCACTGGAGCCTGCACGCCAGCGCGCACTGGCCTATCTGCGCCAGCGCCTGGCGGCCGGCGATGTGCTGCAGTCCCAGCAAGGTTTTGCCGAGCTGGATGGCGTGCAAGCCTTGCCCTTGGCTGGCCACGCCCAGGAACCGGCACCGCAGCCGCCACAGCTGCCGGAGTCGCCCGTGCAGGCCGCCGCCATACCGGCCCTGTGCCGGCGCCTGGACGGCAATGCCTGGCGGCTGATGCCCGCAGGCCAGCAGGCGCGCCTGGTGTGGCGCCTGGCGGAATATGCGGATGCCGCGCGCGGCGGCGGCGCCCAGCGCCTGCTGCATGCGCAGGTGCCGCGCCTGGTGGCCCTGCTGGGCACGGGCGACGACCTGCTCGACTACTGCCTGGCCTATCTGGTGGGCCGCCTGGGCGATGGCGGCGCGGCGGTGGCCATGCAGGCGCTGTCGCAGCGCGGCGCCAGCGAGGCCACGCGCGACCTGGCGCACCAGGCCTGGCTGGCGCTGCTCGCGCCGCAGGAGCGCCAGGCGGCGCTGCAGGAGCACCGGGATCAGTGGGAGCAGTGGGTACAAGGGGAGCAAGGGGCACAGGGGGAACAAGAGACACGCACCGCCCCGCCGGAGGACGGCCCGCAGGCGCAGCAGGCCGTGTTCAACGCCCTCACGCCCCAGGCACTGCTGGCGGCCGATACGTTGGGAGCGCACGATGGCGCCGTCCACCGGCAGCTGCTGGCCTGGATGGAGCGCATCCCTTTCACACGCCCCTGGTGGCCTGCCATACGGCGCATCCACAAGCGTGCCGAGTGGCGGCGCGACCACGCCCTGCTGGCCGTGCTGCATGCCCGCTTCGATGGCCCGCGCGACGAGGGTGCCGTCTTCAGCCGCGACACCTCCCTGTACCTGCGCCTGCGCGGCTGGCGCCAGCTGCGGCGCATGGTCTCGGCCGGGCACAGCGAAGGCGCCGCGCAGGCCACGGCCCTGCTCCAGGCCATGGACCGCCGCTGCGCGGGCCAGGCCGCCTCGCGCTCCGGCCGCCTGCCCGAATCGCGCTGGCTGCTTGCCGCCCGGCTGCTGCTGCCGCGCTGGCCGCAGCTGCATGCCTCGGCACGCGCCCATGGCTGGTACACCGACGAGCCGCTGGACCTGCAGCAGCTGCCCGCGCAGCGCGTGGAAGGGCTGTCGCCCCTGTGGGACGCCCACCCCGAGCGGCTGCTGCAGCTGGTGGGCCGCTCGCAGTCCACGCTGCTGCTGTGGTCGCTCACGCGCGCCCTGCAGGACCAGAAGGCCTTTCTGGACAGCCTGGATGCGGCGGCCGCCGCGCCGCTGCTGCACCAAACCTATGCGCCCGCCGCCGCCTTGGGCCTGGAGATTGCCCAGCAGCGCATGGTCGCTCTGACCGACGATGCGGCGCGCCGCCCCTGGCTGCTGGCGCTTGCGCAATGCGGCGAGGGGCCGGCCGCCCGCTACCTGGGCGCCTGGCTGTCGCGCGACCGCGCAGCCGCCGCGCGCGATGCCGAGCTGGTGGCGGCCCTGCTTCTGTCGCCCGCCGCCAGCTCGCGCACGCAGGCACTGGCCCTGCTGCTCTATGCCGATGGCGCCGCCGTGGCCCTGGCCCTGCTGGCGGCGCTGCCCACGCTGGATGCGGACGGCGCTGCGCTGGCCGACATCCGCGATGCGGTGCAGGCCCTCTTCGCGGACAAGGCACCGCTGGTCGCGCACGCGCCCGGCGTTCCGGCCCCGCCGCTGCACCACCTGCTGGCGCATTCGGTGACGGCACTGGTGGAGATGGCGACCGCCTGGCTGCTGGTCCACCCGCAAGGCCTGCGCACCCTGCCTGCGGCGGCGCTGCGCGGGCTGCTGGAATCCGAGGAACCTGCGCGCATGGCCTGCGGCATACGGCTCATGGGCAGCCTGGCCGACGATCTGCTGTGCGAGCAGGCCGACATGCTGGCCGGGTTTGCGGTATCGCCCCATGCCGCCTTGCGCGCAGCGGCCGCGCCCCTGGTCGAGCGCCTGGCCGGCACCCCTCTGTACAACGCGCGCTGCAACGCCCAGATCGCCGAACGCCTGCACGAGGTGCTGTTCCGTGCGGAAAAGGCCGAAGGCGTCCACGACGCGGCGCTGCGCCTGCTCACCGGCCCGCTGGCCGCCGTGGCCCCGGCCCGCGATGCCTCAGGCATCTGGCGCGCCCTGCAGGCCCAGGCCACGGGTGCGCAACGCTACGGCGCCTGGGGCCTGAAGGCGCTGGACATCCAGGCCTACACCCTGCGCCAGTGGTCCACGCTGGCGCGGCATGCCGATGCCGATGTGCGCGCCCTGAGCCGCCAGAGCATCGACACGCGCCTCACGCCCATGGAACAGACCCGGCCCGAGCAGGCGGAACAGCTGCTGCCGCTGGCCGACGCCCTGTTCGCCGACACCCAGCAGTACGCACGCGAGATGTTCGGCCAGCGGCTGCCGGCCAATGCGCTCACGCCCGAGCTGCTGATCGGCTGGGTGGACCATCCCCAGTCCTGGGTACAGGCCCTGGGCCGCCAGCGGCTCGAGCAGCACATGAGCGCGCCCGAGGCCAGCCTCTACCTCGCGCGCCTGGCCCAGCACCCGGCCCCCGGCGTGCAGCTGTTCGTCACGCAATGGCTGCTGGCCCTGCCCGACGAGCCCGCGCCCCAGCGCGCCACGCGCCTGCAGGAGCTGCAGCCCTACTTCCTGGCCGTGCTCAGCCAGGTGCACCGCGCGCGCGCCAGCAAGACGCGCGTGCTGCATTTCCTGCGCGGCCAGGTCGATGCGCCCGAGACTGCGGCCGTGGTCGCGGCCATCTTCGCGCGGCAGGTGGTCAGCGCCAGCCAGGCCGACCAGCCCGACTATGTGGCCGGGCTGCGCGACATCGTGCAGCGCCATCCCCATCTGGCGCAAAGCTTCATGCAGCCCCTGGCGGCGGAGCGGCGCGGCCAGGCCCCGTCTTCCACCTGAGCGCCTGTTCACAGCACGGAGTCGAACGGACATGGAATTTCGCTATCAGTACTACGGCAGCACGCAGGTCAGCGACACGGCCACGCAACAGGCGTTTTCCTTCGCGCCCGACCTGCTGCGGCCTCCCACGCGCTTCGACGGCCTGCTCAGGCGCGACGGCCCGGCCTTCCTGCAGGTGCGCGAAGGCCTCAGCGCGCTGCACAGCGTGGTGGTCAGCGACATGCGCACGCGCGGCCGCGACAAGACGGCCTACCGCGAATGGCTGCAGGAGCATGAGTCCCAGCTGCTGGCCGGCTTCATGGCCGACACCGGCGGCGCCCAGGCGCGCGCCAAGGAAATCAGCGCCGAACTCAAGGACCTGCGCGAGACCCGCAACCAGGTGCTCGCGCCCTTCTACAAGGCGCAGCGCAAATACTTCGACTGGCTGTACCAGGCCAACCGCGATGCCTGGTACGTGCTCGACCCCGTGATCACCGTGCACCCGGACCGGCTGCTGTTCGAGGCCTTCAGCCAGGACGAGTCCAGCTACTGCGCGGTCAGCATCCGGCACGAGGCCTTCGAGCATGCGGGCGAGCGCATCTGCGGCACCACCAACATCGACTACTCGGCCAGCCTCTACGAAGAGTTCCAGAAGATCCGCAGCTACCGGGACACGCGGCTGACGCTGGACCCGGCCGGCTTTGCCGTGCAGATGGGCGCCGATCCGGCACTGCGCGAGGAAAAGATCGACCTGCCCGACAGCTGGCTGCGCGGCTTCGTGCAGGTCTCCAGCGCCATGGCCCTGCCCGCCACCGTGGTGGAACTGCACCCCATGGACCTGTTCAACATCTGCGCGCGGCTGCGTGCCCGGCGCGAGCGCCATGGCCCGCGCGCGCTGCGCTTCGAGCTGACGCCGGGGCAGCCGCCCGCCGTGGTGTTCGAGCCCTGGGAGGAACGCCTGGCCACCCGGCGCTCGCACGTCGTCAGCGATGCCTTGGGCACGGGCGGCGGCACCATCCGCCTGTGGGGGCGCCGGCGCCTGCTCACGCTGGAACGGCTGATCCCGCAGGCCACGCGCGTGCGCGTGCACCTGCTGGGCAGCGGCATGCCCAGCTTCTGGGTGGTGGAGCTGGGCCAGGTCACGGTCACGCTGGGCCTGTCGGGCTGGAGCGCCAACGACTGGGCCGCCAGCGCGCGCTTTCACCTGATGGCGCCGCAGGCCGAGGTCACGCCCGCCCAGGTCGAGGCCGTGGGCCGGCAACTGCAGTCGTGCTGGCAGGCCGGCGCGCAGGAACTGGCCCAGGCCACGGGCCTGGCCCCGGCCCAGGTGCACACGGCCATGACACGCTGGATGCAGGCCGGGCGCGCGGTCTACGACCTGGACGCCGGGCGCTACGCCTGGCGCGAGCTGCTGCGCGAGCCGCTGACGGCGCAGCAATTGCAGCCTGCCAACCCCGAGGAGGACAAGGCGCTGGCCCTGGTGCGCGGCAAGGCCATTGCCCCGCCGCGCATCGACCGCAAGGACGGCTTCAGCCGCATCACCGGCCAGATACCGCGCGCCGACGGCAAGCGCCTGTTCGACACCCAGCTCGAACTCAACGCGGACGAGCGCCTGACCGATGCGCGCTGCAGCTGCAACCACTACCAGCAGCACCGGCTGCGCCAGGGGCCCTGCGAGCACATGATTGCGCTGCGCCTGGTGGCGCAGGCCCAGCTCGATGCCGCACGCCAGCCGGCAGGCCCGCAGCAGGCGGCCGCAGCAGGACAAGGAGAAATCGCGTGAACCGCCTCAATTGCTCTACACTGCCACGCGGAGCGACGCGCAGGCTCTTGCAACCCGGGTGGTGTTTCGCCACCCTTGTGAACTGCCGTTTCATGCACCACGGGCGCCGTTTTCACTGTGCCACCCCAGCGACGGTATGCGTTTTCCTGAGTGGCTTGCTACAAGCGAAACACGCATACCGTCGCGGGGTGGCGTCGAGCGAACAGCTCCCGTCCCGTGAGCCCTGCGGGCTCTTCGACGAGAAGCGCGTCGCTCCATTTCTTTGCCCGCCGCACAGCGGCCGGGCCCGCCTTGCCGGGGTGGCCGCATGAGCCAGCCGCAACCCACACGCGCCGAGATCTACGAGCGCATCAAGGCCTCCAGCAAACAGGAAGTCATCCTCGACGAGATGCAGCGCCTGGGCTTCTGGCCCAAGGGCGAGGGACAGCCGCAGCTGGCCGCCGCCCACATCCAGCGCGAAGGCGAGCTGCAGCGCGAGCTGGCCGAGCTGCGCCAGCAGATCGCCGTGCGCCAGAACCCCGAGCGCGCACTGCGCCAGATGCGCAAGGAGCGCATGCAAAAGGCGCTGGCCCAGCGCGAGGAAACCAAACGCCGCCAGGCCCAGGAACGCCATGACAAGGCGCTGGCCTGGCATGCCAGGCGGTCCACGCACGTGGGCTATCTGGGCCCCGGCGTCTCCGCGGCCCTGCAGGATGCCGCCCGGGATGGCACGGAGCGCAGGCAGGCCGATCCGCAGCGGCTCGCCCGGCACGGCCTGCCGCAGCTGGCCGATGCCGCCCAGCTGGCGCAGGCCATGGGCATCACGGTGGCCGAGCTGCGCTTCCTGGGCTTTCACCGCGAGGTGGCCCGCACCCACCACTACCACTCGTTCACCCTGCCCAAGAAGACCGGCGGCGAGCGGCTGATCTCCGCGCCCATGCCGCGCCTCAAGCGCGCGCAGTACTGGGTGCTGGACAACATCCTCGCCAAGGTGCCCGCGCATGGCGCCGCCCACGGCTTCCTGGCCGGCCGCTCCATCGTGAGCAATGCCGCGCCGCATGCGGGCCACGACGTGGTCATCAACCTGGACGTGAAGGACTTCTTTCCCAGCATTGCCTTCGGCCGCATCAAGGGCGTGTTCCGGCATCTGGGCTATGGCGAGGCCATGGCCACCCTCCTGGCCCTGCTGTGCAGCGAAAACCGCGCCCAGGCCTGGCAGGTGGATGGCGAAAAGCTCTTCGTCGGCGGCAAGGCGCGCGAGCGCGTGCTGCCCCAGGGCGCGCCCACCAGCCCCATGCTCACCAACCTGCTGTGCCGCCGCCTGGACCGCCGCCTGCTGGGCCTGGCCAGGCAGCTGGGCTTTGTGTACACGCGCTATGCGGACGACCTGACCTTCTCGGCCTCGGGCGAGGCCGCGCGCGACAACGTGGGGCGGCTGCTGGGCCGCGTGCGCTGGATACTGCGCGACGAAGGCTTCACGCCCCACCCCGACAAGGAGCGCGTGATGCGCAAGGGCCGCCGCCAGGAGGTCACGGGGCTGGTGGTGAACGCGGACAAGCCCGGCGTATCGCGCCAGACGCGCAGGCGCCTGCGCGCCGCCCTGCACCGCGCCACGCAGGCCGGGACAGGCCTGCCAGGCCAATCTGTCCAGCCTGCCCAGGCGCCCCACTGGCAAGGCCGGCCGGCCCATGCCTCGCAGTTGCTGGGAATGGCGCAGTTCGTCCACCAGGTCGATCCCGTGCAGGGCGGGCCGCTGCTGGCACAGGCCCGGCAGCTCACGCGCAGCCCTGTGGACCGGGCGAACGACGCCCTGCTCGAGGCCAGCCGGCAGGACCGCGCCGCCGCGCGCGCCAAGCCCGCCGCAAACGCCACGTTCCGGCGCCTGGCAGCCGGCGGGCAGGCACCTGCGCTGGCCAGCGGCAAGCCATGGTGGCAGCCGGCCGCACCCGCAGCGCCCGTGCTGGAGAAGACCGACCAGCAGCGGCGCGAGCAGCGCCAGGAGGAACGGCAGGTCGCCCGGCAGGCGGCTGGCCCTGCCCCCGGCGCCGCAAGCACCCTGCCCGCGGCATCGACCTCTCCATCGCCATCGCCATCACCGGCCGCACCGGACCCGAATCCGCCCGCATCGAAAAGGCCGCCGATGGCCGGCCTGCTCACCTACTGGGCGCAGATCGTGATCTGCTTCCTGCTGGGCACCGTGTTCCAGGCCCGGCTGATCACGCTGATCGGCATCGTCCTGGTCGTCATCCTCAGGTACCGGCGCATCCAGCGCTGGGATGTCTTCGGGGCGGCGATGGTGGTGGCCGTGCTGGTCGGCCTGGGATTGCGGCTTTCGTAGCGATCAGCGCACCGCGCTGCGCAGTGCCAGAAAGCGGCGCGGCGAGGTGCCCACGGCCTTGCGGAACATGGTCACGAAGGCCGGTGCGCTTTCGTATCCCAGGGCATCGGCCACGGTCTGGATGCGCAGCCCCTGGGACAGCTGCTGCAGCGCGGTGAGCACATGCAGCTGGCGGCGCCACTGGTTGACGGTGAGGCCGGTCTCGGCCAGGAACAGCCGCGTCATGCTGCGCTCGCTCATGCCGATGCGCTGGGCCCAGTCGGCCAGCCGCGCCTGCAGCTGGGGCTGCTCGCACAGGGCGCCGGTCATGCGACGCAGGCGGCGGTCGCGCGGCAGGGGCAGGTGCAGGCCCTCGGGCTGCGCGTTCTGGATTTCATCGAGCAGGACCTGCATGAGCCGGCCATCGCCGCTGTCGGGCTCGTAGTCCTGCGGCAGGCCCTGCACGCGCTCCAGCAGGGCATGCAGAAAGGGCGAGACGGCCAGCGCATGGCAGGGGCCGGGCGCGGGGCGCGCCGCGCCGGATTCCACAAAGACGATATGGCCGCTGGCCGCACCGCTGCAGCTGACGCGGTGCAGCGTGCCGCCCGGAATCCAGGCGGCGCTGCGCGGCGGCACCACGCAGACGCCGGCCTCGGTTTCCAGCGTGATCAGGCCCGCATTGGTGACCATGAGCTGGCTCTTGCGGTGGGCATGGAAGTCCATTGCCCAGTCACCCGGGCCCGAGCGCATCGGCAGGACGATCACGGGACGGTCCACATGGTCGGGATCCCACCTCTCGGGCAGGACTTTGAGCAGGGCGGAATCCACGGCATTCATGGTGTTTCTCTCAGTTCATGTCAATCGGTCATCAATCGGACCCGAGCAGCTCCCGTGCACGCTGCTGCGCCTCCTCGGGGGAGGCCACCAGCAGCATGGGATAGCCCCAGGCCTTGCCGAACATCTGTGCGAAGGCCTCGGCCTCGGCGCGCTTGTGCGCATCGGGCTCGGCGTGGACAAGGGCGCGCACCAGGCTTTTGAGCTCGGGGCGGCGGGCCTTCATCCACAGCACGACCTGCTTGCGCTCCTCGGGCGAGCGCTCCTCCTGGGACATGTCGCCGTCGCTGAAGAAGACAAAGGCCTGGCCGCGGGCCAGCAGGGCCGAGAAGTCCTCCAGCAAGCGGTCCACGGGCACGGCCTTGTCGCGCTCGTAGCCCATGCGGACCAGGGGAAAGCTGCTGCTGTCGATGTACATGGAAACCTCCGGCCGATGCCATTCAATACAAATGAGACCCATTACTGTATGAATGAACGGCAGCTGCGTCATTGCAGCACTCGGCCAAAGAATTTCGCAGTCCGGCCAGGACGCCTGCAGGGGCGGTACAAGCCCCGGTTGCCCTGTTCCTGCGCTTTCGCTCAGAATGGCCGCATTCTTCGAGTTCAAGTGAACTTGAAGTCAAGCCACGAAGGAAAGCCACCATGAAAACCGAGGATGATCCGCTGCTCAGCATCGGCGACGTGGCGCAGCGCAGCGGGGTCAAGGCCTCGGCGCTGCGCTTTTACGAGTCGCTGAACCTGATCGAGTCCGTGCGCAGCGCCAGCGGCCACCGGCGCTACCACCGCTCGTCGCTGCGGCGCATCGCCTTCGTGGTGTTCGCCCAGCGCATAGGCTTCACGCTGGAGGAGATCGCCGAGCAGCTGGCCAAGCTGCCCAGCCGCCATGTCCCCACGGGCGGGGACTGGCAGAAGATGTCGCGGGTCTGGAAGCAGCGGCTGGACGACCGCATAGGCGAGCTGCAGCGGCTCAGCGAGAGCCTGGACCAGTGCATTGGCTGCGGTTGCCTGTCGCTGCGCCACTGCGTGCTGCACAACCCCGGCGACCTGTGCGCACAGAACGGCCCCGGGCCGCGCCGCTGGCTGGGCGACCCGCCGCCCGTGGCCATGGGCGGGCCCTGCCCGGGCCACTGCCACGACGAAGGCTGATCAGGACACGCGCCGTGTCGTGACGAAGTCCAGCACCGCCTGCAGCATGCGCTGCAGCGTGGGCTGGATCTGTTCGGCGCGCTCGGGCAGGTAGTCGAAGGGCAGGGCTTCCTGCATGTAGCTGCACTGGGTCATCTCCAGCTGCACGGCGTGGATGCCGGCCTCGGGCTGGCCGTAGTGGCGCGTGATGTAGCCGCCCGTGAAGCGGCCGTTGAGTATGGCGGTGTGGCCCGGCGCGGTCTGCGCAATGGCCAGCAGATGCTCGGCCAGTTCCAGCGCGCAGCTCGTGCCCTTGCCGGTGCCCAGGTTCAGGTCGGGCAGCTTGCCTTCGAAGAAACGCGGCAGCACCGAGCGGATGGAGTGCGCGTCCCACAGCGCCACGGTGCCGTGCACGGCCTTGAGGCGGTCCAGCTCGGCGCGCAGCTGCGCGTGGTACGGGCCCCAGATGGCCTCGCGGCGCGCGGCGATCTCGGCGTCTGCGGGCACATCGGCCGGGTCGGCGTACAGCGGCGTGTCGTCGAAGGTGTCCACGGGGCACAGGCCCGTGACGCTCTGGCCCGGGTAGAGGCTGGCGCCATCGGGCGGACGGTTCAGGTCCACCACGTAGCGCGAATGCGTGGCCACGAGGATGGAGGCGCCCATGGCCCTGGCGAACTCGTACAGGCGCGGCAGGTGCCAGTCGGTGTCGGGCACGTGGCGGGCTTCCTCGGTCAGGCGCGCGGCGATGTCGGGCGGCACATGGGTGCCCGCATGCGGCATGGAGATCAGCAGCGGCGCCGTGCCCTGGTGGAAGACGAAGGGAGGGGGAGCGGTATCGGTCATGGCGTGATTCTGGAACGTTTCTGGCGGGTTTCGCGGGCCCATGGCATGCGGGGGCCTCAGGATTGCAGGGTGGCCGCGCGGGCCGCGACAAAGCCGCGGGCTGCCGCCTCGTGCAGAGCATGCCGTCCGGCCTGCACGCGGCGCTCGCCGCCCACCCAGAGGCTGTGCAGCGCGCTGCTGCGGTGGCTGCCGAAGACATGGGCCGAGACCATGGCCTGCACCGGCAGGCCGGCCAGCGCCACATGGTCTGCATCCAGCGCCAGGAAGTCGGCCTGCTGGCCCACGGCCAGCCCGGCCACGGGGCGGCCTGCGGCCTGGGCACCGCCCTGCACGGCAGCGGTCCACAGCGCGGTGCCCACCTGCGGGTCGGGGCCTGCCAGCACGTTGCGCTGGCGCAGCGACAGGCGCTGGCTGTATTCGAGCATCAGCAGTTCCTCGGCCGCGTTGACGCAGGCATGGCTGTCCGAGCCCACGCCCCAGGCACCGCCGTGGCCCAGCCATTGCGGCATGTCGAAGATGCCATCGCCCAGGTTGGCCTCGGTGGTGGGGCAGATGCCGGCCACGGCGCCGCTGCGCGCGGCGCCCGCGTATTCGCCGGGCGTCATGTGGGTGGCGTGGACCAGGCACCAGCGTGCGTCCACGGGGGCGTGCTCCAGCAGCCATTGCACGGGGCGCTGGCCGCTCCAGGCCAGGCAGTCGTCCACCTCCTGGGTCTGCTCGGCAATGTGGATGTGGATGGGCGCGCGCGCGTCCAGCGCCGTCAGGCCCTCCACGGCCACGCGCAGGCTGTCGGGCGGCACGGCGCGCAGCGAGTGGGGCGCCAGGCCCAGGGCCGCGCCTTGTGCGCGCGCCTCGGGCAGCAGGCGCTGCAGCAGGGCCAGCATGCTGTCGGTGCTGCGGATGAAGCGCGCCTGGTCGGCGCGCGGCGGCTTGCCGCCGAAGCCGCTGGTCTGGTAGAGCACGGGCAGCAGGGTGATGCCCATGCCGGCCTTGCGCGCGGCGCGCAGCAGGGCCAGGGACAGCGTGGCGTCGTCGGCGTAGGGCCGGCCATCCCGGTCGTGGTGCACGTAGTGGAATTCGCAGACCGAGGTGTAGCCGGCCTCCAGCATCTCCACGTACAGCCAGGTGGCGATGGCCTCCAGCGACTCGGGCGTGATGCGCGCGGCAAAGCGGTACATGAGGTCGCGCCAGCTCCAGAAGCTGTCCTGGGCCTCGGCGCGGTATTCGGTCAGGCCCGCAAAGGCGCGCTGGAAGGCATGCGAGTGCAGATTGGGCATGCCGGGCAGCACGGGGCCGGGCGCGCGCGGCGCGCTGCCGGACGGGGCGTTGGCCTGTACGGCCAGCAGGCGCCCTGCGCCATCCCAGCGCAGCAGCACATTGCGCGCCCAGCCCGTGGGCAGCAGCGCATGCTCGGCGAACAGCGTGCGGCTGTCGTGTGTCGGGTCGATGCCGCTCATTGCACGGCCTCCAGGATGTCGGCCAGCGCGCGCACGAAGCGTTCGTTGTCGGCCTCGGTGCCCACGGAGACGCGGATGAAGTGCTCGAAGCCCGGCTCCTTCCAGGGCTTGGTGATGATGCCCCGGGCCAGCAGCGCCTCGTTCACCGGGCCGTTGGGACGGCCGATGTCGATGAACAGGAAGTTGGCGGCCGAAGGCGCTATCCGAAGTGCGGGCAGGGCAGGCAGGGCGGCCAGCCGCTGCGCCAGCACATCGCGCAGGCGCACGGTCTGGGCCACGCCGCGCTGCATGAAGTCCTCGTCGCCCCAGGCCGCCAGCGCCGCCGCCTGGGCGGCCTGGTTGACGTTGAAGGGCGTGCGCACGCGGTCCAGCAGTTGCACCAGGGCCGCGTCGCTGGCCAGGCCGTAGCCCACGCGCAGGCCGGCCAGGCCCCAGGCCTTGGAGAAGGTGCGCAGCACGATCCAGGGCATGGCGCGGCCGCGCAGCAGGGCCAGCACGTCTGGGTAGCCGTCGGCGTGCAGGGCGTACTCGTAGTAGGCCTCGTCCACCACCAGCAGGGTCTGCGGCGGCGTGGCGTCCAGCAGGCGCGCGAAATCGCGGGCACCGAACATGCAGCCCACGGGATTGGAGGGATTGGCCAGCATGGCGATCTTGGGACCGCGCGCCAGCGCCTGGCACCAGGCATCGACATCGAAGCCCAGCGCGGGCGTCAGCTCCAGCAGCTCGACGCGGGCGCCCATCATGCGCGGGTAGATCTCGTGCAGGCCGAAGGCCGGGCGCTGGGTGAGCACGCGGTCGCCGGGCGAGAGAAACGCCTGGCACAGCATCTGCAGGATGTCCTCGGAGCCGTTGCCCACGGCAATGGCCTCGGCCGGCACGCCGGTGCGCGCCGCGATGGCCGCGCGCAGCGCCGTGCATTGCGCATCGGGATAGGTGCCCACGTGCAGGGCCAGGTCGGCCAGGGCGCGGGCCACGGCGGGGCTGGCGCCAAAGGGGTTCTCGTTGCTCGCCAGCCGCGCGATCTCGGTGACGCCGTAGCGCGCCCGCACGGCCTCGGAGGACAGGCCTGCGTTGTAGGGCGGCAGCGGCGGCACTTCGGGGCGTGCCAGGGTGTGGATCGCGTGGAGGGCGGGAGCGTTCATAGGTCGAATACCTTGCCGGGGTTGAACAGATGCAGGGGGTCCAGCGCCTGCTTGATGGCGCGCATGACGGCCAGTTCGGCCGGGGTGCGGCTGGCGCCGAGATAGGGCTTCTTGTGCAGGCCGATGCCGTGCTCGGCCGAGACGCTGCCGCCGAACTCGCCGACCAGGTGGTACAGCGCGGCCTCGACGCCTTCGCAGTCGCCGTTGGCGGTGGCACCGTCCACCGAGACATGCAGGTTGCCGTCGCCCACATGGCCGAAGAACAGCGTGTGGTGGCCGTGCCAGCGCGCGTCGAACGCGGCGCGGCAGGCATCGGCAAAGCGGCCGATGTCGGCCTGGGGCAGGCTGACGTCGAAGTTGACGGGCGGATGCATGTTCGTGTTGAGCTCGGCCGGCGCCTCGCGCAGCTTCCACAGCTGGCGCGCCTGGGCCACGGACTGGGCGATGACGGCATCGGCCACCTCGCCGGCCTCCATGGCCTCGCCCAGGGCCTCTTCCACGTCGGCGCGCAGCGTGGCCTCGTCCTTGCCGTCCACATCGATCAGGGCCAGCAGCGCATGCGCCTGGCCAAACGGCGGCTGCAGCTTCTGCCAGCGGATGGAGGCCTGGATGAAGCTGTCCCACATCAGCTCGAAGGCCGCCACGCCGTTGCCAAAGCGCGATTGCATGCGCGCGAGCACGGACAGCGCCGCATCGAAGTCCGGCACGGCCACCAGGGCCGTGGCGCGGGCCTGGGGCGCGGGGCGCAGGCGCAGCAGCACGCGCGTGACGATGCCCAGCGTGCCCTCCGAGCCGATGAAGAACTGCTTGAGGTCGTAGCCCGTGTTGTTCTTGAGCATGGGGCGCAGCATGGGCAGCACCGTGCCGTCGGCCAGCACCACCTCCAGGCCCAGCACCTGCTCGCGCATCATGCCGTGCTGCAGCACGCCGTTGCCGCCCGCATTGGTGGCCACGTTGCCGCCGATCTGGCAGCTGCCGCGCGCGCCCAGGTCCACGCCGAAGACCATGCCTGCGGCCACGGCCGCCTCCTGCACGGCCTGCAGCGTGGCGCCGGCCTGCACGGTCATCAGCGCGGTGCGCGCGTTCACGTCCTCGATGGCATTCATGCGCTCCATGGAGACGGCCACAGCACCCGGCACGGGCACGGCCGCACCGGCCAGGCCCGTGAGCCCGCCCTGGGGCACGACAGGCACGCGGTGGGCCGAGCACAGGCGCATGAGCGCGCTGACCTCGTCGGTGCTGCGCGGGCGCACCAGGGCCAGCGGGCGCTGGGGCGGCGTGCCGCTCCAGTCGGTGTGGTAGCGCGCGGGCACATCGTCGCCGCGCTGCGCCACTTCGGCGCCCAGGGTGGAAATCAATTCATCGAGAAACAGTGCATGGGACATGAGCAGGCTTTCAGTGGCTCCCCTGCCCGCGGGTCCGCACGATGCGGCCCTGTCGCACGATGGTGCAGTCAGGCTTGCTGCCGAACCAGTAGGCCAGTTCGGCCGCATGGCGCACGGGCCAGAGCACGAAGTGGGCGGGACGGCCGGCCGCGATCAGGCCATGCTCGTCCTGCAGGCCCAGGGCGCGCGCGGCATGGCGGGTGATGCCCGCCAGGGCCTCGGGCACGGTGAGCCGGAACAGGGTGCAGGCCATGTTGGCCATGAGCAAAAGGCTCAGGCAGGGGGAGGTGCCCGGATTGTGATCGGTAGAGACGGCCATGGGAACGCCCGCGGCACGCAGGCCCGCGATGGGCGGCATGTGGGTGTCGCGCAGCGTGTAGTAGGCGCCGGGCAGCAGCACGGCCACAGAACCCGCGTCGCGCATAGCGGCAATGCCGGATTCGGACAGGTGCTCGATGTGGTCGCACGACAGCGCGCCATAGCGGGCCGCGAGGGCCGCCCCCTCCATGTTCGACAGCTGCTCGGCATGCAGCTTGACGGGCAGGCCCAGGCCGCGTGCGGCCTGGAAGACCTGCTCGGTCTCGGCCAACGAGAAGGCGATGCGCTCGCAGAACACATCGACCGCATCGACCAGGCCCTCGGCCGCCAGCGCGGGCAGCATGGTGCCGGCGACGAGGTCGATGTAGTCCTGGCTGCGCCCTGCGTACTCGGGCGGCAGCGCATGCGCGCCCAGGAAGGTGGTGCGCACGGTCACGCCCAGGGCCTGGCCCAGGCGCCGGGCCACGCGCAGCTGCTTGCGCTCGTGCTCCAGCGCCAGGCCGTAGCCCGACTTGATCTCGATGGCGCAGACGCCCTCGTCCAGCAGCTGCTGCAGGCGCGGCAGGGCCTGGGCGAACAGCTCGTCCTCGCTGGCCTCGCGCGTGGCACGCACGCTGGAGACGATGCCGCCGCCGGCGCGTGCCACTTCCTCGTAGCTGGCGCCGTCCAGGCGCATGGCGAATTCGTTGGCGCGCTCGCCGCCATAGACCAGGTGGGTGTGGCAATCGACCAGGCCCGGCGTGGCCAGCATGCCCTGGCCGTCATGGCGCGGCAGGGACGCATATGCGGGCGGCAGGGCCTGCTGCGGCCCCACCCAGGCCACGCGGCCCTGCTGCACCACGATGCAGGCATCCTCCCCGTCACCCACGGCCTGGCCGGCCTCGAACATGTCAGGCGCCAGGCGCAGGTTCTGCCAGCAGCCGTCGGCCGAAGAGGATGGAGCGAGTGCGGAAGCAGGTGCAGAAGCGGGTGCGTGGGGCTCGGTCATGGGGTGAGTCCTTGGATGTCGTGGGTCGTCAGCAGGCTTGCAGCAGCACCTGCACCAGCCGCGCGTCGTCGGTCTGCGGCACCAGCTGCTGCGGGTCGGGCTGCGGCGCGCTCCACCACAGGCCCTGGCCGGGGATGAGCGCAGCGCCATCCGCCTGCCAGTCGCCCTGCAGCACCATGCACAGGCCGGCGTCGGCGCGGCCGGCGTCGGCAGCGCTGTCCAGCACCTGGACCTGCGCCCGCCACCGGCCGCGCCGCGCCATCACGTTGAAGTCGGTGGAAGTGCCGCCCAGCAGCGAGCAGCCCAGCGCCACATCGCCGGAGAAGGCAAACGGCTGCCAGCGCGCGTCCAGCACATGGTCGATGCCTTCGCCGCGCAGGTGCACGCCGTCGCCATCGAGCAGCATGATCTGCCGGTCCACGCCCGCAAAGGCCGAGAACGGGCCGGGCTGGTCAATGGTGGCCACGCTGATGCGCCAGCCAAAGGCCTCCATGCCCGCCCCGGGCGGCCAGCAGGCGATCTCGCGCGTGCTGCCGCCCCCGTTCTTCCAGGGGCTGGCGGCGATCTGGTTCAGGTCGAAATGCTGCATGGCCGTGGTGTCCTGCAAGCGGCTCACTTGACCATGGGCAGGTTCAGCTGATGGCGCTTGGCGGCCGCCACGGCAATGTCGTAGCCCGCATCCGCATGGCGCATGACGCCGGTGGCCGGATCGTTCCAGAGCACGCGGCCCAGGCGGGCGGCGGCCTCGTCCGTGCCATCGGCCACGATGACCACGCCCGCATGCTGGGAGTAGCCCATGCCCACGCCGCCGCCGTGGTGCAGGCTGACCCAGGTGGCGCCGCCTGCGGTGTTGAGCAGGGCGTTGAGCAGCGGCCAGTCGCTGACGGCGTCCGTGCCGTCCTTCATGGATTCGGTCTCGCGGTTGGGGCTGGCCACCGAGCCGCAGTCCAGGTGGTCGCGGCCGATCACGATGGGGGCCTTGAGTTCGCCGTTCTTCACCATCTCGTTGAAGGCCAGGGCCGCCTTGTGGCGCTCGCCCAGTCCCAGCCAGCAGATGCGCGCGGGCAGGCCCTGGAAGCTGATGCGCTCGCGCGCCATGTCCAGCCAGCGGTGGGTGTGCTTGTTGTCGGGGAACAGTTCCTTGATCTTGGCGTCGGTCTTGTAGATGTCCTCGGGGTCGCCGGACAGGGCCACCCAGCGGAACGGGCCCTTGCCCTCGCAAAACAGCGGCCGGATGTAGGCGGGCACGAAGCCGGGGAAGTCGAAGGCGTTCTTCACGCCCTGGTCCAGGGCCACCTGGCGGATGTTGTTGCCGTAGTCCACCGTGGGAATGCCCATGGCCTGGAAGTCCAGCATGGCCTGCACGTGCTGGGCGCAGCCCTGGGCGGCGGCGGCCTTGAGCTGGGCATGGCGCGACGGGTCGGCCGCGGCGGCACGCCACTCGTCCACGGTCCAGCCCACGGGCAGGTAGCCGTTGATCAGGTCATGGGCCGAGGTCTGGTCAGTCACGATGTCGGGGCGGGCGCCGCCGGCCTTTGCGCGGCGCACCAGCTCGGGCAGGATTTCGGCGGCATTGCCCAGAAGGCCGATGGAGATGGCCTCGCCCGCAGCCGTGTGCTGGGCGATGAGCTCCAGCGCGTGGTCGATGTCGCGCGCCTGCTTGTCCAGGTAGCGCGTGCGCAGGCGGAAGTCGATGCTGCTTTGCTGGCATTCGATGGCCAGCACGCAGGCGCCGGCCAGCACGCCGGCCAGCGGCTGGGCACCGCCCATGCCGCCCAGGCCCGCCGTGAGGATCCACTTGCCCGTGAGGTCGTTGTTGTAGTGCTGGCGGCCGGCCTCGACGAAGGTCTCGAACGTGCCCTGCACGATGCCCTGGGCGCCGATGTAGATCCAGCTGCCGGCCGTCATCTGGCCGTACATGAACAGGCCCTTCTGGTCCAGCTCGTTGAAGTGCTCCCAGTTGGCCCACTGGGGCACGAGGTTGGAGTTGGCCAGCAGCACGCGCGGTGCGTTCTCGTGCGTCTTGAACACGCCCACGGGCTTGCCCGACTGGATCAGCAGGGACTCGTCGGCCTCCAGCTTTTTCAGCGACTCCAGGATCTGGTCATAGCACTCCCAGTTGCGCGCCGCGCGGCCGATGCCGCCGTAGACCACCAGGGCCTTGGGGTTCTCGGCCACGTCGGGGTCCAGGTTGTTCTGCAGCATGCGGTAGGCAGCCTCGGCCAGCCAGTTCTTGCAGTGCAGTTCGCTGCCGCGCGGGGCGCGGATGACGCGGCTGGCGTCATAGCGGGGATTGGTGGCAGCGGTGGCAGCGTTGGCGTTGAGGATGGCGTCGTTGGCGTTCATGGCGATCTCCTGGGTGCGTAGGGTGAGCGATTGCGAGGTTCAGGCAGCCTGGTGGCTGGGCAGGTGGCGGACGATGGCCTGGGGCCAGTCCGTGGCAAGCGCCCACTGGCGCATGGTTTCGATGTCGGGTGCCAGGTAGCGGTCACGGTCCAGGTGCGGAACCTGGCTGCGGATCAGCGCGTACTGCGCCTCGATCAGTTCGGAGCTGTTCAGGCTGCGGTCGAAGTCCATGCCCTGGGCGGCGGCCATGGCTTCCACGCCCACGATGACGGCGGTGTTGCGCGCCATCTCGCCCAGGCGCCGCGCGCCGTAGGTGGCCATGGAGACATGGTCTTCCTGGTTGGCCGAGGTGGGCAGGCTGGTGACGCTGCTGGGATGGGCCAGGCACTGGTTCTCGGCAGCCAGGGCGGCAGCCGTGACCTGGGCGATCATGAAGCCCGAGTTCACGCCGCTGTCGGCAATCAGGAAGGCCGGCAGGCCCGACAGGCCGGTGTCCAGCAGCAGGGCCATGCGGCGCTCGGAGATGGCGCCGATCTCGGCCAGAGCCAGGGCGATGATGTCGGCCGCGAAGGCCACGGGCTCGGCGTGGAAGTTGCCGCCCGAGATCACGTCGCCGTTGTCGAAGACCAGCGGGTTGTCCGAGGCGGCGTTGGCCTCGATCACCAGCACGCGGGCCGCATGGCTGAGGTTGTCCAGGCAGGCGCCCATGACCTGGGGCACGCAGCGGATGGAGTACGGGTCCTGCACGCGGCCGCAATGGGGGTGGGAGGTGTCGATGGCGCTGCCGTCCAGCAGCTCGCGCACGGCGGCGGCCACGGCGATCTGGCCGAGCTGGCCGCGCGCCTCGTGGATGCGGGCGTCAAACGGCTTGACCGAGCCCTTGATGGCCTCCAGCGTCAGGCAGCCCGCCACCAGGCCGGCCGCGAACACGCTCTCGCCCTGGAACAGGCCCACCAGGGCCAGCGCCGTGGATACCTGGGTGCCGTTGAGCAGGGCCAGCCCTTCCTTGGGGCCGAGCACGAAGGGCTCCAGGCCCACGTGGCGCATGGCCTCGGTGCCGGACACCACCTGTCCATCGATCTTGGCCTGGCCTTCGCCGATCAGCACGCAGGCCAGGTGCGACAGCGGCGCCAGGTCGCCCGAGGCGCCCACCGAGCCCTTGGCGGGGATCACGGGCAGCACGTCGGCGTTGGCCAGGGCCAGCAGCGCATCGACCAGCTCGGGGCGCACGCCCGAGTGGCCGCGCGCCAGGCTCACGGCCTTGGTGGCCAGCACCAGACGCACCACGGCGTCAGGCAGCGGATCGCCCGTGCCCACGCTGTGCGACAGCACCAGGTTGCGCTGCAGCTCTGCCAGGCGGTCATGGGCGATCTTGGTGGAGGCCAGCTTGCCGAAGCCGGTGTTGATGCCATAGACGACCTGGTCCTCATCCACGATGTGCTGCACATGGGCCTGGGCGGCGCGCATACGCTCGTAGGCGGGCGCCGCCATGGACAGGCGCACGCCGCCCTGCTGTATGGCCCGCAGCTGGGCCAGGGTGACCTGGCCGGGCTGCAGCGTCAGCGCGGTGCCGGGACGGGAGGTGAGGCCGGGAGTCGTGATGGTGTTCATGGTGATGCCCTGTCGGTGTCTGGAAGGATGTGCCAGGATGGATGTCTATGCCTGTCTATACAATATCAATCGAAGCGGAACAGCGCAAGAGCGGGAACCCCGCCTTTCCGGCCTCAGCCGTCGTGCGATCCGCCGTCGGTGCGAAAGCGGCTGCCCAGCCGGTAGCGCATGCCCGGATGCACGCAGTGCACCCAGGTCACGGGCGTGCCCAGGTACCAGGTGCGGCGCGTCAGCGTCAGGCAGGGCTGGTCGGTCTCCATCTGCAGCCAGCGTGCCTGCTCGGGCGTGGGCAGCATGGCGTCCACCACATGCTCGATCTGGTCGAAGGGCACGTTGCGCACCAGGTACACCGAAGGCTGGATCAGCGAGAAGTCCTGCTCCATGAAGTCCGGCGCCATGCGCGGGTTCACATGGCGGTCTTCCAGCTGCACGGGCACGTCGTTCTCGAAATGCACGCCCTGCAGGTGGAACACCGAGCTGCCGGCGGACAGCTGCAGCGAAGCCGCCGCCTCGGGCGAGGCCGACTCGCGGCGCACGCTGATCAGCTCGAAGCGGTGGTCATGGCCGCGCTGGCGGATTTCCTCGGCGATGTTGGCGATGCGCAGCAGCGTGGACTGCGGCTTTTCCTCGGCCACGAACGAGCCCACGCCCGCCACCCGCACGATCACGCCCTGCTCGGCCAGCTCGCGCAGCGCGCGGTTGGCCGTCATGCGGGCCACGCCGAACTCCTGCACCAGCTCCTGCTCGGACGGCACGCGCTCGCCGGCCGACAGCGAGCCATCGGCGATCTTGCGCATCACATGGTCCTTGACCTGCTGGTACAGGGCCATGGGCACCTCCGCCGTCGTTGCGGAAAGACGAGAAGCCGTGGAGCGGGAAGACATGGTGTGGGCAGTGGTCATGAAAAGCGTCAGTGTGCAGCAGCGGCCAGCGACTCTGCGCGAATCTCTTCGGTCAGCCGGGCTTTCAGCTCCATGAACTCGGGCGATGTCTTGACCGTGTAGTGGCGCGGATGCGGCAGGTTCACGGGGATGTCGGCCTTGATGCGGCCCGGCCGCGCGCTGAACACGGCCACGCGGTTGGCCATGAAGATGGCCTCGTCGATGTCGTGGGTGACGAACATCACGGTCTTGCGCTCGGCCTCCCAGATGCCCAGCAGCAGCTCCTGCATGAGCACGCGGGTCTGGTTGTCGAGTGCGCCGAAGGGCTCGTCCATGAGCAGGATCTTGGGATCGTTGGCCAGCGCGCGCGCAATGGCCGTGCGCTGCTGCATGCCGCCCGACAGCTGCTTGGGAAAGTGGTTCTCGAAGCCGCGCAGCCCCACCTTGGCGATGAAGTAGTCGCTGCGCTCCTTTTGCAGCGCCTCGCTCACGCCCTTCTCGCGCAGGCCGAAGCGGATGTTCTGGGCCACCGTCAGCCACGGGAACAGCGTGTAGCTCTGGAACACCATGCCCCGGTCGGCGCCCGGCCCGTCCACGGCGCGGCCGTCCAGCAGCACCTGGCCCGTGGTCGGGAAATCCAGCCCCGCCGCAATGCGCAGCATGGTGGACTTGCCGCAGCCCGAAGGGCCGAGGATGGTGACGAAGTCGTTCTCGCGGACCTCGAAATCCACAGGCAACAAGGCCTGCGTGCTCGTGCCCTTGTGGCTGGTGAAGGTGCGCGAAACACCTTGAATGGACAAAAGATTCATCACGATTCTCCAGGGCGCTTGTCAATATTCACGGCGGCTGCAACCGGCGCGACTCACCTCAGAGACACCGAGGAAGGGCCGCCCCGCACCGAGGGTGTCGTCCCCCTTCAAGGGGGAAGCGGCGCAGCCGCTCAGGGGGTAGATCCTTTTCACAGGGTGCTCCACTCGAACATGCGACGGTTCAGCGATTTGAAGATGAAATCGGACACCAGGCCGATGAGGCCGATCACGATGATGCCGAAGATGATCTGGCCCGTGTTCAGCAGCGCCTGGCTGTCGGTGATCATGTGGCCGATGCCCGAGGACGAGCCGATCAGCTCGGCCACGATCACATAGGTCCAGGCCCAGCCCAGCACCAGGCGCAGCGTCTCGGCAATGCCGGGCGCGGCGCCCGGGATCAGCACGCGGCGCACCACGCCGGTGTTGGAGGCGCCCAGCGTGTAGGCGGCCTCCACCAGGTCCTTGCGTGCGCCGCCCACGGTCACGGCCACCATCAGCGTGATCTGGAACACCGAGCCGATGAAGATGACCAGCAGCTTCTGCGTCTCGCCCACGCCGGCCCACAGGATCAGCAGCGGGATGAAGGCCGAGGCCGGCAGGTAGCGGCAGAACGAGACAAAGGGCTCGAAGAAGGCCTCGACCGGCTTCCAGGCGCCCATGGCGATGCCCAGGGGCACGGCCACGACCGAGGCCAGGATGAAGCCGCCCATCACGCGCCAGACCGTCATGCCGATGTCGTGCAGGAAGCCGTACTCGGTGAACAGCAGCACGCCCTCGCGCGCCATGGTCATGGGGCTGGCCAGGAAGGTCGGGGAGACGAAGCCGCCCAGCGTCACAGCCGCCCAGACGAGAAAGAACAGCACGAAGAAGGCCACACCCAGCACCCACTTGGCCGTGGGGCTGACGGGCTCCAGCGGCGCCATGCGGCGGCGGCGGACGGGGGCTGGCGCCGCGGCGGGCGCGGGAGCGTGCGGTGTGGCGTGGGTCATGGGCTTGTTAGCCGGCTGGACTGCGGAAGTGGATGCGGCTTGCATGGTCATCCCCTGGCGGGCTTACTGGATGAAGCTGGCGTCGTACATCACGCCATAGTTCTCGGGGATGGAGCGGATGATGCCGGCCTCCTTGAGGATCACGGCCGATTCCTTCATGAACGGCACCAGCTCGTTGGCGAAGAATTTCTGGTTGGCTTCCTTGTCGGACCACTTGAGGTAGGAGGCCGACTTGCCGAACTGCTCGCCGCTTTGCTTGACGGCCGTGCCCATGATCTCGAAGGACTTGGTCTTGTCGGCCTCGATCATGGCCACCGCATCGAAATACGACTGGGCCAGGGCCTTGGCGGCGGCGGCGTTGGCCTTGAGCCACTTGGGATCGCAGCCCACGGTGTCCATGACCATGGGGTAGTCGATGGTGGTGGCCAGGATCTTGCCCGCCGCCGGGTTGGCGCGGATGGTGGACAGGTAGGGCTCGTAGCTCATGGCCGCATCGTTCTGGCCGGCCACGAAGGCCTGGGCCGCAGGCTGGGGCTCCAGGGAGACGGTCTTCACATCCTTCATGGTCATGCCGTTCTTGTGCAGCATCCAGGCCAGGCCGAAGTACGGCGCCGTGCCCGGCGCGCTCACGGCCACGGTCTTGCCCTTGAGGTCGGCAAAGCCCTTGACGTCATTGCGCACGGCGATGCCGTCGGCGCCATAGGACTTGTCCATCTGGAAGATCTGCACGATGGGCACGCCGTTGGTGTTCCAGGCCACATGCGTCTCGATGGTGGTGGCCGCGCACTGGATGGCGCCAGAGGCCAGGGCCAGGTGGCGGTCCTTCTGCGGAATCATCTTCAGGTCCACCGCCAGGCCGTTCTTCTTGAAGATGCCGGCCTTGTCGGCCAGGGTCAGCGGCGCGAAGCCGGTCCAGCCCGACATGCCCAGGGTGATCTTGGTCTCCTGCGCGGCAGCGGGCTGCAGTGCGGCGGCAAGGCAGAGGGCGGCGGCCAGCGGCCCCAGGGGCAGGCGGCGGAACGTGGGGATCGAACTCATGTGGCACTCCTCGGTCGGGAAAGCAAGTTGGCAATGGCAGTTTCGGGGTCCGCGGGCAGACCGGTGCGGAAGCCCGAAGTGTGTTTTTGCCGACCAAACATGTATATACAGGATTACCCGGCAAACCTGGCAAGGGCGGAAACCTGCATCCATCTGCGGTCAACACAGAGAGCGAGAGCAAGCACCGTGCCAACCCATCTTGTCCATACAAGCTGGGGAAAGTCCCTGGTCGCGATTCACCACCGTGGTGCAGGCCACCGCACGGCGCGCCGCTACGGTGCAATCACAGCCCGCGCCACCTTCAAAAAAGGTGCAATCAGCGGCGAGGCATTGCCCGCCGACACAGCCAGCACCACGGGCTGGGGGGCCACGCGGCCCCGGATGCGGCGGCAGGCCAGGCGCTGGCCATCGTGGGCGCGGTCCACCACCGGTCGCGTGGTCAGCACGCTCAGGCCGTGGCCATTGGCCACCATGGAGCGCAGCATCTCGATGGAGGCGAACTCATGGGCCACCAGCGGCGTCACGCCGGCCTCGCGGAACAGCGACAGGAAATACTCGCGGCTGTGCGGCAGGTTGATCAGCACCAGCGGGTGGGCCGCCACTTCGGCCAGGCTCACGCTGGTCCTGGCCGCCAGCGCATGGCGATGCGGCAGCAGCACATAGGGCGGCAACGCCGCCACGGGCAGCAGCTCCATGCGGGGACGCGCCAGGCCCGTGTTGTACTGCAGGGCCGCATCGAGCTCGCCGCGCTCCACCTGCTGCGTGAGCGAGGCGATATCGCCCTCCACCAGCTCCAGTGCAATGCCGGGATGGCGGCGCTGCATCTGCGCCAGCAGCGCCGGCACCCAGCGCGCGCCCAGCGTGCTCAGAAAGCCCAGGCGCAGCACGCCCGCCACCGCCGCCGTGCGCGGCCCCTGCAGGCTGCGTGCGCCGTCCAGCAGCGCCTGGGCATCGCGGCTGCGCACCGCGCCGGCCGCCGTGAGATCCAGCCCCCTGGCATGGCGGCGCACGAACAGCGCCTCGCCCCACTGCGCCTCCAGGTCGGCAATCGCCTTGGAGATGGACGGCTGGGACACGCCGATGGCTTCTGCCGCGCGCGCCGCACTGCCATGGCGTGCAGCGGCCACGAAGTACTCAAGCTGCCGGAGGCTGATATGGATCATCTTTTTGAATGCATTGCATCAGGATTGAATATTTTCCATTGATTCAATTGCGGGCCAGCATGCAGCCATCCACCACCTGTCCATGGCTGCATCAATGACCGAATCCGCCTCGCCCCCCGCCCCTGCCAGTACCGCCCGCCCGCTGGACGGCGTGCGCATCCTCGACTTCACGCGCGTGCTGGCCGGGCCGCTGTCCACGGCCCTGCTGGCCGACCTGGGCGCCGAGGTCGTCAAGATCGAGCCGCCGCAGGGCGACGACTACCGCGCCATCGGCCCCATGAACAACGGCGAAAGCGCGCTGTTCACGGTGATGAACCGCAACAAGCAAAGCCTGGTGCTGGACCTCAAGCACCCCGAGGCCGTGGCCCTGGTCCGCGAGATGGCCGCCCAGGCCGACGTGGTGGTGGAGAACTTCCGCCCCGGCGTGGCCGAGCGCCTGGGCATAGGCGCAAGCCAGTTGCGGGCGCTCAATCCGCGCCTGGTCTATGTCAGCGTCTCGGGCTTCGGCCAGACCGGGCCGCTGGCCCACCGGCCGGCCTACGACATCATCGTGCAGGCCATGAGCGGCCTCATGGAGGCCACGGGCGAGCCCGATGGCGCGCCCACCGTCGTGGGCGAGGCCGTCAGCGACGTGGTGGCCGGCCTGTTCGCCTCCTGGGCCACGCTGGCCGCGCTGCTGCAGGCCCGCGCCACGGGACAGGGCCAGCAGGTGGACGTGGCCATGTTCGACACCACGCTGAGCTTTCTGGCCACCTCGGTGGCGCGCTACCTGTTCACGGGCCGGCCCGCGCGCCGCGTGGGCAACCGCCATCCGCTGTCCGCGCCCTTCGGCGTGTACCGCGCAGGCGACGGCCACTTCGCGCTGGCCGTGCTCAACAACAAGCTGTTCGCCGCCGCCCTGCAGGCCATGGAACTGGGCAGCCTGGCCGGCGACCCGCGCTTTGCCAGCGATGAATCACGCTCGGCCCACGAACCCGCGCTGCGCGAGGCCATCGAGGCCTGGGCCGGCCGGCATGAAGTGGCGCAGGTGGTGGCCGCGCTGGATGCAGCGGGCGTGCCCGCCGCGCCCATCTGGAACATTGCCCAGGCGCTGGAGTCGCCCCAGAGCCAGGCACGCGGCCTGCTCGGCGCGGTGCAGGACCCTCGCCTGCCCGGCCTGCGCCTGCCCACCCAGCCCGTGCATTTCAGCGGCGCCGCACCCAACCGCGCCGAGCGCGCACCGGCCCTGGGCGAACACACCGACGCCCTGCTCTCGCAGTGGCTGGGCCGGGGCACCGAAGCCATTGCCGCGCTGCGCGCATCCGGTGCCCTGGGCACCGCAGGCGCAGCCCCCTCTTCCCCATCACATTGAGCAACCGACATGAACTTCCAACGACTGGGCACCACCGCCGACGACCACGCCATTGCCGATGCCGTGGCCCGCTTTGCCGACGACGCACTCGCCCCGCTGGCGCAGCGCATGGACGAAGAGGCGCTGTCCGCCACCTGCCATGTGCCGGGCCTGTCGGCCCTGGGCGTGATGGGCATGAACCTGCCCGAGGCCCTGGGCGGCCCCGGCGTCACGCCCACGGCCATGCTGCTGTCCCTGGTGGCCATCTCGCGCGCCTGCGCGGCCACCTCGTCCATGATCGGCGCCCACTACCTGGGCACGGACGCCGTGCTCATCGGCGGCGACGACGCCCAGCGCCAGCAGTGGCTGCCGCGCTGCGCCAGCGGCCAATGGCTGGCGGCCTTTGCGCTGACCGAACCGCGCGGCGGCTCGCACCCGGCCAACATGCGCACGCGCGCCGTGCGCGATGGGGACGACTATCTGATCACGGGCGTCAAGCACTTCATCTCCAACGCCGCCGAGGCGCGCTTCATGGTCGTCTTCGCCAAGACCGACATGGAGGCCGGCGCGCGCGGCGTCAGCGCCTTCATCGTGCCGCGTGACCTGCCCGGCATCCAGGTCTCGGCGCCCGAAAAACTCATGGGCATCCGCGGCGGCCATGCCTTCGAGGTATCGCTGGACGGCGTGCGCGTGCCTGCCAGCCACCGGCTGGGCGCCGAGGGCACGGGCTTCAAGACGGCCATGAAGGTGCTGGACAACAGCCGCCTGGACGTGGCGGCCACCGCCCTGGGCGTGGCCGAGGCCGCCCTGGCCGCCGCCGCGCAATGGGCCAGTCAGCGCCTGGTCGGCGGCGAGCCGCTGGCCACGAAACAGGGCATCCAGTGGAAGCTGGCCGACATGAAGCTGCGCCTGGAGGCATCGTGGGCACTGACCATGCAGGCCCTGGCCTTGCGCCAGGCCGGCCAGCCCTTCACCCAGCACTCGGCCATGGCCAAGCTCCATGCATCCGAAATGGTGGGCTTCGTCACCGACGAGGCCCTGCAGATCCACGGCGGCTACGGCTACACGCGCGACATGCCGCTGGAGCGCCTGGTGCGCGATGCACGCATCCTGCGCATCTACGAGGGCTCGTCCGAAGTGCAGCGCAGCATCATTGCGCGCGGGGTGCTGGGCTAGCGGACGATGCGGATATCGCGAACCACGTCACCCGCAGCCAGCCAGCCGATGCCGCCATCGCCAGGCTGGCTGGCGACCACCGCGCAGGTACCCACGCCCAAAATGGTGACCTTGCCCACCCGACCGTCGGGGATGGCGCAGACATTCTTCGATGCCGGCAGCACCCCGTAGTGAACCGGCAATTCCGAACTGGCCACGGCCGGGGGATGCACATCAAAACTGCCCTGGTCGAAGCGCTGCGCGCCTTGCTGGGGAAAGACGATCTTTTGCGTGGAAGTGGCTCGAAGGTCGCCCGCGATGCGGGAGACGAAGCCGTCTCGCCCGCCGCCCATAGTGCCTGTGGCGCCGGGAAGGTCGGTCCATGTGGTTCCACCCACCACGACACGGCCCATGGAGTCAATGGCCATTGCGTCGATGACCTCGCCTCCTCGCCCCAGATAGGTGCTGCGCCTGACGGTCAGATCCCCCCGTGTTGGCAGCGAAAAGCGCGCAACAAAGCCGGTAGCGCCCCGATCCGAACGCGACGGTTGCAAGCCCATATCGGCACCTTCAAGGTACCCTGGGTTTGAATTGGGGTGCCTTTCTGTCCAGCCCGTAACCACAATATCGTCGGGGTCATCATCCGTATCACCTGCCGCAATGACCAGTGCGCTAGAGATTGTTTTGCCTGGACTTGCCAGAAAAATGCTGTTGGGCGCCGCTGTGAGACTGCCCGGTAAACGCGATACAACGACTTCCATATGCCCTTGAACATAAATTTCATGGTCGTGCTGGACACCACTGGCGCGACCCGGAAAATTGGGAGAGTTGGTTGTCGAGCTCACCACTATGTCGCCCGTGCGCGCATTGATGGCCAATGCATCAACCCAAGAACGGCTTCCCTCACCTCCTCCAAGATAGGTGCTTTGCACTATGCCCAAATCACTCGACAGGCGCGATATAAAGCCAGCCACGGTTTGGTCGCCAAATCGCTCCTGTTGCCCTCCCTGTGTCAAAGGGAAGTCGCTGGAGTTCGTGCTCCCCGCCACGAGCAACTCCCCCTTGCCCGCACGGCTGGTATCCAAGGCAATCGCCGTAACTCTGTCGTCTCCCTCTCCTCCGAGGTAGATACTGCGCTGCAGTACCAGATCGCCAGACAAGCGCGCGACAAAGCCATCCCCCCACCGACCACCACCGAAGCTGGATCCGCTCGCAGCCAGGGGAAAATCCGTGGAGTTCGTCTCCCCGGCAACCACCACGTCACCGTTGTCCGTGATCACCAGGGCGTAGACATCGTCACGGCCCGATCCTCCCAGATAGATGCTTCTGGACGCCGCAAGATCGCCTGACAAGCGCGCCACGAAGGTGTTGCGCCCGGGCGGCGCACTGCCCGTGGCGCCATGGAAGTCGGTGGAGTCTGTAACTCCCGCCACGAGGACATCTCCCGTCTTTGGATCAATGGCCAGCGCGTTGATGAGGTCCAGGGCATTGCCGCCCAGGTAAATGCTTTGCCTGATCGTCTTCAAGTCCGCCGACAGGCGAGACACGAAACCATCTTCATCTCCAAAACGCCCTCCACCTGCCACACCAGGAAAGCTGTACGACTTGGTCCACCCTGCCACGAGCACATCCCCCGTCTGCGGATCAATGGCCAGTGCATGGATGCCATCCCACCCATTGCCCCCCACATACGTACTGCGCAACAAGGGATCAATCACCAGCGGCAGCGATGCGTCATAGGCCCCCAGTGCAAAGCCGTAGCCATCGCCCGCCGCGTTGAGCGCATAGCGCACCGGCACATCGACACGCCCCTGTTGCGTCTGCTGGAAGGCCACGGGCGCCGTATAGGCCACGTCGCCATGCCCGGTTGCAGCGATCAGCTCACCCTCCTCGCCCAGGCGCAGGGACAGCGCGCCACCGAGCTGCACCTGGATCTGCGCGGCATCGGCATGGGGCGCCACATGAAAGAGTTTCTCCACATTGCTGCCACGCGCTGCCAGCTCCACGTTGACGCCGGGCCATGCCTGGCCCAGTTGCACGTTGTGGTAGGTGGCGGCGTGGTAGCTGCGCGGGCCGGTGAAGTGGCGCACCTGTACCTGGGCGGCCTCCCCGCCCTGCGGCGCCAGCGGCTGCGCGCCGACCAGGGTTTCCGTCAGCCGCCAGCCGGGCTGGCGGGTAAGCTCGGCATCACGAGCCGGACCCGGACGCGCCCGGTCTGCACTGCCGTTCACGGGACCGGGCAGGCTGTAGACGATCTGGCCCTGCTGCGTCACAAAGACGGCCCCGGCGAAGGTCCTGGCCCTGAAGGCGACGGCCGGGTCGAACTGGCCGCCGTTGGCTTCGAAGGGCACGGCCAGACCCTGCAGGGCCTGGCTGACCTGCTGCATGGGCATGGGCACCGATGGCTCAGACACTGCCGCAGCCACCGCTCCCTGCCCGGTCCAGGTGAGCAACAGCCCAAGCCCTGCGGCCCATGGACCGTGAGCCCGCTTGCGCACTGATCGCACTGATTGATGTCGCTTCCACATATCCAGCCTCCCGTTTCGTTGCGAAAAAATGCAGCTTATGGAGTTTGTTTTTGGCTGGAAATCCGGCGACCACGCCGTCCTATCTCCTAGGAATAGTCTGTTGGACGCCGTTGAAAACCGTGCTACACAAGTCGCCTGTGAGCAGGAAATGCGCAGGGAGAATGGGCTGCCAGGCCTTCCCGAAACCCCATGACCCTCGCAGCCCTTGCCGGGGGAGCACAATTGCGGGTTCCGGCCCTTGTGGCCGGAACCGTTTTTTGGGTGCTTGCCCTGCATTCCCGCTTCGCCAACTCGCGGCACCGCCGCCCCTTCTCCGAAAGCCTCCGTTGTCCGCCGCGCATTCCGTCCTGCAAGCCGTGTTCGGCTACGAACAATTCCGCGGTCCGCAGGAGGCCATCGTCTCGCACGTGGTCGCCGGCGGCGATGCGCTGGTGCTCATGCCCACGGGCGGCGGCAAGAGCCTGTGCTACCAGGTGCCGGCCATCGTGCGCCAGCAGCAAGGCCACGGCGTGGCGGTGGTGGTGTCGCCGCTGATCGCGCTCATGCACGACCAGGTCGGCGCGCTGCACGAGGCCGGTGTCAGCGCCGCCTACCTGAACTCCACGCTGTCCTATGACGAGACGCAGGAAGTCGAATGGCGCCTGCAAAGCGGCGACATCACCTTGCTGTATGCCGCGCCCGAGCGCCTGAACACGCCGCGCTTCCTGGGCCTGCTCGACGACCTGCATGCCCAGGGCAAGCTGTCGCTGTTCGCCATCGACGAGGCCCACTGCGTGAGCCAGTGGGGCCATGACTTCCGGCCCGAGTACCGCGCGCTGAGCGTGCTGCACGAACGCTATGCGGGCGTGCCGCGCATCGCGCTCACGGCCACGGCCGATGCGCTGACGCGCGCCGACATCGTCGAGCGGCTGCAGCTGGAGAGCGCACGGCATTTCGTCAGCAGCTTCGACCGCCCCAACATCCGCTACCGCATCGCCGAGAAGAAGGACGTCAGCAACCAGCTGCTGCGCTTCATCGAGCGCGAGCACGAGGGCGAGGCCGGCGTGGTCTATTGCCAGTCGCGCAAGCGCGTGGAGGAGCTGGCCCAGACGCTGAGCCAGGCCGGCGTGCCCGCCCTGCCCTACCACGCGGGCCTGCCCTTTGAGACGCGCCAGCTGCACCAGGACCGCTTCCTGCGCGAGGACGGCATCGTCATCGTGGCCACCATCGCCTTCGGCATGGGCATCAACAAGCCCGATGTGCGCTTCGTGGCGCACGTGGACATGCCCAAGAACATCGAGGGCTACTACCAGGAAACCGGCCGCGCAGGCCGCGACGGGCTGCCCGCCGACGCCTGGATGGCCTACGGCCTGTCCGACGTGGTCAACCAGCGCCGCATGATCGACGAAAGCCCGGCCGAGGACACCTTCAAGCAGGTCATGCGCGGCAAGCTCGATGCCCTGCTGGGCCTGGCCGAGGCCACGGACTGCCGCCGCGTGCGGCTGCTGGCCTACTTCGGCGAGCAGTACGGCCTGGGCGCACCGGGAGAAGACGCAGAGACGGACATTGAAGGCCGGCCGCTGCAGCGCGTGGCAAAGACCGCCTGCGGCAACTGCGACAACTGCCTGGAGCCCCCGGCCCTGTGGGATGGAACGGACGCCGCGCGCAAGCTGCTGTCCACCATCTACCGCGTGCACGAGGCCAGCCAGCTGACCTTTGGCGCGGGCCACATCATGGACGTGCTGCGCGGCAAGGACACCGAGAAGGTGCGCCAGTACGGGCACGAGAAGATCTCCACCTTCGGCCTGGGCAAGGACTACAGCGAGCCCCAGCTGCGCGGCGTGATGCGCCAGCTGCTGGCCACCGGCGCCCTGGGCCTGCACAAGATCACCAGCGAGAACAGCGGCCACAGCTTCGACACCCTGTGCCTGGCCGAAGGCTCGCGCGAAGTGCTGCGCGGCAATGTCCAGGTACAGCTGCGCGAGGCCGTCGCAGCGCCGCGCACGCGCACCTCCAAGCGCGCCACCCAGCCCAACGCGGCCGCCGCCAGCCTGGGGCCTGATGCCCAGGTGCGCTTCATCAACCTCAAGGCCTGGCGCGCCGAGGTCGCGCGCGAGCACAACCTGCCGGCCTATGTGATCTTCCACGACGCCACGCTGGCCGCCATTGCCGAGCGCAACCCGGCCTCGCTGGACGACCTGCAGGGCATCAGCGGCATGGGCGCCAAGAAGCTGGACGCCTATGGCGCCGAGGTGCTGCGGGTGGTGGCCACGGGCTGAGGCGCATAGCCCTCATGCACATCGCATGGGGCAGGGCTTCACCATGAGAAAAGGCCTGCACCTCCATGGCGGCAGGCCTTTTTCGTGAAACCGGAACCCCTTACTGCGCCAGCACCCTGAAGGTCAGCGTGTAGTTGTTGCCGTACTGCGGCGCGGCGGCGCCGGCGGGGGCGTCGGCGCGGTAGCGCACCAGGGCCAGGTAGATGCCGGACTTGGGCAGGGCGTAGGAGATGCGGCCCTGGCCATCGGTGGTCAGCGCATCCACGCTGTGCTGGCTGGCCAGGTCCATGGCCGAGCGGAAGATTTCCACCTTCTGCGCGGCCAGCGGCCTGCCGTCGTATTGCACGGTGAAGTCGAACTTCTCGCCCGCGAACAGGTCGGCGGGATGCGTGACGGGCACGATCTCCAGGCCCTTGCCTGAGGGCGCGAGCGCGGCCCGGCTGGGCTTGCCCACCGTGATGTAGGTCTCGGAGACCGACAGCGACTGGTAGTGGCTCAGCAGCCTGGCATCGGCCGGCGTGGGCGTGGCGGGATCACGCGCGGTCTCGACCTTGCCGTTGCGCTCCCACGAACGGAAGATGGCGCCCAGGCGCGGGCCGGTGCTCACGCGGTAGGTGCCCTTCTCGTCGGGCAGTTGGTGCTCGGCCACGGTGCGGGTCTTGAACTGGCGCACATCGGCCACGGGCGTGACCGAGCCGTCGGGCGCCGTCACGGCGAAGCGCGTTTCGCCAAAAGCCACTTCGGGGATGAAGAACTTGTCGGCGAAGCTGGCGTCCACGCTGATGACGGCCCGGGGCTGGGCCTCGAAGCTGGTGGGCAGCAGGTAGGGCGTGTGGGCCTGGGCGGAGATGCACACGGCCGACAGCAGCGGCAGCCACCAGGCCAATCGCTTGGATGGGGTTTTGGCCATGTCCGCTCAGGGCTTCTTGACGTCGTTCTTGTCCACGACGCCATCGGCATTGACGTCGGCTTCCTTGAAGCTGCGTTCGGCGATGGCCATGTCTTCTTCCACGGTGTATTTGCCGTCGCGGTTCCTGTCCACGATGCCGAAGCGCACATGGGCCTGCTTCATGGACTGGGCATAGCGCTCGTCGGGCTGGCGGCCCGCGTACTGCTGCTTGAGGCGGGCCTCGAACTCGTCCACGTACTCCTTCTCGCTGAGCCAGCCGTCGCCATTGGTGTCGCCGGCCAGGAAGCGCTGCTTGCGCACGGTGTCGTACTCCTGGCGCGTGACCACGCCATCACGGTTGGCGTCGTAGCTGCCCATGAAGGCAGACTGGCCATGCCCGCCCGCAGGCTGGGCCGGGCCGCTGGCGGACGGTGCCGTGGGCGATGCGCAGGCGGTGAGCAGGGCCGCCAGGCCGGCAGCGGCCAGCATGCGGTGGGACAGAGAGAACTCGATCATGAAACGACTCCTGAAGTAGGCAGATACAGCGGCGGCTGCGATGGTGGTGGAGGCTTTCCGGCCGACACCGCCGCTGTAGGGAAGGCCGGCCGGCCCCTGGAGAAACTCCTCGGATCCGCGCCACGCGGCAAGTGAAGGTGGCGTGGATGCAATGGCATGGTGCGCAGGGTGCTCAGAACGCAACGTTCATGGACACGGCGAAGGTGCGGCCCGGGTTGCTCAGCAGCTCGATGTCGCGGCGGTCGCGCGCCACGCCGGGCTGCAGGCTGCGGGTGCTGGAATAGTCCCAGTAGCGCTTGTCGCCCAGGTTGTAGATGCCGGCGTTCAGGCGCACGTTCTTTGCGACCTGCCAGTAGCCGGCCAGGTCGAAGATGGCATGGCCGGGCACGCGGAACAGCTCGGTGGTCGAGTCGGTCAGGCCGGTGCCCGCGTTCAGGTAGCTGTCGCGGTTGGTGGCCACGGCCTGCTTGCCCGCGACGAAGGTGCCGGTCAGGTTCAGGCCCCATTGCCGGGCCGGTGCGTCATAGCCCACGCCGACGATGGCCTTGCGCGGCAGCACGCTGTCCAGCGGCACATCCTTGTCGCCTGCGTAGTAGGACTTGGAGGTGCCGCGGCTGATGCCCAGCGCCCAGGTGGAGTACAGGCCCCTGGCGGCGGGCATCCACTGGCCGTGGTCCAGGCGCGCGCTGGCCTCGAAGCCGTAGATCTTTGCGCTGTCGCGGTTCTCGGCCTGGTAGATGGTGCCGATGTGGGCGGGCACGTTGACGAACAGGTCGGGACGGCCCGCGCGCAGGTAGCGCGTGTAGGCGATGAAGTCGGAGTACCTGGTATAGAAGACCGAGCTGTTGAAGGTCACGCCCGGCGTAGGCGAACCCTTGAGGCCGAAGTCGAAGGCATTGCTGCTTTCCTCCTTCAGGTTGGGGTTGCCCACCAGGGCGTACTGGCCTGCCGCGTTGTAGTTGCTGGCCATGTTCCACGAGCCGAAGATCTCGCCGGCCGAGGGCGCGCGCCCGCTGCGCTTGAACTGGGCATAGGCGCTGAACGTGGGCGTGAGGTCATAGACCAGGGCCAGGCTGGGGCTGAGGATGGTGTTGCCGCGCGTGCCGCCGTAAATCTTTTCCACATCGGCGGCCGTGAGCACGCCCGAGACGAAGTTGTCCAAGTCGCGTGTCTTGATCTCCACGCGGTCCACGCGCAGCGCGGGAATCAGCGCCAGGCGGCGGCCGCCGGCCTGGAAGCTGATCTCGTCCTGCAGGAAGGCGCCGTAGCGGCGGGTGGTGGTGTCGGGCTGGGGCTTCATAACGGGCGTGCCGGTAGCGAAAACGTTCCACGGCCGCTCCGTGTCCTGTGTCGATGCATTGACGCCAAAGCTCAGGCGGTGGCGGTCGATGCGCTTGTCGCCCGTGCTCGAGAAACCCCAGGTGCGCGTCTCGTTGCCCGAGACGTTGTGCACCTTGGCGCCCGTGGCCAGCGTGGTGGTGTCGGTGACGTCGTTGGTGTCCGTGTTCTGGAAGTACAGCCGCGTGTCCAGCTGGTCCACCCAGGCGCCGGCCGGTGTCCACAGGTGCTGCAGCTGCAGCGTGTTGCGGCTGGTGTCGCTGTTCTGGCGCGAGCTTTCGGTGATGCTGGTGTTGGTGGTGTCCCAGCCATGGAAGGAGGTGTCGTTCTTGCGGCGATACAGGTCGGCCGACAGCACCAGGCGGTGGGCCGGGTTGATGCGCAGGCCGCCCTTGAGCAGCAGCGCGTTGGAGTTCCAGTCGTCGGGATAGCTGTTGACGATGGCGCTGTGGTTGCGCGTCTCGTGGCCGTCGCGGCGCGAGTAGGCGATCAGGCCGTCGAGATCGCCCGAGCGGCCAGCGGCCGTGAAGCTCTCGTTCCAGGAGCGGTCGGCCGTGTCGTGGCCGATCTTGCTGCCCAGGTAGGAGGTCTTGCCGCCCACCAGGTAGTCCTCGGCGGACTTGGTGCGAAAGCCCACCGAGCCGCCGATGCCACCGGCCGCGCGCCGCGCCGTGGTGGTGCCGGAGTGGATGTCCACGCCCGAGAACATTTCCGGATCGATGAAGTCGCGGCCCACGCCGAAGGTGTTGGCGCCGACACGGCTCACATAGGGGCGCGTGGTGGCGTCGGGCATCTCGACGCCGTCCACATCCATGCCGATGCGGTTGCCCTCGATGCCGCGGATGTTGTAGCCCGTGGTGCCCAAGCGGTCGAAGCTGCTGCGGTTGCGGCTGGTGCCCGAGGCCGTGCCCGGCGCGGAGACCAGGGGCTGGTAGCGCACCACGTCGGCCATGCTGCCGGCCTGCTCCAGCGCCGGGCCGCTGACGGTGGTGGAGGCGCCCGGGGTTCGCTGCGCGGGCTCGGCCGTGTCGACCACGTCGACCTGGGCCAGTGCCTTGGTGGGTGCCTGCGCCATCAGCCGGGCCTCATAGTCCAGGGCCTGAGGCCGGGGCTGGGCCCAGGCGCCGGACGTGGCCAGGCCGATCACGGCGGCCTGCACGGCCACGGCCAGCAGGCTGGGCCGCAAGGCCGGCGCAGCGCAGGGGTTCCAGAAAAGGGAGACAGGGGCGCAGGAGCGTGAAGATGGAGCCATGGCAGGAATCGGGGAACGAGGGTTGCTGGCTAGCTGCCGACCTCTTCGCGGAGTGCTCTTGCGAGACCATTGATTCCCCCCGGGTGTGATTTCTTCCTGCTGGCTTTCCGCGATTCTCCCACCAATTGATAATGATTATCATTTGTTTTGTATCATTTACGTCACAGGGACAGATCACGGTCCCGCGCGGACCTCCTCCACAAACCCCACACAAAGACTCGACAGCGCAGCAAGATTGCCCGCTCACACTGCGGCGGCTGAATATCTGGAGCCCTTTGCTGTGACCAATAACGCCCAACTCCTGGCCGACGAAGCCAAGTACTGCTCGTTCGGGGATACCGTCCACTACGTCAATCCCCCCAAGATCTTTTCGGGCTGCGAAGGCAGCTACATGTACGACGAGGCCGGCACGCCCTACCTCGATCTGCAGATGTGGTATTCGGCCGTGAACTTCGGCTACAAGAACAAGCGCCTCGAGCAGAAGATGATCGAGCAGCTGCAGACCCTGCCCCAGGTCGCCAGCCAGTACCTGCACCCCACCAAGATCGAGCTGGCCAAGTTCATCGCCCAGGATGCGGAGCGCAAGTGGGGCCATGCCGGCCGCGTGCACTTCAACGTGGGCGGCGCCCAGGCCATCGAGGACTCGCTCAAGGTCGTGCGCAATGCCAGCGGTGGCAAGAGCCTGATGTTCGCCTTCGAGGGCGGCTACCACGGCCGCACGCTGGGCGCCTCCAGCATCACCTCCAGCTACCGCTACCGCCGCCGCTACGGCCACTTCGGCGACCGCGCGCAGTTCATCCCCTTCCCCTACCCGTTCCGCCGCCCCAAGGGCATGACGTCGGAGGAATACGCGGACTCCATCGTCCGGGAATTCGCGCGCAAGTTCGAGAACGAATACCACGCCATCTGGGACCCCAAGACCAACCAGTGCGAGTACGCAGCCTTCTACGTGGAGCCCATCCAGGGCACGGGCGGCTACGTCGTGCCGCCGCCCAATTTCTTCAAGGGCCTCAAGAAGGTGCTGGACGACCACGGCGTGCTGATGGTGGTCGATGAAATCCAGATGGGTTTCTGGCGCACCGGCACGCTGTGGTCGGTGGAGAACTTCGGCGTCAAGCCCGACGTGCTGGTCTTCGCCAAGGCGCTGACCAACGGCCTCAACGCCCTGTCGGGCCTGTGGGCGCGCGAGGAACTGATCAACCCCACCATCTTCCCGCCGGGATCGACCCACTCCACCTTCGCCTCCAACCCGCTGGGCACGGCCCTGGGCCTGGAAGTCATGAAGATGACCCACGAGATGGACTTCGGCCGCCAGGTGCGCGAATCGGGCGCCTACTTCCTCGAAGGCCTCAAGGAGCTGCAAAAGCGCCACAAGGAAATCGGCGATGTGGACGGCCTGGGCCTGGCGCTGCGCGCCGAGATCTGTACCGAGGACGGCTTCACGCCCAACAAGGCGCTGCTGGACAAGATGGTGGACATCGGCCTCGAAGGCGGCCTGGAATACCAGGGCCAGAAACGCGGCCTGGTGCTGGACGTGGGCGGCTACTACAAGAACGTGATCACCTTCGCGCCCTCGCTGATGATCTCGCGCCCCGAGATCGACGAGGCCATGGTCCTGCTGGACCAGTTGCTCACGAAAGCCAAGGCGGCCTGAAGGCGCGATGCCCGCAGAGCGCCTGCACAACCAGCTCGAACCCCCAGGCCTGCTCGCGCAGTTCGCGGCCCATCCTCCCGAGGGCTTCGCACTGCTGCAGGACTGGCCGGCGCCGGCCTTCACGGCGCCCTTCGATCTTCTGACCACGGCGGACGACGCGCTCAAGGCGCGTCTTTTGTCGTTGCCCGGTGGCGGCTGGCTGTCGCGCCGGCTGCGCCTGTCCACCGACTTCGTGGGCACCACGGTCAGCGAGTACGCCGTGCTGCCCATGGGCATCCCTGCCGCCCAGCAGGCTGCCGCGCTGCGTGCGCGCGCAGGCCGGCGCATGCTGACCATCGTCAAGGACCTGCCCCAGGATTCCCCGCTGCTGCCGGACGCCGACAACGCCCATGCACGGGCGCTGGCGCAGGCCCTGGCCGATGCGGGCTTCATCCTGGTCGAAGGCCAGGCCCTGGCCCATGTGCCCATCGACTTCTCCAGCCTGGACGAGTACCTTGCGCGCCTGTCCAGGAGCCGCCGCCAGAACCTGCGCCGCAAGCTCAAAAGCCGCGCGCAGCTGCAGGTGCAGCGCATTCCCACGGGCGCGGCCTTTGCCGATGACGCCTGCGTCGATGCCTACTACGCGCTGTTCGATGCGGTGTATGCGCAAAGCGAGATCCACTTCGACAAACTCACGCGCGATTTCTTCGCGGCCGTGCTGCGCGATGCAGGCAACGGCGGCCTCGTCTTCGAGTACCGCGCGCTGCAAGACGACGGCGCGCCCGGTGCGCTGCTGGGCTGGAACCTGTGCTTCGAGCACGGCGGCAAGCTGGTCGACAAGTACATCGGCCTGTCCTACCCGGCCGCACGCGAGGCCAACCTCTACTTCGTGAGCTGGATGGTCAACCTCGAATACGCCATCGAACGCGGCCTGAGCCACTACGTGGCCGGCTGGACCGATCCCGAGGTCAAGGCCCAGCTGGGCGCCAGCTTCACCTTCACGCAGCATGCGGTCTTCATACGCAACCCGCTGCTGCGCGCACTGGGCCGGCGCTTTGCCGGCCACTTCGAAAGCGATCGCCAATGGAGCGAACAGAACTGAATGCCCAGCCGGTCGTGCTGGATGTGGATGGCTCGGTGGGATCCTTGCCCGGCGAGCTGCGCCTGCCGCTGCAGCACTGGCAGGAGCAGGTGCGCTTCGGTTGCGGCCTGCGGCGCTTCGCGCGGTTCCGCGCGGCGCTCGATGCGCAGCTGCCCGCCGCGCATGGCACGGCCCTCATGGGCAGCGGCGACTTCCACCATCTGAGCTGGCCGCTGATCGAGCGCTGCATCGCGGCGCGGGCCCTGTCCTCAGGCCGGCCGCTGCGCGTGGTCGTGCTGGACAACCACCCCGACAACATGCGCTTTCCCTGGGGCGTGCACTGCGGCTCCTGGGTGCGCCGCGTGGCCCTGCATCCGGCCATCTCGCATGTGCACGTGGCCGGCATCACTTCCGGCGACATCGGCCGCGCACACGCCTGGGAGAACTACCTCACGCCGCTGCGCGCCGGTCGCCTGAGCTACTGGAGCGCGGGCGTGGACACGGGCTGGGCGCGCCGCCTGGGCGTGGACTCGGCCTTTCGCAGCTTTGCCAGCGTGGCCGAGCTGTCGCGCACGCTGGCGCGCATGCTGCGCGAGCAGGCCCAGCCCACCTACCTGAGCATCGACAAGGACGTGTTCGCGCCCGAGGTGGTGCGCACCAACTGGGACCAGGGCCGCATGCTGGAGAACGAAGCCATGGACATCATTGGCGCGCTGTCCGGCCAGATCGTGGGCAGCGACATCACGGGCGATGTGTCTTCCTGGCGCTACGCGACCTGGTGGAAGCGCTGGATGAGCGCGGGTGACGGCCAGGACACGCAGATCGGCGCGCAGACGCTGGCCACCTGGCAACTGGGCCAGCATGCGTTCAACGAGCGCCTGGTGGAGCGTCTGCAGCAGGCCGGCTGAGGCCCCACCGGAGCTGCGGCGACCGGTGCTGCGAGGTCAGGCGGCGGCCTGCTTCATGGCGCTTTCCAGCACCTGGACCAGATCGCCAAAGCGCGCGTCGTCGAACCACAGGCTGTTGCCCACCGCCACCAGGCGCTGCGCCCAGTCGCGCCCCTGGTCCACCACGTCCTGGCGTGCCAGGCCCAGCACATGGTCGTAGCGGCCATAGTCGGGCAGCACATGGACGAAGGGCAGCGACAAACCCCAGCCCCGCCCCCATTGCGCGCGCAGCAGCGCATCGCGCGTGGCGGCATCGCGCAGGCGCAGCAGCAGCACGGGCCAGACGCCTTGCGCACCCGGCACGGTGTCGCCCACCACCTCGATGCCATCGATGGCCGACAGCCAGGCGCCGCGCTCACGCGCCTGGCGCTGCAGTTGCTGCTGGAAGTCCGCCAGCCGCGCCAGTGCGCGCCGGCCCACGCGGCGGCGCCAGGTGCCCAGTTCATGGCGGGCAATGGCGTCGTCGAAATCATCGCCGGCGGCCTGCACCCAGTCGCTGCGCGACAGCGCATCGCGCAGGGGGCGGCCATAGGCCAGGTCCAGCCCGGCGGGGCGGTACAGCGCCGCATAGCCCAGCAGCTCCAGGCTGCGGCGCAACTCCCAGCCCCGGTCCTGGCGCACGCTGGCTGCATGTGTCTCGCGCAGTGCCTCGCGCAGCGCGGGGTCGCGCGCCAGCAGCACGCCGCCCTCGAAGGTGGTCAGGCCCTTGCCCACGGCCAGGCTGTAGAAGCCCACATTGCCCTGCCAGCCCACGGGCTCGCCGCGCAGGCGCGCGCCCAGGGCCTGGGCAGCGTCCTCCACCACCCAGGCACCCACGGCGCGCGCGCAGTCCAGGGCCGTGTCCACGTCGGCCACGCGGCCGCACAGATGCGTGGGCAGCACGGCCAGCGTGCGTTCGCTGCACAGGGCGCGCAGGCGCGCGGGGTCCATGTCCAGCGTGTCGGCATGCAGATCGCACAGGCGCAGCTGCAGGCCGCAGTGCGCCACGGCCAGGGCCACCAGCGGGCAGGTATAGGCGGGGGCGATGACTTCGCTGCGGCCCGGCGCCAGGCGGCGCAGCGTCTGCAGCGCCACCATCAGCGCCGAGGTGCCAGAGCATTCGAGCTGCACGGCGGGCACGCCCAGCCACTGCGCCAGCGCCGTCGCCAGGTCCGCGTCGCCCCAGGGCAGCAGGTCGGCCGCGCGCAGTGGCAGGCCCGCCGTGGGCGGCAGCATGCGTTCAGCCACGGTGCGTGCCGTGCTCGGCCGAGGCCGCCAGATGCGCGGCACCCGCGCTGGCCGAACCCGCGCCCGGGTTGCCGCCCGCATGGCCCGGCGTGTCATCGTCTGCGCCGGGCCCCTCGGCCTCCTGCGTCTCGCTGACGGCCAGGCAGGCGATGCCGGCCACGATGAACAGGCAGCCGATGATCTGGGGCATGCCTATGCGCTCGTCGAACAGCCAGTACGACAGCGCCAGCACGGAAAGAATCTCCAGGTGCGATGCCGCAAAGGCCGGGCCGATGGGCGCGCGCTTGAGCAAGGTCATCCACGAGAAAAAGGCGCCGATGTAGCCCACGAAGGCGCCATAGATCCAGGGCTGGCCGAACACGCGCGCCAGCCAGTCCACCGAGAACTCCAGCGGCAGCGCCGCATTGCCGGCCTGCTTGAAGCTCAGCTGGGCCAGCGTGTCGAAGGCCATGAGCACCAGAAAGCCGATGAAATAAAAGCGCTTCATTTCAATGCAGGCCCACGATGGCGACGCCGATGGACACCAGAACGATGCCTGCCACGCGCATGGGTGCCAGCTTCTCGGCAAACAGCAGCCGGCCCGCGATCATGATGGCCACGATGTTGATGGAGCCCAGCAGCACGCCCTCGGACAGCGGCACCAGCGAAAGAAAGGCCAGCCACAGCACGAACTCGGCCACATAGCAGCCCACGCCCAGCCACAGCCAGGGCCTGGAGGCCATGAAGCGCCAGCGTGCCAGGCCGTCGAGGTCACCGGGCTGGCTGGCGGCGGCCTTGAAGGCCAGCTGGCCGCCGCTGTCCACCAGCACGTTCAGCACCCACAGCGTGATGACCAGCGGCGAGAGATCACTGCCCATGCGGCGCAGCCTCCACAGCCCGGCCTTCGCGGGGGGCGGCACCGCTGGCGATGCGCGCCACGAACTCGGTGGTGCGCGCGATCACGGTGCGGCGGTCGCGGTCGATGGTGACCATGTGGTAGCTGTTGTCCAGCAGCACCAGCTCGACATGGGCCTGGCTGGCGCCGTGCACGATGTCGTGGGCGTTGGCCACCGACGAGATGTCGTCGTTGCGCGCATGGATGACCAGGCAGGGCGAGCGCAGCTGGGGCAGGCGCGCCAGCACATGGGCCGAGAGGCGGCGCAGCTCGATGATGGACCACCAGGGATTGCCCGGCAGGCCGGCCGCCGCGCTGTCGCCCGAGTGCATCTGCTCGACCACGCGTGCGCGCAGGGCCTCGTCCTTGATGCCGTAGGGCGGCTGCTCCATGAACACGCTGCGGCGGCCAATGCCCAGCGCGCGGAACAGCGGCAGCAAAAAGGCCAGGCGCGTGTAGAAGGGGATGCTCCAGCCGTCGTAGCGGAAGGTGGTGGACAGGGCGCAGACGCCGTCCACCTTGTCGGGATGACGCTGGGCCACGGCCAGCGAGAGCACGGCGCCCATGGACAGGCCGCCGACCACCACATGGTCCACATGCTGCGACAGCCGCTGCAGGCCGCCTTCCACGCTGGCCAGCCAGTCGGTCCAGCGCGTGTCCACGAGATCTTCCATGCTGCCGCAATGGCCGGCCAGCTGGACCGCATAGACGGTGAAGCCCTGCTTGTTCAGCCCCTTGGCCAGCAGGCGCATCTCGGCCGGCGTGCCCGTGAGCCCGTGCACCAGCAGCACGCCGGTGCGCGCGGCAGCGCCCGTGCCGGGCATGACGAATTCATGCTCGGTCACGCAGACGCTTTCCAGCCCCGTGGCAGGCTCGCTGCGCTGAACCAGGGAGAGCCCATCACTCAAATTCATGTCAATTTTCCATGACGCTGCGCGTCGCCCTCTGTCCATGAAAATGGCGTGCCCTGAAGCCAGAGACACCAAGGAAGGGCCTGGGCCGGCCGCGCCGCCCCGCACCGAAGGTGTCGTCCCCCTTGGGGGGCGCCGTGCAACGGCAAGGCGCGAAGCGACTCAGGGGGTGGTATGTCATGCCAGCGCCTCCAGGCCCAGGACGACCTTGTCGAGCAAGGCCGTGGCCTGCTCGAAATGCTCGAAGGGCGCATGGGCGATGCCCCGGCTTTCGCAGTGGGCGATCAGCTTGTACTTGGCCAGCACGAAGTCGGCCCGGCCCGAGACGCAGAAGTCCGAGGTACTGTCGCCCACATAGAGCACGCGGCCATGCTGGGCCTGCTGCTCGGCCAGGCGCTCGCACTTGCAGTTGCCGCTGGCGCGCGCGCACTGCGCACTGGCCCAGGGCGAGTCCAGGCGCCAGCTGCGCTCGCCGGTCGGCACCAGACGGTTGGCGATGACCTGCAGATGGCCCAGGCCATGGCGCTCCAGCACATGGCGTATGGCGTAGTCGATGCCGTCGCTGACCACCTGCACCACCATGCCGTTGGCCTGGGCGGCCGCCACGAAGCCGGCGAAGCCGGGATCGATCTCGATGGTGTCCAGATGGGCGCGCAGCTCGGCCTCGTCCATGTCCAGCAGCGCGACCTGGCCCTTCATGCATTCGCGCGAGCCGATCTCGCCGCGCTCCCAGGCGTCTTCCAGCTCCTGCCAGCCGGGCTTGCCGAAGCGGTTGAGCAGGGTGTCGGTCACGTCCAGCAGGCTGATCGTGCCGTCGAAATCGCTTTGCACCATCCAGCCGGGCGCGGCGGTGTCCAGATACAGGGGAATGCGCTTATTCATGGAACTGCACCCTTACGTTTTGGCCCACGCGCACGGCGGCGGCGGGAGCTTGTTCGAAGACCAGCACACATTCGATGACACGCACCGGCCCGCGCTGCTGGTCGTCCTGCAGCCGCGCCGTGCCATAGACGGGGCTGATGCGCAGCACGCGTGCCGAGGGCAGCTGCTGCTGTGCGGAGCCATCGGCATCCAGCGTCACCGTGGCCCGCATGCCTTCGCGCACGGCGGCGGCGAAGCTTTCGTTGATTTCGGCGCGCACCTGCAGCGGGCGCTGCGGCAGCAGCACCACGGCCGGCGTGCCGGGCACGGCCTGGCTGCCCGCGTGGGTGGCCAGGCGCACCACGGTGCCGGCCTCGGGCGCGCGCAGTTCCTGGCGCTTGTGCTGGGCGCGCAATTGTTCGAGCTTGCGCTGCGCCACCTGGGCCTCGGCCGCGGCCACGTCGATCTCGGCCTGGGCATCGCGCAGTGCCTGCGCGGCCTCGTCCACGTTCTGCGCGTCGGCCGCGCCCTCGCGGGCCGCTGCCTGCCAGCGCGCCAGGGTCTGCTTGAGCTGGGGCAGGCGCGCGGCGCGTGCCTTCTGGCGGGCCCTGGCCAGCTGGGCCTCGGACTCGGCCACGGCCAGGTCGGCCTGGCCCGTCTCGTCGGCCAGCCTCAGCAGCAGCTGGCCGCGCTGCACGGACTGTCCTTCCTTGACGGACAGCTGCTGCACCACGCCGGCCACGGCGGGCGACAGGTCCAGCAGCCCGCCTTCCACCTCGATCTTGCCGCGCGCCACGGCCACTGCCGCCGGGCCGCTTTGCTGCGCCCTGGAGCTGTCCTGGCCCGCATTGGCGGGCGCATCGTGCGAAGGACCGCAGCCCGCCAGCAGCGCGGCGGCGGCCAGCGCCGCAGCCAGTCCGGCAGTGGAAGCGGCAAGGCCGCTCAGGGGGTGCTTCATTGTTTTTCCTTCAACGGGGAGGTCTGGCGCCAGTCGCTGCGGATGGCGCCGTCCTCCATGCCGAGCACGCGGTCGGCATGGCGCACCAGGCGCGGGTCATGGCTCACGCACAGCACGGTCGTGCCATGGTTGCGCGCCGCGCGGTGCAGGATGTCGATGACGCGCTGGCCGCTTTCGGCATCCAGCGCACTCGTGGGTTCGTCGGCGAACAGCAGCTGCGGCGCCTTGGCCATGGCGCGCGCAATGGCCACGCGCTGCTTTTCGCCGCCCGACAGTTCGGCCGGGCGCATGTGGGCGCGGTGGGACAGGCCGACCTCGTCCAGCGCCTGCTGCGCGCGGCGCAGGGCCTCGTCGCTGCGCAGGCCCATGTAGCCCAGGGGCAGCTGCACCTGCTCGATGGCCGTCAGTGCCGGGAACAGGTTGAAGCCCTGGAAGACGAAGCCCGTGTGGCGCAGGCGAAACTTCTCCAGCGCCCGCGTGCCCAGCTTGCCCAGGTCCTCGCCCAGCGCCATGGCGTAGCCGCTGTCCGGCGCCTGCAGGCCCGACATCAGCGACAGAAGGGTGCTCTTGCCGCAGCCCGAAGGGCCAGAGATCAGGCTCAGTTCGCCCGCGTACAGCGATACCGACAGGCCCTGCAGCACCTGCACGCTGACCATGCCCGACAGGAAGGACTTGCACAGCCGCACGGCTTCCAGGCTGGGCGCCGTGCGGGGCACCGCCGTGGGCGCGGGGGAAGAGGCATTCATCACGTTCATGGTGTCTGGAAGTCTTCAGCGCAGCAGCGTGGCCGGGTCGGCGCGCAGCAGGCTGCGCATGGCGCCCAGGCCCGACAGCAGGGACAGCACGGCCACCAGCACGGCACAGGCCAGCACGGCCGATGCGTTCAGCGCCACGGGCACGCGGTAGGCCGTGGCCACGGCCAGCAGCACGGCGCTGGCCAGCGCGGCCATCACGAAGCCCAGGCCGCCGATCCAGCAGGCCTGCTCCACCACCACGCGGCCCAGGGCCGCGCGGCTCACGCCCAGCGCGTTGAGCACGGCGTACTCGCGCGACGAGGCAGCCACCACGGCCTTGAGCGACTGGCTGGTGACCACCGAGCCCACCAGGCAGACGATGACGGCCATGAACAGCACGCCCGCGCCGGCGCCCGTGTCGAACATCCAGTAGCGCTGCGAGCGCCGCGCGAATTCCTTGGCTGTCCATGCCTCGTAGGGGCCGAAGCTGGGCGTGGACTGGTTCAGGCGCTGCTGGACGGCCTTGGCCGAGGCGCCGGGGCGCACGCGCGCCACGAAGTAGGTGCTGCCCTGGCCCGGGTCACCGGCAATCTCGCGCGCCGTGGCCAGCGAGGCCAGCACGTTCACGCCGCCCAGGCCGCGCAGCCCGTCCACGGCGGCCACCACCTGCACGCGGTGGTTGTTGACCCAGGCCACGCCGCCCTCGCTGGCGCCCAGCGTCTGCAGGTCGGCCCGGTCCACGATCACGGCGCCGGGTTCGCGCAGGCGCTGCCGCTGCCAGGGCTGGAGCACGCGGGAAAACAGCATGGAGGCATCATCGGTGGCAATGCCGGACAGGTAGACCGACACGCCGCCGCCGTGTTCGCTGGCCGCGCCGCCGGCCGGCGTGCTGGAGCGCCAGTCGCCATCGACCCAGACGTAGGGCTCGACGGCAGTGATGTCCGGGTCCATGCGCAGGCGCATGTCCACGTCGCGGCCGATGGTGCGGCCGAAATTCACGCTCTGCGTGCCCGGGTAGCCGATCCACAGATCGGCCGAGGACGCCGTCACATACAGCGCGGCCGATCCGAAGATGCCCAGCACCAGCGCGGCCTGCATGGCCAGCAGCACGCCGGAGAAGCCCACCGCGAAGACGGAGGGAATGAACCGGCGCCACTCGTGCACCAGCGTCTTGCGCGCCAGCGCGATCATGAGGATGCCCCCTGAGCCACGGGCGCAGGGCCGTTGCCGGAATCGTCCTCCGGCCTGTCCTCGGCAGGCAGCGGCGCGCCGCCCAGGGCCTTGTACAGCGCCACATAGGCCAGGGCATGGGCGGCCAGGGCGGTGGTCTGCTCGCTGCGCGCCTGCAATGCGGCGCGCCGGGACGCCAGACCACCGAACTCGCTGTCCAGGCCCAGCTTCTGGCGCTGGTGCTGCACGCGTTCGCGCTCGGCCAGCACCTGCTGCGAGTCCTGCAGCGCGGCAATGCGCTGGCGCTGGGCACCGATGGCGGCCAGGGCGGATTCGACCTCGGCCACGCCGTCCAGCACGCTCTGGCGGTAGCCCTGGATGGCAGCCTGCAGCGCCAGCTCGCTGGCATCGGCCTGCGAGCGGCGGCGGCCCCAGTCGAACAGGGGAATGTCGATCTGCGGCCCGAAGGTGGGCGCGTTGTCCTGCGTGGTGCGCAGGTTCTGGGTGATGTTGAACGAATACAGCAGCGAGCCGCCGATCACGAAGCGCGGGTACAGCGCCGCTTGCGCAATGCCCTGCTCGGCTGCGGCGCGTTCCACGCCGGCCTGCGCCACCTGGATGTCGGGGCGCGTGCGCAGCAGGTCGGCCGGAAGGACCGCCACGCCCAGCGCCTGCGGGCCAGGCAGCGGCGCTGTCGCATCGGCCTGCAGCCATTGCGCATCGGGCCGCGTGCGGCCCAGCAGTGCGGCCAGCATGTGGGCGCTGCGGGCCTGGGTTTCACGCAGGCCCGCACGCAGGGCAGCGCTCTGGCCGGCCTGCAGCTGCAGCTGGCGCACGGCCTCGGCCGTGCCCAGGCGCTGCTGCTGGCGCACCTGGGCCAGTTGCAGGGCACGCGCATCCAGCTGCGCCTGCTCGTCGATCAGGGCCAGCTGGCGCTGGGCCATGCGGATGTCCAGGTAGCGGTGCACCACGTCGGCCACCAGGGCCACGCGCGCTGCCTGCAGGCGGCCCCGTGCATCGAGCACGGCAGCTGCGGCATTGCGCTCGCCGGCCTCGCGGGCGCCGAACAGGCCCAGGTCCCAGCTCACGTCGATGCTGGCGTGGAAATACGAGTCGATGGCTGCGATGTCCTGCAGCGTGCGCGCACCGGCCGTGAACACGGGCCGGAAGGCAGCGCCGGCCGTGCCCGCCAGCAGCCGCTGCTGGCGCAGGCGCGACTGGGCCTGGGACAGATCGAGGTTGGCGGCCAGCGCCTCCTCGACCAGGGTGTTGAGGGATTCATCGCCCCAGGCCTTCCACCAGCCCTGCAGGTCGGGTGCGGCGGCCGAGCCAGGTGCACCCGGCGCGGCGGCGGGCAGGGGCTGTGTCCACTGCGCAGGCACCGAGCCGTCGAGCTGTGCCGGGGGCGGCGATGAGCAGCCGGCCAGCGCCAGGGCGGCGCCCAGGCACAGGCTGGAGAGGCGTTGCGTCGCGGCGGCGTGGTTCACGGGATGGACAGGCGGGAGGGGATGATCGAGGGAGAGGACCGGGAAAACGAGGCCAGGGAACCATGTCCCCGGATAGCCATTGGACGCGGCCAAGCTTGCGCGAGGTTGCAGGCTTTATGGAGGAAACATGGAGAACGCGGCGCCGTGCGCAAGCCTCTCTTGCCCATCCCGGGCGGGAGTCAGTCGCGGACCGCGCCAGATTACCGCGGACTCGGATGATTCCGAGTTTATTTTCAGAACACTCCGATTCCAATGCCGCATACAGGTCGGTATATTGACCGGATATCGCGCCCGGTGCCGCCTGTCCCAAGGACATTGATCCATATCTTCCTGGCTGGAGTCCACAGCATGCCTTTCACAGCCATCTTGCGCCATGCATTGGCCATGCCGCTCCTCTTGATTCTCTTCATGGCCCCTATTTCATCCTGGGCCCGTTGTTCCTCCCAGGGCTGGAATGCCCAGTTTCCGGGTTCGGCCAACACCCCCACCATCGTCAACGAAAATTATCCGATTGGCAGCGTTGTCTATTCCAGGACAATGGCTTTGCAAAATACCGGGGCCGGCAGCTACCACATTTCTTGCGACAATGATTTTTATTACATAGAAGGCATTGGAACGGAAAGCAGTGGAATATATTCCACCTCCATTCCCAACCTGGGCATGAGAATCACGTGGGAAAGAGCCGCGCCTTATTTCGGGTCCATGCTGAAACAGGGCATATTCCATTCACTGCCAAGCAACAACATGACCCTCGAGCTCGTGAAAACCGGGGAACTCACATCTGGCGGTTTCCTGAATGGCAGCTTCGCACGAATCTACTCTGGGACCAGCAATGCCCGTGACTTGCTGGCCACGGTATTCTTTTCGAGTGGCATCACCGTCAACGTCAGCAGCCGCCCCAGGCCGCCGACCTGCCGGGTGTCCACGGGCAAGATCGACGTGGCCATGGCCCCCGCCCCGTTCGCCGATTTCAAGGGAATCGGGACCGTCACGGCAGCCAAGGACTTCAGCATCGAGTTGACCTGCGCGGGAGGCGAAGCCAATACACGCCTGACCGCCTTCATCACGCTGACGGACGCCACCCAGGCGACCAACCGATCGAGCACGCTGACGCTGGCCCAAAACTCCAAGGCCCGGGGTGTCGGCATACAGGTACTGAGAAACAACGTGCCCGTGAGCTTCGGCCCCGACTCCGGCAGCCTGGGCAATGCCAACCAATGGAATGCGGGCCAGGTCGCACAGGGGCAGAACAGCCTGAAGATTCCGCTGAGCGCGCGCCTGGTGCAGACAGCCGGCAGCGTGACACCTGGCGTGGCCTATGGCAGGGCGACCTTCACGATGAGCTACCAATAGCCGCTGATGGGACTGCAGGAAATGAACAGCGCCAGCCTTGCGCGCGATTGCAGACTTCGTGGAGCCAATATGGAGGGCTACGGCTCGCAGGGCATCGCACCATAATGTGCGCTTGGCCCTGCCAGCTTTCCCATGAACTCCACAGCACAGCCAACGGCAACCACCCCCCTCGTGCTCGTCGTCGAAGACGAGCCCGCCATCGCCAGCATCCTGACGGCCTATCTCGAGCGGGACGGGCTGCGTTCGCGCATGGCCTCGGACGGGCAGGAGGCGCTGCAGCTGTTCCGCCAGCTGCGGCCCGACCTGGTGCTGCTGGACATCCACCTGCCCGGCATGGATGGCATCGACGTGCTGCGCGCCATCCGCGATGACAGCCAGACGCCCGTGATCATGGTCACGGCCCTGGCCGATGATGTGGACAAGCTGCTGGCCCTGCGCCTGGGCGCCGACGACTACGTGGTCAAGCCCTTCAATCCGCCCGAGGTCGTGGCCCGCGTGCGCGCCGTGCTGCGCCGCACCCAGGCACGCAAGAACCCGGCGCCCGCGCCCATCCGCGTGGGCCCCATCGAGATCGATACCGAGGCGCACAGCGCCGTGGTCTACGACAACGAGGGCCGCGCCCTGCCGCTGCCCCTGACGCTGACCGAGTTCCGCCTGCTGGCCTGCCTGGCGGCCCAGCCCCGGCGCTGCTTCTCGCGCTCCCACCTGATCGAGCACTGCCTGCCCGAGAGCGATGCGCTGGAGCGCGTCATCGACTCGCACCTGTCCAAGCTGCGCCGCAAGCTGCAGCTGGCCGGCCAGGAAGGCCTGATCGAAACCGTGCGTGGCATCGGCTACCGGCTATGGCCCTGGGACTGAGGCCCAACCGCATCTGGGTGCGCTTCGGCCTGTGGATCACGGCCACCGTGCTCAGCACCATCGCCCTGCTGGCCATCGGCGTGCTGGTGTTCTCCGAGATCCAGTACCGCGACTTCTACAACAGCCTGCCGCCGGCCGTGCAGATCGAGCTGGACGAACTCAACGCCCAGTCGCTGGAGGACAGCCCGCGCGCCATGCAGATCTATGGCCAGTACTGGACGGGCGATCTGCTGTTCGGCGAGAAATGGTCGCTGGTCATCGGCCTGCTGGTGTGCCTGCCCTTCGGACTGGCCGTGGGCTTTTGGGTGTCTCGCCTGGTGACGCGGCCCCTGGCGTCCATGGTCGAGGTGGCCAAGCGCGTGGAGCTGGGCGACTTCAGCGCGCGCGCCCTGCCCGGCAAGGCTCACGGCGAGATGGCCGAGATGGTGGTGGCCTTCAACCGCATGATCGATTCGCTGGAGACGCTGGAGACCGAGCGCCGCGCCACGGCGGCCTCGATCTCGCATGAGCTGCGCACGCCGCTGACGGTGCTGCAGGCGCGACTGCATGCCATCTGCGATGGCGTCATCGCGGCGGACGACACCGAATTGAACACCCTGCTGTCCCAGGTCGAGCACCTGGGCCGGCTGGTGGACGACCTGCACACGCTGTCCATGGCCGATGCAGGCCAGCTCTCGCTGCAAAAGCAGCGCATGGACCTGACCCTGCTGGTGGCCGAGACGCTGGACCAGCTCCACCCCCAGCTGCAGCAGCACGGCATGCAGCTGGACCTGTCCCTGCCCGGCCCCACCGACGAAGGCATGACCGACATCCGCGCCGATGCCGACCGCATGCGCCAGATCCTCTCCAACCTGGTCAGCAACGCCATGCGCCATGCGGCCAGCGGCGCCTGGCTGGGCGTGGCGCTCACGGTGGAGTCCGATATCGAAGGCCGCGCCTGGACCGTGCTGCGCATCAGCGATGCAGGCCCCGGCCTGCCCAGCGAGCTGCGCGCCCATCCCTTCCAGCGCTTTGCCCAGGTGCCCGGCAAGCGCCGCCGCGAGGGTTCTGGCCTGGGCCTGTCCATCGTCAAGGCGCTGACCCTGTCCCAGGGCGGCAGCGTGGAGGCCGACGATTCCGAGCGGGGCGGCGCCCGCTTCACGCTGCGCTTTCCGCGCATCTGAGTCTCGGGCCCCTGGGCCCTGAGGGACTACGCAGCCTGCGCCTTGCGCAGCAGCGCATGAATGGCCCAGCCCAGCGGCTCGCGCAGTTGCTGCGGCGTCTGCTGCGGCCCCAGCGCCAGCAGCGACTGCGAAACCCAGCCATAGGTCATCGTGTGCAGCAGCCGCGCCAGGGGCTGGGCCGGCTCGGGCAGCGGCGGATCGCAGTCCTGCAGCGCCATGGCCCACAGCTGCACATAGGCCTGGTAGTGGCGCCGGAAGGGCTCGGGCGCGGACACCTTACGCTCGAGCATGAACAGCGCAGCCCACATCGGCGCCTCGCGCGCAATGCCGTCCACCAAGGTGTCCAGCAGCCGGTCCACGCGCGTGGCCGGCGCCATGCCGGCGCATCCCTGCAGCGTCTGCAGTCCCTGGGCATGCAGGGCCTGCACCTGCCGGTGGATGCACATGGCCGCCAGCGTGTCCATGTTGCCGAAGTATTCGTAGAAGGTGCCCAGGCCCACGCCGGCCACGGCCGCCACCTCGCGCACCGTGGTGCGCTCGTAGCCCTGCTCGATCACAAGCCGAACAAAGGCGTCCTGCAGCGCCTGCGAGGTGGCCTGCGCGCGCGATTGCAGGGGGCGGCGCCGCACTTTGGGCGGCTGCGGCTGCTGCCTTGAAACCCGAACACCTTTGCTGGGCATTTTTCCTAGACTTTTGCGTTGAGACCCACGATCACGGAGACACGCATGAGCACCGGCCAGACTTTGCAGACAGGGCACACCTGGAACACGCACGACGTCCTGAACCAGGTCGACGAACTCACCGACTTCAACCTGCTGGAGGCCGACCCTGCCCTGGCCGAGGCCCTGCAGCGCAGCGGCGCTGCGCGCCACATCCCTTCGCTGTCGCGCTATGCGCAGCAGCTGGGCGAGCGCGCCACCTGGGAGCTGGCCGAGCAGGCCAACCGCCACACGCCCGAGCTGCACCGCTTCGACGCACGCGGCCGCATCATCGACGCCGTGGAGTTCCACCCGAGCTGGCACACGCTGCTGGGACTATACCGGCAGCAGGGGCTGATCTCCCTGCCCTTCGAGGACAGCAGCGCGGGCCGCTGGAGCGCCTGGGCCGCAGGTTTTTACCTGCACGGCCAGGTCGAACAGGGCACGCTGTGCCCGGCCACCATGACCACGGCCGCCATCCCGCTGCTGCAAAAGGAACCGGCGCTGTGGCAGCAGCTGCAGGGCAAGCTGTTCAGCCACGAATACGATCCGCGTGACCTGCCCGTGGCCGACAAGGCATCGATGTGGCTGGGCATGGGCATGACCGAGAAGCAGGGCGGCTCCGACGTGCGCGCCAACACCACGGTGGCCATGCCGGTGCACGCCGGCGGGCGCGGCGGCGAGTACCTGCTGCGCGGCCACAAGTGGTTCTTCTCGGCCCCCATGTGCGATGCCCACCTGGTGGTGGCGCGCATGGGGGAAGGCGGTGGGCAGGCCTGCTTCTACGTACCGCGCTGGCGCCCCGACGGCACAAAGAATGCGGTGCGCGTGCAGCGCCTGAAGGACAAGGTGGGCAACCGCAGCAACTCCAGCAGCGAAGTGGAGTTCGAGGACGCCTGGGGCATCCTGATGGGCGAGGAAGGCCGGGGCATTCCCACCATCATCGAGATGGCCACCTACACCCGCCTGAACTGCGTGCTGGGCAGCGCCGCCATCCTGCGCTCGGCCACGGTGCAGGCCCTGGCCTATGCGCGCCGGCGCAGCGTCTTCGGCAAGCGGCTGGCCGAGCAGCCGCTGATGCGCACCGTACTGGCCGACCTGGCGCTGGAAAGCGAGGCCGCGCTGCAGATCGCCATGCGCCTGGCCCAGGCCTATGAGCGTGGAGGCGACGAGGGCGATCCACTGGAGCGCGCCTGGAAGCGCATCATGACGCCGGCGGCCAAGTTCTGGGTCTGCAAGCGCGGCGTGGAGCTGACGGGCGAGGCCATGGAGGTGCTGGGCGGCAACGGCTATGTGGACACGGGCGTGATGGCGCGCCTGTTCCGCGAGGCGCCCGTGAACTCGATCTGGGAAGGCTCGGGCAACGTCATGTGCCTGGACGTGCTGCGCGCCATCTCGCGCGAGCCCGACGGCGCGCAGCTGCTGCTGCAGGACCTGATCGACACGGCGGCGGGCGAGCCCGCGCTGCTGCAGCAGGCGCAGTCGCTGGCCCGGCGCCTGTCCGGCCCGCCTGACCAGCTCGAGGCCCAGGCACGCCGCCTGGTGCAGGACCTGGTGCTGCTGGCCCAGGCCTGCCTGCTGCGCCGCCATGCGCCGCCCGCCATGGCCGACGGCTTCATCGCCACGCGCCTGGGCGCGCAGCAGGGCGCCATGGTGGCGGGCGCCTTCGATCCCGCAGGCCTGGACATTGCCGCCATCCTGCAGCGTGCGCTGCCCGCCTGAAGCGGTGGCCGGCGCGCCACACAACAAAGCACAAGGAGACAAGACATGAACCTGCTCGACGCCTTCGACAGCGCCGTGCGCAAGACGCCTGCCAAGGCCTTTCTGCGCGACCGCGGCGCCTCCATCAGCTATGCCGACATGCAGCGGCGCTCGCAGCGCGCTGCCGCCGTCCTCCAGGCCCAGGGCGTGGGCCGGGGCGACACCGTGGCCCTGATGTGCCTGAACACGCCGGGGTTTGTCGAAGCCCTGCTCGGCGCCTGGCGCCTGGGCGCCGCGCTGGTGCCCGTCAACCACAAGCTGCAGGCACCCGAGCTGCAGTACATCCTCGGCCACGCGCAGTGCAAGGCCCTGGTATTTGACGCCGCACTCGCGCCCGTGGTCGCCGCTGCGCCACACCCCTGCGCCCGACTTGTGACCGAGGCGCAAGAGGCCGTCCCGGGTGTCCAGGACTGGGACACGCTGGTGGCGGCCGCCAGGCCCCTGGAAGGCGCGGGGCCCGCCGATGGCGACATCGCCCAGGTGCTCTACACCTCCGGCACCACGGGCCGGCCCAAGGGCTGCCTGCTGAGCCACCGCGCCGTCACGCTGGCGGCGATCACGGCCGCGCTGGGCCTGTCCATCACGCGCGAGGAACGCACGCTGATGGCCATGCCCATCTGGCATTCCTCGCCGCTCAACAACTGGTTTGGCGGCACGCTGTACATGGGCGGCACCGTGGTGCTGCTGCGCGAGTACCACCCGCAGCATTTCCTGCAGGCCGTGCAGGACGAGGGCGTGACGCTGTACTTCGGCGCCCCCGTCTCCTACTTCGCGCCGCTGCAGATGCTGCCCGACTTTGCCCGCTACGACCTGAGCAGCGTGCGAGCCTGGGTCTACGGCGGCGGCCCCATAGGCGCCGACATGGCGCGCAAGCTGGCCACGGCCTACCGCAGCGACCGCTTCTACCAGGTCTACGGCATGACCGAGACCGGCCCCACGGGCACCACGCTCTACCCCGAGGAGCAGGTGGAGCGGGCAGGCTCCATCGGCCGCGTGGCCCTGCCCGGCGTGGACATGCGCGTGGTGCGCGACGACGGCGAGGATGCCGGCCCGGGCGATACCGGCGAGATCTGGCTGCGCACCGGCAGCGTGATGGACGGCTACCTGCACGACGCCCAGGCCACGGCCGCCGCCTTCGCGCCCGGCGGCTGGTACCGCACGGGCGATCTTGCGCGCCTGGACGACGCGGGCTATCTCTTCATCGTGGACCGGACCAAGGACATGGTCATCACGGGTGGCGAGAACGTTTATTCCAAGGAGGTGGAGGATGCGATCTCGGCCCATCCCCAGGTCGCCGACGTCGCCGTCGTGGGCCGGCCCCACCCCGAATGGGGCGAGACCGTCATCGCCCATGTGGTGCTGCGCGGCGAGACCGCGCCCGATACCGAGGCGCTGCAGCAATTCCTGGCCGACAGGCTGGCACGCTACAAGATCCCGCGTGAATTCGTCTTTGCGGCCAGCCTGCCGCGCACGCCCACAGGCAAGCTGCAGAAGTTTCTGCTGCGTCAGGAGCGCAGCGCCCCCTGAGGCGCCGGCCCCCTGCGTGGCCTGCTTCGCGACCTGCTTCGCGGCCTACTTCGCGGCCTTGAAATCCGACTCGCTCATGCCGCGCCGCCAATAGGCCACGACCAGCTGCTCGTGCTTTTCCAGCCCGCGCTCCTCGCGCGCCCACTGGCGCACGGCCTGGGCGGTATCGAACTCGCCAGCGGCCCAGACGAAGCGGCTGGCGGGATGACCGGCCAACGCATCCGGCCAGCGCACGGCGCGCAGCGCGTCGATCAGCAGCGTGGTGGTGCCGGCCTCGGCAGCGCCGCGGTGCAGCCAGTGCCATTGCAGGCCTGCGGGCGCCTGCACGGGCTGCTCGTCCTGCGGGCTCTGGACTTCGGCGAAGACATGGCCGCGCGTGTGCGCGGGCAGGGCGGCCGCAATGCGCAGCATGGCCGGCAGGCCGGTGTCGTCGCCGGCCAGCAGCATCCAGTCGGCCGGGGTGGCCGTGCGCCCGCCGGGGCCGGTCATGCCGATGCGCTGGCCCGGCTGGGCGCGCGCGGCCCAGGCCGACCCGGGGCCGGCGTCCTCGTGCAGCACGAAGTCCACGTCGATCCATCCGTTGGCGCCGCCCGCCTCGCTGTCCACGCCATCCACACCCATCGCACGCATGGTGTACGTGCGCATGTCCAGGCGCATGTCACCCTCGGGCAGGCGCAGCAGGCCGCTGGCCGACAGCGTGGGCCATTCGGGCTCGGTCACGCCGGGCTGGGGGAACAGCAGCTTGACGTGGATGTGGGTGTCCTGCGCATAGCGCGCCATGTCGTCGCAGGCAAAGCGCACGCGGCGCATGTGCGGCGTGAGATCGCGCACGGCCAGCACCCGCAGCTCGCGGAAGGCCGGCGGGCGCTGCAGCGCGGCGCCGTCACCCTCCCAGGCCAGGGAGCCGTCGGCGGCGCCCGTGGCCTCCAGCAGCAGGTGGGCCAGCATGAGCTTCATGTCCTGCAGCAGTTCCACGCCGGGCGCGGCCACCTCGGCATGCACCTGCCGGCCCTCCAGCCACAGCTGGCCCCGGCCGCCTTCGTAGTCGGCCACCCAGCGCGAGCCTTCGCGGCGCACGGTGATGTCGTGCTCCTGCATGTGCCCGACGATGGCGGCAATGGCTTCGTCGGGCCTGTCCATGTGCACCGAGGTGCGCGCCTGCAGCTGTGTCATTCGCGTATGTCCTTTCTTTTGCCAGATTGCAGCACCGCCTGGCGCAAGCAGGCTTTGCGGCAGGCCTGCCGATGTTTGCGCCACGCGCCAAAGACGCCCGCCGGGCGTCAGACCCGGGCACGCACCAGCTTGGGAGAGATGCCGAAGCGGCGCTTGAAGGCCGTGGAAAAGTTGGCCGCGCTGGAATAGCCGGCCCCATGTGCGACCTCGGCCACGCTGCAGCCCGTCTGCTCCAGCGCGGCCCAGGCGCGCGCCAGCCGCTGCTCGCGCCGGTACTCGTCGATGCTGGAGCCATAGGCCAGGCGGAACTGGCGCTGCAGCGCACTGGCGCTCAGGCCCACTTCGCGTGCGATCTCGGCCAGCGTGCGGCAGCCGTCGCCGCCGCTGTCCAGCAGGGCCTTGAGGCGCGCCATGCGCCGGTGCTCGCGTACGCCCAGCACGCCCGGCACGGTCTGCGCCGGATCGGGCTCGGGCGCCTCGAGGGACTGCACGGCCTCGTGCACCAGCTCCAGCGTGCGGCTGGCCAGCAGCAAGGGCGCCGAGCCCTCGCGTGCCAGCTGGATGATCTGCTCGGCCACCGCCACGGCGCGCGGCGAGGGCTGCCAGGGCCGTATGGCCAGCAATTGCTGCTCCATCCAGTGCTGCAGCAGCGGCGGCGGCGCCATGGGCAGGGTCTGTGCGGCAAACCACTGCGGCTGCACGGTGATGCTGAGCTTGCGCTCGAACTTTCCGCGCCGCCACTGCCGCATGAACATGTCGCCGGGCCGCGTGTGGATGACGGCCCCGCAGGCCTGCACATGGGCACCGGCGGCGCTGGCGGGCGCCACCTGCAGCTGCAGGCCCTGGTTGCCGAAGGCCACGTCCACGCACCCCTCCAGCAGCACGACCATGTGCAGGCCCGGCACGGCCGGCGAACGCGTGCTCATGGTGCGCAGGTCGCGGGCTTCCACGCCATGCAGCCACAGGCCGGGCTGGACCTGCCAGGCCTGCAGGTGCCCGGCCAGCAGCGCATCCTGTGCCGTGACCTCGGCATCGAGGATGCGGTAGTCGGGCCCGCTGAAATCACAGGCACGCAGCGTGCCCCGCCCCAGCCAGCGCGGAGGGCGTGCAGGTGTTTGGACAGAGGAGAAAGCCATGGCCAGCCGGAGCGGTGCGCGCCCCACAGACAAGAATGATTCTTATTTTATGAAAGCCCCCTGCACCACGCTGGCTGCGGGGAATCCATTGCATGGCCTGGCGCGCGCAGGCCCGCGTGTGCGCCACAATGCGCCATGCTCAGCCTCCAAGACATCCAGAACGCCGCCGGCCGCCTGCGCGGCGCCGTGCTCGAAACGCCCTGCGTGGAATCGCGCACGCTGTCCCAGATCACGGGCGCGCAGGTGTATCTCAAGTTCGAGAACCTGCAGTTCACGGCCTCGTTCAAGGAACGCGGCGCCCTCAACAAGCTGGCCCAGCTCTCGCCCGAGGAGCGCGCACGCGGCGTGGTCGCCATGAGCGCCGGCAACCATGCCCAGGGCGTGGCCTACCACGCGCAGCGCCTGGGGGTGCGTGCCGTCATCGTCATGCCGCGCTTCACGCCGGGGGTGAAGGTGGAGCGCACGCGCGGCTTCGGCGCCGAGGTCGTGCTGCACGGCGACTCCCTGGCCGAGGCGCGCCAGCACGCCTACGCGCTGGCCGAGCAACAGGGCCTGTGCTTTGTCCATCCCTATGACGACGAGCAGATCGCGGCGGGCCAGGGCACCCTGGCGCTGGAAATGCTGGCCGAACAGCCGGATTTGGACCTGCTGGTCGTGGCCATTGGCGGCGGCGGCCTGATCGCGGGCGTGGCCACGGCGGCCAAGGGGCTGAACCCGGACATCGAAATCATCGGCGTGCAGACCCAGCGCTTTCCGTCCATGTTCAATGCCGTGCGCCAGGCCGAGCTGCCGATGGGCACCTCGACCATCGCCGAAGGCATTGCCGTCACCCAGCCCGGCGCGATCACGCAGGAAGTCGTGGCACGCCTGGTGGACGACATGCTGCTGGTCGATGAGGGCGATATCGAGCAGGCCGTGCTCATGCTGCTGGAGATCGAGAAGACCCTGGTCGAGGGCGCGGGCGCCGCAGGCCTGGCCGCGCTGCTGCGCCATCCGCAGCGCTTTGCGGGCAAGAAGGTGGGAATGATCCTGTCGGGCGGCAATATCGATCCGCTGCTGCTGGCGGCCATCATCGGGCGCGGAATGGTGCGCTCCGGGCGGCTGGCACGCATCAAGGTCAGCGCGCGCGACGTGCCCGGCGTGCTGGCGCGCATCACGGCCACAGTGGCTGCAGCGGGCGCCAATATCGAGGAAGTCCACCACCAGCGCGCCTTCACCATGCTGGCCGCGCAGAGCGTGGAAATCGAGCTGGTGCTGCAGACGCGCAACAAGGCCCATATCGACGAGGTCATAGCCGCCCTTCAGGCCGAAGGCATGCAGGTCAATGCCGTCTAGCAGGCCCGGTGTCATGGCTTTCCCCGAAGGCGCCAGGGGACAGGCCTGCCTAGAATCAGGCATCCCCATTGGCAAGCCAGGAGCTTTTGCATGACGCACGATCCCGCAGCGCACCACGGCGAGCAGCCGGCCCCCGAAGACGCCACCGAGGCCGTCGTCCCCTACATGCCTGTCATCCTGCCCCTGGCAGGCGCCGTGCTGATGTTTCTGCTGGCCTTCATTGCCGTCAACATGGCCTGATTCCGGCCCTCCTGCCCCTGCACCAGGCCCCGCTTTGCGGGGCTTTTTGCTTGCCTTTTCAACAGGCAATTTCATCGTTCATATTGCATACTTCAATGCATAGAATGCATAGTTTTTGCCATTCGTTTGCTGACAAATTCGTGACCGCTCCCTAGAATCGAATCCCCAGCCGGTGCGCCGCCAGCTTCCGCCAGCGCCGCTTCGCCGCCCAGAGAAGAGCTTCCTTCGCGCGCCGACTGAACGAGAGCCCGTTTCTCAAAGTTGGCGCGGTGCAGCAGGCGCGTCCCCTTTGAAAAACTGGTTTTTTCAATTGAAGGAAGCTCCGCGATGAACGCACCCGTCATGCAAGGCCTGAACATCCAGGCCCCCGCCTATGTCAAGAACAGCCGCCTGATCGCCTGGGTGGCCGAGATGGCCGCACTGTGCAAGCCCGCCAAAATCCATTGGTGCGATGGCTCGCAGGAGGAATACGAGCAGCTGTGCCAGCAGCTCGTCGATGCCGGCACCTTCAAGAAGCTCGATCCCGTCAAGCGCCCCGGCAGCTACCTGGCCTGGTCCGATCCGTCCGATGTGGCGCGCGTCGAGGACCGCACCTACATCTGCTCGGCCAACAAGGAAGACGCAGGCCCGACCAACAACTGGATGGCCCCGAACGAGATGCGCGCCACGCTGCAGCCGCTGTTCGACGGCTGCATGGCCGGCCGCACCATGTATGTGGTGCCTTTCTCCATGGGCCCGCTGGGCTCGCCCATCGCCCACGTGGGCGTGGAGCTGTCCGACAGCGCCTATGTGGCCGTCAACATGAAGATCATGACCCGCATGGGCCGTGCCGTGTATGACGTGATCGGCGTGGAAGGCGAGTTCGTGCCCTGCGTGCACACCGTGGGCGCGCCCCTGGCCGAAGGCGAGAAGGACCAGACCAGCTGGCCCTGCAACAAGACCAAGTACATCGTCCACTACCCCGAGACGCGCGAAATCTGGAGCTATGGCTCGGGCTACGGCGGCAACGCCCTGCTGGGCAAGAAGTGCTTTGCGCTGCGCATCGCCTCCACCATGGGCCGCGACCAGGGCTGGCTGGCCGAGCACATGCTCATCCTGGGCGTGACCAACCCCGAAGGCAAGAAGTACCACGTGGCTGCGGCCTTCCCCAGCGCCTGCGGCAAGACCAACTTCTCCATGCTGGTGCCGCCCAAGGTCTTCGAAGGCTGGAAGGTCACCACCATCGGCGACGACATCGCCTGGATCAAGCCCCAGGCCGACGGCTCGCTGCGCGCGATCAACCCCGAAGCCGGCTATTTCGGCGTGGCCCCGGGCACGAACTATCACACCAATCCCAACTGCATGGCCAGCCTCGACAAGAACGTGATCTTCACGAACGTCGCGCTGACCGACGACAACGACGTGTGGTGGGAAGGCATGGACAAGGACACCGGCAAGCTGCCCGATCACCTGATCGACTGGCAAGGCAAGGACTGGACGCCCCAGATCGCCCGCGAGACCGGCGCCAAGGCCGCCCACCCCAACGCCCGCTTCACCGTGGCCGCGACCAACAACCCCGCGCTGGACGAAGCCTGGGACGATCCCAAGGGCGTGAAGATCGACGCCATCATCTTCGGCGGCCGCCGCTCCACCACCGTGCCGCTGGTGACCGAGGCCCGCAACTGGACCGAAGGCGTCTACATGGCCGCCACCATGGGCTCGGAAACCACGGCCGCCGCCTTCGGCGCCCAGGGCGTGGTGCGCCGCGACCCCTTCGCCATGCTGCCGTTTGCCGGCTACAACATGAGCGACTACTTCCAGCACTGGCTCACGCTGGGCGCCAAGATCCAGGCCCAGGGCGCGGCCCTGCCCAAGATCTTCACCACCAACTGGTTCCGCAAGAATGCCGACGGCAAGTTCGTCTGGCCCGGCTACGGCGAGAACATGCGCGTGCTCAAGTGGATGATCGACCGCCTCGAAGGCCAGGCACAGGGCGAGCAGACCGCCTTCGGCATTGCGCCCCAGTACGCCGAGATCAACTGGACCGGCCTGGACTTCTCCGCCGACCAGTTCGCCAGCGTGACCAGCATCGACAAGGCCGCCTGGGCCGAGGAAATGCAGCTGCACACCGAGCACTTCGACAAGCTGGCCCACAAGCTGCCCCAGGAGCTGCTGGTGACCAAGGCCGAACTGGAAAAGCGCCTGGGGACATAAAGCTCCCCCTGAGCGGCTACGCCGCTTCCCCCTCTCGCTTCGCGGGGGGGGGGGGACGGCACCCTCGGTGCGGGGCGGCCCTTCCTCGGTGCCCCTTGCTTGGGGCAGCGCCCGTTTCATGGACTGTGGAAGATGCACAGAACAATGAATCCCTGAGTAGCTCTCGACCCATGGAAAAAGCCTCGCACTGCGAGGCCTTTTTTGTGGCGTTTCAACGACGCCCCCAGACAACAAAAAAGCCGCGCCTTGTGGGCAGCGGCTTTTTTTGGAGGAGCGCCGCAAGGCGCCCCAGGCAGAGATCAGCTACCTTGCCTATCCATGGCGCGGGCCAGATCGGCCATCAGGCGGGCGTCCTGCAGGGCGGCGTTCCAGATGCGCTCGTCAGCGGCGGCCTGCTGGCGGCTCTCGGTCCAGGCGCGGTAGCCGGCACGGGCCATCATGGCGGCGCGGCGGGCGGGGGCGGAGAACAGGGCCAGGCCCATGAAGGCGGCAACCCACAGCACGACCCAGGCGCCCAGCATGTGGCCGTCGGTCCAGTTGTGGGCCACCTCGTTGACCACCACCATCAGCGCGGCCACCAGGGCAGCGAGCAGCAGGGCGCTGGCGCCGCGCTTGCCGGAGAAACGCTTGACGGCGCTCTTGCGGTCGTCGGCGGCTTGATAGACATGCACCACACCAGGGTGCTCGACACAGTAGGAGTTGTAAATGAAGTTGCTCATGGCAGATAAACCCAGTTAAATGGCCGCTTTTGACGGCGTGGCGGGCGACTAGGTGTAACTATAGGGTTTACCCTAGAGTTCTTCAAATTTATATCTTGAATCTGTAGCATTCACACCAGTGATGACTCAGCGCTCGCTGCCACGGCCATGTCCGCCCTGAACTTCCGCACACTGGATCTGAACCTGCTGCGCGTCTTCGACGAGGTGATGGCGGAGCGCAGCCTCACGCGGGCGGCCCACAAGCTGGCCATCACCCAGCCGGCCGTGAGCAATGCGCTGCGCCGCCTGCGCGAGGCGCTGGGCGACGAGCTCCTGGTGCGCCAGGGCCAGGGCGTGGAGCCCACGCCGCGCGCGCTGGCGCTGTGGCCCGTGATCCGCGAGGCGCTGCAGCAGCTGCAGGACACGCTGACGCCAGGCGAATTCCACCCCTCCACCGCCACCGCCACCTTTGTGCTGGCCATGGCCGACGCCACGGCCGCCACGCTGATTCCTCCCATGTTCAGCCTGCTGGAGCGCGAGGCGCCCGGCATCGGCATCCGCGTGCTGCCGCTGACCACGCGCGACCCGCGCAGCCTGCTGGAGGCCGGCGAGGCCGACATGGCCGTGGGCTACTTCCCCGCCGCGCTGGCCGACCTGACGGCGCGCGCGCAGTCGGGCGCCCTGGTGGCCTTCGACAGCCGGCGCCTGTATGAAGGCGAGTACCTGTGCGTGATGCGCCAGGGCCATCCGCTGGCCGATGTGCCGCTGACGCTGGACAACTACTGCGCGGCGCGCCACATGCTGGTGAGCTTCTCGGGCCGCTCCTTCGGCTTCATCGACGAGGCCCTGGCCTCGCTGGGCCGCACGCGCCAGGTGGTGCTTACCGTCAACCAGTTCTTCACGGCCGGGCGCGTGGTCATGACCTCCAACCTGCTGACCATATTGCCGCGCCACTTCGTGCCCGTGACCGGCATGGCCGACAAGCTGGTGCTGCGCGAGCTGCCCTTCGACGTGCAGCCCGTGCACGTGGACGCGCTGTGGCGCCGGCGCGGCCAGCATCCTCAGGCCTACGACTGGCTGCTGCGCACGCTCACGCGCTCTGCAGAGGCGACCTTCCCGCACACCTGAGCGCCGTTTGCGGGGCGCCCGCGCCAGCGCAGGTTCTACACTTGGCCGCATGAAGATCCAGCTGCTGTCCGACCTGCACCTCGAGGCCCATCCGCATTTCATCGCCGAGCCCGCACCCGATGCCGACGTGCTGGTGCTGGCCGGCGACATAGGCTCCTACCAGAGCGGCAGCCTGCTGCCGGGCCAGGATTTCGGGCTGGAGCGCTTCTCTCCCCTGCCCCAGTACGCGGGCTGGCCCTGCCCCGTGATCTTCGTGCCGGGCAACCATGAGTACGACATGCAGGACTTCGACGCCGCCCACGCCCGCCTGCGTGCCACCTGCGAGCGCATGGGCATGGTCTGGCTGGAGCGCGAGACGGCCGTGCTGGACGGCGTGCGCTTCGTGGGCACCACGCTGTGGAGCGACTACGACGCCATGTCCATGCATGAAGGCGTGACCGATCTGGCCCGGCTGCTCAAACTGCGCGAGAAGGCCTTTCGCGCCGCCAATTTCTACCTGCAAAAGACCGGCGGCACGCGCGACGGCGAGCCCTTCCTGGCCGAGCCCATGCGCGAGCAGTCGCTGGTCTGCCAGCAATGGCTGCGCCAGGCGCTGGCCAGGCCCTTCGATGGCCCCACGGTGGCCGTCACGCATTTCGCGCCCAGCCTGCGCAGCGCCGACCCGCGCTACGGCCTGGTGCCGGGCACGGCCGGCTTTTGCAACGTGCTGGATGAACTGCTGCCCTTTGCCGGTCTGTGGCTGCACGGCCACCTGCATTCGCCCAGCGACTATGTGGCCGAGGGCCTGCGCGGCGATGGCAGCGCCTGGCGCTGCCGCGTGGTGGCCAACCCGCTGGGCTACGCGCGCAAGGGCGAGCAGGAGGGGTTTTCGCCGCGCTCTACCATCGAGTTGCCGGTGCATGCGACCGCAGGGGCGGCAGAGGCACCGGCCCGTGCTTGACCTGGATCAAGCACTCCACCCCGGCTTGGGCTTAGTCTCGGGCCATATCCAAGGAGGACCTTCATGAACATCCTGCTCGCTGTCGATGGCAGCCCCTACACCCAGAAGATGCTGGCCTACCTGACCTCGCACCCGGAGATCCTGGGTTCGGCCCACAGCTACAGCGCCATCACCGTCCAGCCCCAGCTGCCGGCCCGCGCGCGCGCCGCCCTGGGCAAGGACGTGGTGGACGAGTACTACGCCGAGGAGTCGACCAAGGTGCTGGACCCCGTGTGCAGCTACCTGGCCGAGCACGGCGTGCAGGCAGCCCGCCTGAGCAAGGTCGGCCCGATTGCCGACTCCATCATCAAGGCGGCCGAAGAAGGCAAGTTCGACCTGCTGGTCATGGGCACGCATGGCCACGGCACGCTGGGCCGCCTGGTCATGGGCTCGGTCAGCACCCAGGTGCTGGCCGGCAGCCAGGTGCCTGTGCTGCTGATCCGCTGATCGACCGCTCGATACGCTGCCCCGTGCACACGCAGCGCCCATAACCAGAAAAAGCAAAGCGCGGGCATCACGGCGCAATGAGGCAAGGACGGCTCCCCTGAGGGAGCCGTCTTTTTTTTGCATGGTGCCTTCCCACCATCCTGCGGGCCTGCCGTCACCGGGCTGTCACAGCCGCCTCTTACAGTCGCGCGATTTGTCACACAGGGGGATGGTGAGCATGCGCGCGAGTACTTTGGATTGGCGGCACAAGGCGATTGCAACGGCCTGCCTGGCCCTGTGTGGCGCTGCATGGTCCGCGCCCTTCACCCCGGGCAACCTGGTGGCCTACCGCGTGGGCACGGGCACAGGCGCGCTGCCCGTGTTCCTGGATGAGTACCGCGTGGACGGCACGCTGGTGCAATCGCTGCCGCTGTCAGGCGGAGCGACGCCGCTGACGGCCAGCAGCAAGGGCTCGGAAGGCCTGCTCAACCGCTCGGACAATGGCCTGTGCCTGGTGGTTCCCGGCTATGCCGTGGCCACCGGCGGCACCGAGCCCAACGGCGTCACTGCAGCGGCGGCCCCGCGCGCCGTGGCCGTGGTGGGGTTCGACTCCGACGTGAAAAGCCTGCGCCCGCTCGGCACCACGGCCTTCAGCAAGGACACCATCCGCGCAGCAGCCAGCAGCGACTGCGGCGCCGTCTGGGCCAGCGGCAAGGGTACGGCCACGGCCAACAATGGCATCTGGCATGTGGCTGCCGACGGCACGGGCATCTCCCAACTGAACAGCAGCAATGTCCAGGGCCTGGCGGTCGCCGGCGGCCAGTTGATCGCCGCCATCAACGGAGGCTCGCTCAACCAGATCGGCACGAATTTGCCGACCACGGGCATCCAGACGGCCCTGCCCCTGGCGGGCCTGACGCCCTCCACCTACCGCGGCATCGCCTTCCTGCAACTCGATGGCGGCCCCGCCCTGGCGAACACCGTCTACGTGGCGGACAACGATACCGGCGCCATCCGGAAATTCCGCCTCTCGATGGACGGCACCAGCTGGCAGCCCGCAGGCTCCATTGCCGGCCTGTCCAAGGTCCACGGCCTGGCCGCCTTCGATACCGGCGGCGGCAATGTGATGCTGATGGCCACCGACACCACGGGCCGCCTGTACCGCGCCTTCGATCACGGCGGCTACGCCGGCACGCTGTCGGGCACGGCCGAGTCCATCGCCGCGCCGCAGGACGGCGTGTTCTATGGCGTGGCCTGGGCTCCGCTGGAGACCGTGCCGGCGACCGTGCCCGCCGCCCCCTCCAACCTGGCGGCCACCCCGGCCGGCAACCGCGTGACGGCCGCCTGGGACGCCGTGCCGGGCGCCGCCTACTACGTGGTGGAGCTGTCGCAGGACAGCTTTGCATCGGTAGCCTCCACGGCCGTGGCCCTGGGCAACAGCCAGGCGCTGGAAGGCCTGCAGCCCGGCAGCTATACGCTGCGCGTGCGCGCCGTCAACGGCCTCGGCGGGAGCACGGCTGCAGTGAGCGTGCCTTTCATGGCCTCGGCCCCGCCGACGGCCTCGCTGCCCGAACTGACCGCGTTTTCCGGCGTGGTCGGCGACGCCAACGACCCGCTGGCCTCGGCAGGCATCGGCTTCACGGTGCAGGATGCGGGGGGCGCTGGCGGCGTACAGGTCACTGCGCGTTCGAGCAACCAGGCCGTGGTGGCCGACGCCGGCCTGGCCGCGTCCAACCAGGCCGGCAGCGCCGTGCTCAGGATCACGCCCACGGGCGTGGGCTATGCCGACATCACCGTCACGCTGATCAACGCGGGCGGCGCCTCCGTCAGCCGCACCATCAAGTACGCGGCCTCGGCCAACACCGCAGCCAACACCAGCCCGCGCTGGCTGGCCGGGCGCTCGGACGCATCGACGGCCATCGTCATCGATGCCGCCACCATGCTGGTGGGCGACGACGAGGCGCCTGCCCAGGATGCCTCGGGCAATGCGCTGCCGGCCGGCAACTCCTTCTCGGCCTATGGCCCGGCCGGCGGGCTGCCCGTCAAGCCGCTGATGCTGGACAGGACCGCCCTGGGCCTGGCCGATGCCGCCGCCTGCACCGCCCCCGGCCTCACGGGCCTGGACAGCTGCAAGAGCGACGAGGAAATGGACATCGAGGCCAGCTTTGCCCTGGGCAGCCGCGTGTACGTGGCGGGCTCGCACTCCAACAACAAGAGCGGCAAGTCGCGCACCGACCGCTGGCGCCTGGCGGCGATGGATGTGACCGGCTCCGGCGCCTCCACGGCGCTGACCGCCAGTGGCTACTACCGCTGGCTGCGCGAGGACCTGCGCAGCTGGGACGCGGCCGCGCATGACGGCCTTGCCGCCAACTATCTGGGCCTGGTGGCCAGCTCGGACGGCGGCGCCACCAAGGCGCCCGAGGCCGAGACGATGAGCGGTTTTTCCATCGAAGGCATGTCCACCAGCCCCGACGACGGCGCCGCATGGCTGGGCTTTCGCGCGCCGCTGGTGCCGGCGCCGGGCGCGCCCGCCGTCACGGCCGACGACGCCACGGGCCGCACGCATGCGCTGATCGTGCCCGTGACCAACTTCGCGGCCCTGCCTGCGGCCGATGGCGGCAGCAAGGGCAGCGCGACCATGGGCCAGCCGATTCGCCTGGACCTGGGCGGCCGCGGCATCCGCGAAATCCGCAAGAACGCGGCGGGCGAGTACCTGATCATTGCCGGCCCCTCGGCCAGCGCCACGGGCACCGCGCCGCGCAACTTCCAGCTCTATTCCTGGGACGGCCGCGTGAACAGCGCAGGCCTGGCCCTGAACCTGCGCCCGCGCGCTGCCGACCTGGCCGCCATCACCGCGCCCCACACCGCCTGCTCGGCCGAAGGCATAGGCGCCATGCCCGCCAGCCTGGACGCGGGCGGCAGCGTGGACATCCTCAGCGACTGCGGCGATGCCGATTTCTACGGCGATGGCACCGTGGCCAAGGACCTGCCCTATGCCGCCTGGAAAAAGGCGCGCCTGGACAGCCTGGCGGTACCCGCCCTGTCCACCGTGGCCCTGTCCGCCCAGGCCGTGGACCAGACATCGGCCGTGGTCCAGGCCACGCCCAGCGTGGGCGGCAGCCTGCGCGCCGTGGCCCTGCCCGCCAACGCCCCCGTCCCCAGCTGGGAACAGGTCATGGCCGGCCTGGATGCCGCCGGCCTGCCGGCCCCTGCCAGCAACACGGTCAGCACCGCGGCCGGCACGGCCGCCACGCTGTCCTTCACCGGCCTGGACCCCGCCGTGAGCTACCGCGTGCATGCGGTCAACCTGCCGGCCTCGGGCACGGCCAGCGCGCCGGCTGTACTGGCCCTTAGCAAGCCCGTGCCCATCGGCACGCAGATCGGCACGGGCAGCAACACGGCAGGTGTCAGCAACGGCACGGGCAACGTGGGTGCAGACCAGTGGCAGTTCGCCTCGAACTCGGCAGGCTTTCAGCCTGCGCCCTCGCAAAGCCCGCTGCCGGGCGGCCTGCGCATGCCCTACGGCAGCCTGAGCTTCGTGCTCATGGGCGGCACGCCGGGCTCCATGGCCACCATCCGCATGGACCTGCCTGAAGCCGCACCCGCCCAGGCCACGCTCTGGAAGTACGGCCCCACGGCCGCCACGCCCACGGCGCACTGGTATGAGCTGGCCGCGTCGGCCTACCGCTTCGCACCCGACCGCCGCTCGGTGAGCTTCGACATCACCGACGGGCAGACGGGCGACAGCGACCTGATCGTCAACGGCGTCATCGTGGACCCCGTGGCGGTGGCCGCGCCTGCGGCCCTGCCGCCCGGCGCCACGGCCACCCCCGTGCCCGGCCTGTCCACGCTGGCCCAGGCGCTGCTGGCGCTGGCCCTGGGCGGCATGGCCGCACTGCGCCGCCGACGCGGCTGACGCCCGCGCGCCTTCTGTACCGGCCGCACCCGGTACCCCCTTCAAGCCCCTGCACGGTTCGCCGTGCAGGGGCTTTTTGCTGCGGCCTGGGAAAACCCTGAATCCCCCGTGTTGACGGGGCTTGTTGCACAAACAATAATTACCACGTTAACTAAATCCACACCATGCAGATTCAGCCCTTTCTCCTGGATGACGGCCTTGCGCTGGGCACGGTCTACGGCACGCTGCTCAACCAGCAGGCCACCGTGCAGCGCCTGTCGCCGCAGTTCGACAGCGCGCCCTACAAGGCCGCTCCGCGCGCCCCCGTGCTCTATCTCAAGCCGCGCAACACCTGGGCGCGCGATGGCGCTGCGGTGGCCGTGCCGGCCGATCCCGGCGAGGTCCGCGTCGATGCCAGCATCGGCCTGGTGATCGGCCGCAGCGCCACGCGCGTCAGCGAAGCAACGGCCCTGGACCATGTGGCCGGCTGGCTGATCGCCAGCGACCTCACGCTGCCGCACGAGAACTACTACCGCCCCGCCATCCGCCAGCGCTGCCGCGACGGTTTCTGCCCGCTGGGCACGCCGGTGCGCGGCGCAGGCTTCGATGCGCAAGCGGCAGAACTCACGGTGTCCATCAATGGTGAACAGGTCTGGCAGCGCGGCTTTGCCGACCTGGTGCGCTCGCCCGCAAGGCTGCTGGCCGACGTGACCGAATTCATGACGCTGTCGCCCGGCGACGTGCTGCTGCTGGGCCCGGGCGAAGGCGCGCCGCTGGCGCGGCCCGGGGACCGCGTGGTCATCGAGGTGCCCGGCCTGGGCCGGCTCACGCATTCGGTGGTGGCAGAACAGGGAGCAGCAGCATGAAGCACGGACGCGTCATCTTCGAAGGACAGAGCCTGCAGGTCACCGAAGGCCCGCACAGACAGGTGCAGCTGCCCGATGGCCGCCTGGTGGCGGAGACCGCCGTGCAGTGGCTGCCGCCGCTGCAGTTCGGCACCGTCTTCGCGCTGGGCCTGAACTATGCGGACCATGCCAAGGAAATCGCCTTCAACAAGGCGCCCGAGGAGCCGCTGGTCTTCCTCAAGGGCCCGAACACGCTGAACGGCCACCACGGCCACACGTACCGGCCCGCCGACGTGGCCTACATGCACTTCGAGTGCGAGCTGGGCGTGGTCATAGGCAAGACCTGCCGCAACGTGCGCCGCGAAGACGCCTACAGCGTGGTCGCCGGCTACTGCACGGCCAACGACTACGCCATACGCGACTACCTGGAGAACTTCTACCGGCCCAACCTGCGCGTGAAGAACCGCGACGGCGCCACGCCCGTGGGCCCGTGGTTCGTCGATGCGACCGATGTGCCCGACCCCATGAACCTGCGCCTGCGCAGCTGGGTCAACGGCGAGCTCAAGCAGGACGGCAGCACGCGCGACATGGTGCATGACATCCCCTCGCTGATCGCCCACCTGTCGGGCTTCATGACGCTGAACCCCGGCGATCTCATCCTCACCGGCACGCCCGACGGCGTGGCCGACTCCCGCGTGGGCGACGAGATCGTCACCGAGATCGAAGGCCTGGGCCGCCTGGTCAACACCATCGTCGGCGACGCGCCGGCCGCCTCCTGAACCCACCGCATACGCCAAGGAATCCCCATGCGCATTGACCACCTGATCGACGGCAAGGCCGTCGCCGGCAAGGACTATTTCGAGACCGTCAACCCCGCCACCCAGGAGGTGCTGGCCGAGGTTGCCGCAGGCGGCGAGGCCGAGGTGCAGGCCGCCGTCGCCGCCGCGAAGAACGCCTTCCCGAAATGGGCCAACACGCCCGCCACCGAACGCGCCAAGCTCGTGCGCAAGCTGGGCGACCTGATCGCCCGCCATGTGCCCGAGATCGCGCAGACCGAGACCAACGACTGCGGCCAGGTCATCGCCCAGACGGGCAAGCAACTGGTGCCGCGCGCGGCCGACAACTTCTACTACTTTGCCGAGATGTGCACGCGCGTGGACGGCCACACCTATCCCACGCCCACGCACCTGAACTACACCCTGTTCCACCCCGTGGGCGTGTGCGCGCTGATCTCGCCCTGGAACGTGCCCTTCATGACGGCCACCTGGAAGGTGGCGCCCTGCCTGGCCTTCGGCAACACAGCCGTGCTCAAGATGAGCGAGCTGTCGCCCATGACGGCCGCGCGCCTGGGCGAGCTGGCGCTGGAGGCGGGCATTCCGCCCGGCGTGCTCAACCTGGTGCACGGCTACGGCAAGGACGCGGGCGAGCCCCTGGTGCGCCACCGCGATGTGCGCGCCGTCTCGTTCACGGGCTCGACCCAGACCGGCAACCGCATCGTGCAGGCCGCCGGCCTCAAGAAGTTCAGCATGGAGCTGGGCGGCAAGAGCCCCTTCGTGATCTTTGACGACGCCGACTTCGAGCGCGCGCTGGATGCGGCCGTGTTCATGATCTTCTCCAACAACGGCGAGCGCTGCACGGCCGGCAGCCGCATCCTGGTGCAAAAGGGCATCTACGCGAAGTTCGTGGACCGCTTCGTGGAGCGCGCCAGGAAGATCACCGTGGGCGACCCGCTGGACGAGTCCACCATCGTCGGCCCCATGATCAGCGCCAGCCACCTGGCCAAGGTGCGCCACTACATCGAGCTGGGCCAGAAGGAAGGCGCCAGCATGCTGTGCGGCGGCCTGGATGCGCCCGTGCTGCCCGAGCGCGTGCGCAAGGGCAACTACGTGCTGCCCACGGTGTTTGCCGACGTGGACAACCGCATGCAGATCGCCCAGGACGAGATCTTCGGCCCCGTGGCCTGCATCATCCCCTTCAGCGACGAGGCCGAGGCCGTGCGCCTGGCCAACGATATCCAGTACGGCCTGTCCAGCTATGTCTGGACCGAGAGCGTGGGCCGAGCCCACCGCGTGGCCGCCGCCATCGAGGCCGGCATGTGCTTCGTCAACAGCCAGAACGTGCGCGACCTGCGCCAGCCCTTCGGCGGCACCAAGGCCTCGGGCACGGGCCGGGAGGGCGGCAGCTGGAGCTACGAGGTCTTTTGCGAGCCCAAGAACGTGGCCGTGTCGCTGGGCTTGCACCATATTCCGCACTGGGGCGCCTGAACGGGCGGCCAACGACAACGACAAAGAGAACCGAGGAGACAAGACATGCAACGCCGCCATTTCCTGCAATCCACCGCAGCCACCACGGCCGCAGCGCTGATGCTCCCGGGCCTTTCCCAGGCCCAGCCCGGCAGCGCGTCCGGCACCTGGCCCGCAAAGCCGCTGCGCATCATCGTGCCCTTCACGCCGGGCGGCACCACCGACCTGGTGGCGCGCCTGGTGGGCACCGAGCTGGGCAAGTCCCTGGGCCAGCCTGTGATCGTGGAGAACAAGCCCGGCGCGGGCACGGTGATCGGCGTGGACTATGTGTCCAAGCAGCCGGCCGACGGCTACACCCTGGTGTGCGTGGCCAACAGCTTCACGGCCAACAAGACGCTGGTGAAGAACCTGCCCTACGACACCACGCGCGACCTCAAGCCCGTGGCGCTGATGGGCCTGTCCGAGCATGTGCTGGCCACCCACCCGGGCAGCGGACTGAAGACGCTGGCGGACCTGCGCAACCGCGCCAAGGCCAGGCCCGGCGAGCTCAGCTATGCCTCGTTCGGCAACGGCACCTCGGCCCATCTGTCGGGCGCGCTGCTGTGCCAGGAGATGGGCATCGACATGGTCCACATCCCCTACAAGGGCCAGGGCCCGGCGCTGGCCGACCTGCTGGGCGGCCAGGTGGACGTGATGTTCGGCAACTGGCCCGAGTTCCGTGGCCATGTGCAAAGCGGCAAGCTGGTGGCACTGGGCATGGCCACGCGCCAGCGCTCGCAGTTCGCTCCCCAGGTGCCCACGCTGGCCGAGCAGGGCGTGGCGCTGGAATCCAACTCCTGGCAGGGGCTGCTGGCACCCGGCGCCACGCCCGATGCGCTGGTGCAGCGCATCAACGCCGCCGTGGTCAAGGCGCTGGCCGAGCCCGCCGTGGTGGACGCCTTCGCGCGCGGCGGCATCGTCTCGCAGGCCGGCACGGCGCAGCAGTTCGCGGCCTTCGTCACCAGCGAAATCGCCAAGTACGAAGCCATCATCCGCCGCGCCAACATCACGCTGGGCTGAGGCAGACACCGGGAGCCGCCATGAGCCTGTACACCATGCAGAAATTCCTGTTCCAGCTCAACCGCGAGCCCGAGGTGCAGCGGCGCTTTGCCGAGGACCGCGCCGCGCTGCTGGCCGAGTACGCGCTGGAGCCCGAGGAGTACGAAGCCATGTTCCATGGCGACATCGGCAAGCTCTACGTGCTGGGCTGCAACGGCCAGCTGCTGATGCACTTCGCGCCGCTGCTGGGCATGCCCTGGGCCGACTACCTGCAGGCCATGCGCGACGGCGTGCAAAAGCACGGACCGGTGCGCGCGGGCGTCTACGCGATGACGACAGCCACCCACGAAAAGATCGCAGGAGTTTGAGATGAGTCTGGTATTTGCAGGCGTTTGCAGCCATGCGCCCGGCATCACGGGCCGCGCACACCTGGCCGATCCGGCCACCAAGGATGCCTTCCATGCCGCCTTCCGCGACATGGGCGCACGGCTGGAGGCGGCGCGGCCCGACGCCGTGATCGTCATCGCGGCCGAGCACTTCGCCAACTTCTTCATGAACAACATGCCGGCCTATGCCATCGGCATGGCGGACCACTACGAAGGGCCCATCGAGGACCCGGCCTGGCTGGGCATAGAGCGCCACCGCATTCCCGGCAATGCCGAGCTGTCGCGGCGCCTGATCACCGAGGTCATGCAGACCGTGGACGTGGCCTTTGCCGAGGAGTGGAAGTTCGACCACGGCATCATGGTCCCGCTGCACTTTCTGACGCCGGCCTATGACAGGGACATCATCCCGGTCAACATCAACTGCCAGGGCCCGCCGCTGACGCCGCTGCACCGCGCCTGGGCCTTTGGCGAGGCCCTGCGCCGCGCCTGCGACAAGGCGCCCGAGCGCATCGCCATCGTGGGCACGGGCGGCATCTCGCACTGGCCGGCCACGCCCGACTCGGGCAAGGTCAACTGGGAATGGGACCAGCAGTTCATGGACCGCTGGTGCCGCAACGACCGGGACGCGCTGCTGTCGTACACCGACGCCGAGACCTACCGCGACGGCGGCCAGGGCGGCTTCGAGATCCGCAGCTTCATCGCCGTGGCCGCCGCCGCGCGCGGCGCGGGCCAGGTGCTGTACTGCCAGCCCATTCCCATCTTCGCCGTGAGCTGCACGGCCGCCACCATGGAGGTGGCCTGAATGCCGCACGTGGTCATCCTCTACACGGCCAGCCTGGACGCGCACACCGACATGACGCAGCTGTGCCGCGCCCTGGCCGACACCATGCTCACCGTGCGCGCCGAAGACGGCGCCCAGGTCTTTCCCACGGGCGGCACGCGCGTGCTGGCCTACCCCGCGCCGCACAGCGCCGTGGCCGATGGCGGGGCTGCGGGCCGCGCAGCGGGCGGCGATGGCGACTACGGCTTCATCTACATCAACCTGCGCATGGGCCGGGGCCGCACGGCCGCCGTGCAGCAGCAGGCGGGCGACGCCCTGCTGGCCTGCGCGCGCCGCCATCTGCAGCCGCTGTTCGCGCAGCGCCACCTGGGCCTGACCGTTCAGGTCGATGAAAGCCCGGGCCAGGTGTATGACGGCAAGCACAGCACCCTTCATCCCCTCTTTTCCAGGCCTTGAAATGTTTTCCCAAGAACTGTTGACCCAACTGGCCCAGGAGCTGGACCGCAGCGAGAAGACGCGCGTGCAGGTCGAGCATTTCTCCAAGCGCTTTCCCGGCATGACCGTGGAGGATGGCTACCGCGTCTCGCGCGAATGGGTGCGCCTGCAGATCGCGGCGGGCCGCAAGGTGATAGGCCACAAGATCGGCCTGACCTCGCGCGCCATGCAGATATCGAGCCAGATCGACGAGCCCGACTACGGCACCCTGCTCGACAGCATGCTCTACCGCTGCACGCCGGGCCAGGTGCTGGACATCCCGGCAGCCCACTTCATCGCGCCGCGCGTGGAGGTGGAGCTGGCCTTCGTGCTCAAGGCGCCGCTGCGCGGCCCGGGCCTGCCCGGCGGCAAGGAGATCACGCTGCAGGACGTGCTGGACGCCACCGACCACGTGACGCCGGCCATCGAGATCATCGACGCGCGCATCGAGCAGTTCGACCGCCACACCAAGGCCATGCGCAAGGTCTACGACACCATCAGCGACAACGCGGCCAATGCGGGCATCGTCACCGGCGCCGGCCGCGCTGACCCCCAGGTGATAGACCTGCCCTGGTGCGGCGCCATACTGCGCTGCAACGGCGTGGTCGAGGAGACCGGCCTGGCTGCCGGCGTGCAGGGCCATCCCGCCATCGGCGTGGCCTGGCTGGCCAACAAGCTCTCGCCCTGGGGCGAGGCCCTGGAGGCCGGCCAGACCGTGCTGGCCGGCTCGTTCACGCGCCCCGTGGCCGCCAAGCCTGGCGACCTGTTCGATGCCGACTACGGCCCGCTGGGCCGCCTGCAATTCCGTTTTGTCTAGGCGCCGTCGTCCCGACGCCTGCCCCGCCCTTATTGGAGATTTCCCATGCCGCTTGCACTGCGCGACCCCAGCCTGCTCAAGAACCTCTGCCTGATCGACGGCCAATGGCTGGCCGCCGACGATGGCAGCCGCATCGACGTCCACAACCCCGCCACGGGCGAAGCCGTGGGCCATGTGCCCCGCATGGGCGAGGCCGAGACGCAGCGCGCCATCGCCGCCGCCGAGCGCGCCTTCGCCCTTTGGAAGCAGCAGACCGCCGAGGCCCGCGCACGCCTGCTGCATCGCTGGTTCGAGCTGATGATGGAGAATCAGGAGGACCTGGCCCTGATCATGACCAGCGAGCAGGGCAAGCCCCTGGCCGAGTCGCGCGGCGAGATCGCCTATGCGGCCTCCTACGTGCAGTGGTTTGCCGAGGAAGCGCGCCGCATCTACGGCTCCACCGTGCCCGCGCCCTGGGCCGACAAGCGCATCATCGTGACCAAGGAGCCCGTGGGCGTCTGCGCCGCGATCACGCCCTGGAACTTCCCGGCCGCCATGATCACGCGCAAGGTCGCGCCCGCCCTGGCGGCGGGCTGCACCATCATCGTCAAGCCCGCGCAGCAGACACCGCTGTCGGCCCTGGCCATGGCCGAGCTGGCCCAGCGCGCCGGCATTCCCGAGGGCGTGTTCAGCGTGATCACGGGCTCCTCGCGCGCCATCGGTGGCGTGCTCACGGCCAGCATGGCCGTGCGCAAGCTGACCTTCACGGGCTCCACCGAAGTGGGCCGCGTGCTGGCCGAGCAATGCGCGCCCACGCTCAAGAAGATGTCTCTGGAGCTGGGCGGCAACGCGCCCTTCATCGTCTTCGATGACGCGGACCTGGATGCCGCCGTCGAAGGCGCCATGGCCTCCAAGTACCGCAACACCGGCCAGACCTGCGTGTGCGCCAACCGCCTGCTGGTGCAGGACGGCGTGTACGACGCCTTCATGGCCAGGCTCAAGGTCGCCGTGCAGGCCCTCAAGGTGGGCAACGGGCTGGAGGCCGGCGTGGGCCAGGGCCCGCTGATCGACCAGGCCGCCGTGGACAAGGTCGAGGAGCTGGTGGCCGACGCCGTGAAGAACGGCGCCGAGGTCGTGCTGGGCGGCAAGCGCCATGCGCTGGGCGGCACCTTCTACGAGCCCACCATCCTGGCCAACGCCACGGACCGCATGCGCATCGCCAGGGAAGAGGTCTTCGGCCCCGTGGCGCCCGTGTTCCGCTTCAAGACCGAGGAAGAGGCCATCCGCATGGCCAACGACACCGAGTACGGCCTGGCTGCCTACTTCTACGCCCGCGACGTGGGCCGCGTGTGGCGCGTGGGCGAGGCGCTGGAGTACGGCATGGTGGGCATCAACAGCGGCATCATCAGCACGGCCGTGGCGCCGTTTGGCGGCGTCAAGCAGTCGGGCATGGGCCGCGAGGGCGGCGCCGCCGGCATAGAGGAATACCTGAGCACCAAGTACCTGTGCATGGGCCACTGAGGCCCGGACAATCACACCATGCAGACACCTGTGAACCGCTTCAAGGCCGCCATTGCGGCCGACCAACCCCAGATCGGCCTGTGGCTGGGCCTGGCCGACGCCTATTCGGCGGAAATCTGCGCGGGCGCCGGCTTCGACTGGCTCCTGATCGACGGCGAGCATTCGCCCAACGACACGCGCACCCTGCTGGCGCAGCTGCAGGCCATCGCGGCCTATCCCGACAGCCATGCCATTGCCCGCGTGCCCATGGGACACGGCGAGGTCGGCGAGATGCTGATCAAGCAGTACCTGGACATCGGCGTGCAGACCCTGCTCGTGCCCATGGTGGACACGGCCGAGCAGGCCGCACGCATCGTGCGCGCCGCGCGCTATCCGCAGGCCGACGGCCAGGGCGGCATCCGCGGCATGGGCGGCGCACGCGCCTCGGCCTGGGGCCGGCGCGCCAACTACGCCCATGAAGCCAACGCCCAGGTCTGCGTGCTGGTGCAGGTGGAGACGCGCCAGGCGCTGGCCCACCTGGACGCCATTGCCGCCACCGAGGGCGTGGACGGCGTCTTCATCGGCCCGGCCGACCTGTCGGCCTCCATGGGCCACATCGGCAACCCCGGCCATCCCGAGGTGCAGGAGGCGATTGCCGACGCCATCGCGCGCATACGCCGCGCCGGCAAGGCGCCCGGCATCCTCACGCCCAACGAGGCCCTGGCGCGCAAGTACCTGGAGCTGGGCTGCACCTTCACGGCCGTGGGCCTGGACACCAGCGTGCTGGTTCAGGCCACCAGCGCGCTGGCTGCGCGCTTCAAGCAGGCAGCGGCCCCCGCGCCGAAAAGCCAGACCTATTGAGGCCCCGGCCTGACAAGGCGCCTGCAACGCCGCTCCGGGGAGGGAGCGGCGGCTGCATAGAATCCAGCCGACAGATGCTGCCGAACATGCCCCAGACCACGCCCTCTTTTGCCCCCGAGCCGCTGCGCGCCTTCTCGCGCTCCCTGCCCATGGCGCTGCTGCGCGCCCGCGAATCGGTCATGGTGCGCTTTCGGCCCATGCTGCGCGCCCATGGCCTGACCGAACAGCAGTGGCGCGTGCTGCGCGCCATGGCGGCGGTCACGCACAGGCTGCGGCCCATGGAGCTGTCGCAGGCCACCTACATCAGCATGCCCAGCCTCTCGCGCCTGCTCAAGACGCTGGAAGGCCGGCAGCTGGTGGAGCGCTCGCGCCACGCCAGCGACATGCGCGGCGCCGAGTTCGAACTCACGGCGGCCGGCCACGCCATCGTGGCCGAGATCGCGCCGCATTCCTCCGAGACCTATGCCGAGATCGAGCGCCTGGTGGGCCATGAAGAGATCGAGCAGCTCTACGCCCTGCTCGACCAGGTCGTGCAGCGCCTGGGCGCGGCCGACGGCAGCCAGGCCGAGGAATAGCCGCCCCGGCACGCCGGTCGGGCACTGCCGGGCACAATCGCCCCATGCCGCAGCCGATTGCCGTCATCGACTTTGAAACCACGGGCATGGCGCCCGCCCAGGGCGCGCGTGCCACCGAGGTCGCCATCGTGCTGATCGAGGGCGGCCAGGTCGTGGACCGCTTCCAGAGCCTGATGCGCACGGGTGCCTGGATACCGCCCTTCATCACGCGGCTGACCGGCATCACCAATGCCATGGTCGCAGCCGCGCCGCCCGCCGAGGAGGTGATGCGCGATGCCGCCCGCTTCGTGGGCAGCGCGCCCATGGTGGCGCACAACGCGGCCTTCGACAGCAAGTTCTGGCAGTCCGAACTGGCCCTGGCCGGCGAGGCCGCGCCCCAGCCCTTTGCCTGCACCGTGCTGCTGTCGCGCCGCATCTATCCCGACGCGCCCAGCCACAGTCTGAGCCGGCTCACCGCCCACCTGGGCCTGCCCGTGGCCGAGCGTGCCCACCGGGCGCTGGCCGATGCCGAGATGGCCGCCGCCCTGCTGGCGCGCATGCAGCAGGACCTGTGCCGGCGCTATGCGCTGGCCTGGCCCGAGCATGCCCTGCTGATGCGGCTGCAGCGCTGCGCGCGCGCCCGCATGGCAGGCTGGCTGCAGGAGAACGCCGCGCCCGCCCAGATGCGCATGGCGCTGTGAGCCGGCACGGCGCACGCAAGGCAAAGACCTCCCTGGCCAAATCCCCATCGGCCGCATCTGCCGGCATCCGCACCCATAATGCACGGTTGCTGCCCGGCTACGGGCGCCCGTCCCAAACGCGGCAGCCCTGCTGCCGCCTTGCTGCCGCCTGGTTCTTGCACCCGTGAATTCCGCCCTGCCTCCTGCCGCCATGGCCAACCTGGCCCCTCAGGCCCCGTTCTCGTCGCGCGAGTTCCGCGACGCGCTGGGCCAGTTCGCCACGGGCGTGACCATCGTCACCGCGCGCAGCCCGCAGGGCCATCCGGTGGGCGTCACCGTGAGCTCGTTCAACTCCGTCTCGCTCACACCGCCGCTGGTGCTGTGGAGCATGGCGCTGTCAGCGGCCTCGCTGCCCGTGTTCCAGCATTGCTCGCACTACGCCATCCACGTGCTGTCGGCCTCGCAAAAGCCCCTGGCCGAGCTGTTCGCGCGCAAGGGCGTGGACCGCTTCGCCAACACCGCCTGGCGCAGCTCGGCACAAGGCGTGCCCCTGCTGTCCGAAGCCACCACCGTCTTCGAGTGCCGCAATCGCCATCGCCATGAAGAGGGCGACCATGTGATCTTCATCGGCGAGGTCGAGCAGTGCAGCCACCAGGCCGGACACACGCCGCTGCTGTACCACGCAGGCCGCATGCACACGGGCGGCCTGGGCTGATACCGGGGCCTGCGGCGGCACTCCCGTCGCCTCTTTCGGCGGCTCCCCCATTCCCGTTCCTTCCCGCCTCCGGGTAATCCCCGGTCCGGGAAATCGGTGTCTGCGCATATTGTATATACAGGCTTATACATCTGATCGCAGACCCATCCGCAGGCTGATGAAGCCTGTGGATGCGGCAGCCATTTCACCAATGACGGGGGGAGACAGCGCATGAGTTCACCATCTGCAGGCAGCCTGCACCGAGGGCTGTCGGCCCGCCATATCCGCTTCATGGCACTGGGCTCGGCCATAGGCACGGGGCTGTTCTACGGCTCGGCCAAGGCCATACAGCAGGCGGGGCCCTCGGTGCTGATCGCCTACCTGCTGGCGGGCGCGGCGGTCTACATGGTGATGCGCGCGCTGGGCGAGATGGCCGTGCACAACCCCGTGCCCGGCTCCTTCGGCCAGTACGCCAGCGACTACCTGGGGCCGTTCGCCGGCTTCGTCACGGGCTGGACCTATACCTTCGAGATGGTCATCGTCTGCCTGGCCGACGTGACGGCCTTCGGCATCTACATGGGGTTCTGGTTTCCCGAGGTGCCGCGCTGGATCTGGGTGCTGTCCATCGTCTGCTTCATCGGCGCGCTCAACCTGTGCTCGGTCAAGGTGTTCGGCGAGATGGAGTTCTGGCTGTCCCTGCTCAAGGTGGCGGCCATCATCGCCATGATCGGCGGCGGCCTGGGCATCATGGTGTTCGGCTTCGGCATGGCGGCCGACCAGGCGCCGACCGGCGTGCAGAACCTGTGGGTGCACGGCGGCTTCATGCCCCATGGCGTCTCGGGCCTGATCGCCTCGCTGGCGGTGGTGGTGTTCGCCTTCGGAGGCATCGAGATCATCGGCATCTCGGCCGGCGAGGCCAAGGACCCGGCGCGCGTGATCCCGCGCGCCATCAACGCCGTGCCGCTGCGCATCCTGCTGTTCTACGTGCTCACGCTGTTCGTGCTGATGAGCATCTTCCCCTGGCCGCAGATCGGCAGCCAAGGCAGCCCCTTCGTGCAGATCTTCAGCGGCCTGGGCATTTCCTCGGCCGCCACCATCCTCAACGTCGTGGTGATCTCGGCGGCCGTGTCGGCCATCAACAGCGACATCTTCGGCGCCGGCCGCATGCTGTACGGCATGGCGCACCAGGGCCAGGCCCCCGCCGGCTTCGGCCGTGTCTCGCGCCATGGCGTGCCCTGGATGACCGTGGTGGTGATGGCCGTGGCGCTGCTGGCCGGCGTGGTGCTGAACTACCTGATCCCCGAGGACGTGTTCCTGCTGATCGCCTCCATCGCCACCTTCGCCACGGTCTGGGTCTGGCTGATGATCCTGCTGTCGCAGTTCGCGGCGCGCCGCCGCATGAGCCCGCAGCAGGTGGCCGCGCTGAAGTTCCCGGTCCCGCTGTGGCCCGCCGCGCCGCTGGCCGCCATCGCCTTCATGCTGCTGGTGCTGGGCGTGCTCGGCTACTTCCCCCACACCCGTGCCGCGCTGGTCGTGGGCGGCCTGTGGATCGTGCTGCTGGGCGCCGCCTACCTGCTGTGGGTGCGCCCCGCCGCCGCGCGTGCGCAGAGCGAGGCCATGCGGCCTGCGGCGAACGCGAACCCTTAGTCGAACTCGACCTCGGTGGCCACCACCATCGCGCCATCGTCCGAGAGCCGGCCCTTGACCTCGACCACGCGCCCCACGGCAATTTGGGCAGCGCTGCCATCCTCGAAGCGCGCATTGCGATAGTCCACGCGCACGCCGCGCAGCTCGAAGATGCCGGCCAGGCTGTCGACAGCGGTGATGCGGCCCTCGATCTCGAAGCCATCGTCACTGTCCAGCCGCAGCTTGCGCTCGACCTCGGAGGCGCGAAGCACCCCGTCCTGGAACATACCCTCGACCTCGACCAGGTCGCCCACGGCAAGGCCTGCGGGCAGGCGTGCGGCGCTGCCCGCGTCCACGCTCAGGCCGTCCACGACGAAGCGGGTCGGCGAGTCCATGCGGGTGATATGGCCGGTGACGTCGGCCTCCACGCCCGCCTGTTCGGGCAGCGTGGGACGCTGCACCGACAGTGCGGTGGCCACCCACAGGCCGGCGGCATCGGGCTGGTGCGCCAGGCGCAGGCTGACCACGTCGCCGGCAGCCAGCGCGGCGGCAACCTGCACGCCGCTCCAGTTGACGACGGCCTCGCCGATGCGCAGGGTGCGGCGCGACGCGTCAACGGCATCCACAGGCGCGCGCAGGCGCCAGGGCTCGTCGGCGTCATCCTCGATCTCGATGCGGCTGGCAAGAATGCGGCCCTGCGCATCGCGCAGGCCGTGGACTTCCAGCACACGGCCGACCTGCAGCGCCGCCGCGCGGCCGTCCTCGAACACCGTGGCCGCATCGACGATCACGGTCTGGCCCAGTACGGTCAGCCGGTCGCCCACGACCGCGCTCAACGGACCTTCCAGATCGCTGCGCACAAGAATCTGGCGGGCCATGGCGCGCGCCACACCATCGCTGCCGGTGGTCACGGGGTCGGCCGTGACATGGACCGCCATGCCCAGCTTGAGCGCATCGCTGGCCAGCAGGACGCCATCGCCATCGGTGATCCGGGCCTGGCGCTCGTCATACCGCACCCCATTGACCAGGATGGAGCCGAAGCCGTCAATGGTGCCCGACGCATAGCTGGCGCTGGGAGTGACCGGCGTGGGGGCGGGCTTGTCAGCCCCGCCGCCGCCACCACCGCAGGCGGCCAGCAGCACGGACAGCGAGAGCGCGCCAGCGCCCAGGACCCGGTGCAATGGCGGGGCGGAGCGGGAAAAGCGAAGAAAATGCATGGTGTTCGATGCCAGAAAGAAACAGATGAAAAGGCACCGCGGCGGGGCCATCGGTGCAACCGCCTGCAGTGTCGGCAAAGGCGCCTAAACCGCGCATGAATGGCGCGTTCATGCACTGTTTAAGAACGTGCACATAAGATGCGTGGCCGTGAAACTCCGCCTCGCACTTGCTGCCTTGCTGGCCTTGCCGCTGGCGCCCGCCTCTGCCACCACGCCAGCGGAGCATGAAAGCGTGCGCCGCGAGGTGCAGTCCAAGCGCCTGCGGCCCTTGGCGGAAATCCTCCAGGACGTGCAGCAGCGCCACAAAGGGCGCGTCATCGACATCGAACTCGAGCGCGGTGCCGACGGCCGGCGCTGGTACGAAATCAAGCTCGCCAATGGCCAGCGCACGGAAATCTATATCGATGCAGTCACGGGACAGGACATCCCCCGGCCGGGCGCGACCACCGCCGTGCTGATACCCATGTCCGTCGTGGCGGCAGCCGTCACCCGCTTGCATCCCGGCACCGTGCTGCAGATCGAGCTGGAGGAAACGCGCAGCCCCAGGCCCTACTACGAGATCCAGCTGCTCACGCGCGAAGGCCGTGAGCAGCTGCTGCGCGCCGACGCCCAGACGGGCCGCATCCTGGTGGAGCCTGTCCTGAGCCGGGAGCAGGCCGCCACGCTGCAACCGCTGCCGCGCATTCTTGAGGAGCTGGAGCGCAAGTACCAGGCCCGTGCCACAGAGGCCGAGCTCAAGATCGACGTCCGGCAGCGCGCCTACTACGAGGTCGAGTTGCAGCTGAGCGCCGGCCGCAGCATCGAAGTGCATGTGGATGCGTACAGCGGCCAGCCCATCGAAGAGGACGGACTGCGCTGATGCGGGTGCTCATCGTCGAAGACGACGCCGATCTTGCTGCAGGCCTGCAGGCCATCCTGCAGGAGGCCGGCATGCTGGCCGAGTGCTGCGCGGACGGCCGCCTCGCCCAGGAACTGGGCAGCGTCGAACACTATGACGCCGCCTTGCTGGACCTGGGGCTGCCAGGACAGGACGGCGTCTCGGTGCTGCGCCATTGGCGCGAGCAGGGCCGCTCCTTTCCCGTGCTGGTGCTCACGGCCCGCAACCGCTGGAGCGACAAGCTCACGGCCTTCCAGGCCGGCGCGGACGACTACCTGACCAAGCCCTTTCTGCACGAGGAGGTCGTCACGCGGCTGCGCGTGCTGCACCGGCGCGCAGCAGGCAGCAGCCGGCCCCTGGTGCAGATAGGCCCGCTGGCCTACGACACCATGGCAGACCGCTTCACGCTCGAAGGACGGCCGCTTGCGCTGACCGCGCAGGAGCAACGCATCCTGAGCTTTCTGACCAACCGGCATGGACAGCTCGTCAGCCGCGCCGACATCAGCGAGCATGTCTACGCACGCGACCTGGACCCGGACTCCAACACCGTGGACGTGCTGGTCGGCCGCATCCGCCGCAAGCTGTCCCCGCATGGCCTGATCCATACCGAGCGCGGACGGGGCTTTCGCCTGCAGCAGGCCAGCGGCGACCATGCGTCCTAGGCACTGGGGCCTGTCGGAGCGCCTGCTGGCACTGAGCCTGGTGGCCACGCTGGCCTGCGGCACGGCCGCCAGCTGGCTGCTGCGCGAGCAGTTGCACGATGCAGTGCTGCGCGGCTTCAAGGCCGGCCTGCAGGACCGTGCCGAGCGGCTGCAGGCCGAGCTGCAGTCCCCGGGGCCCCTGACCGGACAGGGCACGCGGCTCAATCGCGGCGAGTTCGGCCGCATTTTCTCGGGCTGGTACTGGACACTGGAGCAGGACGGGCGGCTGCAGCAGTCGCGCTCGGTCTGGGACGACAGCCTGGAGCTGGACGACGCCCGTCCCTGGCCCCGGCACAAGGGCAGCGAGACGCTGCTGTCGCTGCGCGGGCCGCAGGGGCGCGAACTGCTGGGACTGCGCCGCAGCTTCGATGTCGCGGGCCGGCGTGTGCAGCTGCACGTCTTCGGCCCGCTGGACGGTACGCGCCAGGAATGGCGCCGCATCGACCGCATCCTGCTGGTCACCGAGCTGGGCCTGGTCGCCGCGCTGCTGCTGTGCACGGTGGCGCTGGTGCGCCTGGGATTGCAGCCGCTGCGCAGCCTGCAGCAGGCGCTGCAGGACATGGAAGACGGCACACGCACGCAGCTGGGGCGGCACTTCGGCCCCGACCTGGACCCGATTGCCGAGGCCGTGGACCAGGTGCTGCAGCGCAATGCCCAGGTCGTGGAGCGCGCGCGCCACCAGGCGGCCGACCTGAGCCATGCGCTCAAGAAGCCGCTGGCCGTGCTCGGCATCCAGGCACGCGGCCATCAGGTCGATGGCCCGTGGCTGCGTGACCAGGTACAGGCCATGTCCCACACCATCGACCGCCATCTGGCGCGCTTCGCCAGCGGCGCCGGCAGCGCCGGCAGCGTGGCGCTGGATGAGGTGCTGGCCCGGCTGCTGGATGCCATGCGCCAGATCCACGCCCAGCGGCGCCTGTTCTGGTCCATCCAGACCTCCACGCCGCTGCCCGGCCATGGGCTGCGCTGGCGCGGCGCGGCCTCGGACCTGGAGGAGATGGCGGGAAACCTGCTGGACAACGCCGGCAAGTGGGCGCGCAGCCGCGTCACGCTGGCCGTGTGCCAGGATGGCACGACGACGCTGCTGCAGATCGATGACGACGGCCCAGGCCTGGCACCGGAGCATCTCGCGCAGGCCATGGAGCGCGGTGTCCGCTTCGACGAACAGGCCCAGGGCCACGGCCTGGGCCTGGCCATCGTGCGCGACATCGCCGAGACCTATGGAGGATCGCTGGAGATGGGGCCGAGCCCGCTGGGCGGGTTGCGCTGCACGCTGCGCCTGGGCTGAGCACGGCGCCGGGCGGCGCTCAGCGCGCGGCGTCGGGCAGTTCGATCTTGACTTCGAGCACTTCCAGGTTTTCCTGGCGCTCCAGGTGCACCTTGATGTCGTTGACGTCGATGTCCACGTACTTGGAGATCACCGCCATCAGCTCCTTTTGCAGCGCAGGCAGGTAGTCGGGACCGCCGCCGTTGCCGCCCACGCGCTCACGCGCGAGGATGATCTGCAGGCGCTCCTTGGCCACCGAGGCCGTCTTCTTCTTTTCTCCGAGCAGGAAAGAGAGCATGGACATGGCCGCTTACCTCCCCCCGAACATGCGTTTGAAGAAGCCGGGCTTTTGCGCTTCGGTGAAGCGCATGGGCTTTTCCTCGCCCAGGAAGCGCGCGACCACGTCCTGGTAGGCCTCGGCCACGTCCGAGCCCTGCATGTGCACGGCGGGAATGCCCTGGTTGGAGGCCTGCAGCACGGTTTCGGACTCGGGCACGACGCCGATCAGCTCGATGCGCAGGATGTCCTGGATGTCCTCCAGCGACAGCATCTGGCCGTCCTGCACGCGGTTGGGGTTGTAGCGCGTGATCAGCAGGTGTTCCTTGACGGTCTCGCCCGCGATGGCGCGCGCGGTCTTGGAGCTGAGCATGCCCAGGATGCGGTCGGAGTCGCGCACGGAGGAGACTTCGGGGTTGGTCACGACCAGGGCCTCGTCGGCGAAGTGCATGGCGATCAGCGCGCCGCTTTCGATGCCGGCCGGCGAGTCGCAGACGATGTACTCGAAGTCCATGCCCGCCAGGTCGTCCAGGATCTTCTTGACGCCGTCCTGCGTGAGCGCATCCTTGTCACGCGTCTGGGAGGCGGCCAGCACGAAGAGGTTGTCGCACTGCTTGTCCTTGATCAGGGCCTGGTTGAGGTTGGCCTCGCCCTGGATGACGTTGATCAGGTCGTAGACCACGCGGCGCTCGCAGCCCATGATCAGGTCCAGGTTGCGCAGGCCCACGTCGAAATCGATGACGGCGGTCTTGTGCCCGCGCAATGCGAGGCCCGATGCGAAGCTGGCGCTGGTGGTGGTCTTGCCCACGCCACCCTTGCCGGAGGTCACGACGACTATTTTGGCCATGTTTGCACGGTTCCTTAAAGACTGGAGAGCAAAGAAGAAGGGTCCGGTGTCATACCGGCTCGATGAGGATTTTCTCGCCGTCGAGACGCACCTTGGCGGGCCTGGCAGCTACGTCCGCCGGGAGATCGGTCTCGATTGTGCGATAGATGCCGGCAATCGACAGCAGCTGTGCTTCCATGCAGGTGCTGAAGATGCGCGCCTCGGTGTTGCCGCGTGCCCCGGCGATGGCCCTGCCGCGCAGCGGCGCGTAGACATGGACGTTGCCGTCGGCGATGACTTCGGCGCCATAGCTGACCATGGCCAGCACCACGATGTCGGTGCCGCGCGCATAGACGCGCTGGCCCGAGCGCAGCGGCTTGTCCACGATGAGGGCGTCGGCCTGGGGAGCAGGCACCTCGCGCACCACCTCGACCTCGCGCACGACTTCCTGGATCTCGATCTCGGGCACCGTGGGCCGCACGGGTGCGGCCTCGGGCGCGGGCGCCAGGCCTGCGGCGCGCGCCGCCTCCATCTGGGCGGGGCTGCCGCCGCGCACGGCCACGGGCACGGTGCGGTGAAAGCGCAGCGCCTCCACGAGCACGGCGAAGTCGATGGCCTCCTCGGCCTCGCGCACATGGGCCAGGTCGATCAGCACGGGGTCGTTGTCGAAGAAATCCGGGTCGTCGGCCAGGCGCTGGGCCAGGTCGGCCACGAGCGCACGTACGTCGGTATCCCGCAGGGTCACGGCCACCACGGGCAGCTGCGCGCTCTTGAGGTCGAAGCTGGGGCGGGCAGTACTCGTCGTTTCAACGGCCATGGGACTGGGAGTGCGGTGGATGGGAGAGTTGCCTCTCGACGCGCAAAGTGTACTGTGTGTGCAGTACATGGGCGCCCACTCCCGCCGGGAGGCCGGCACCGGGGAGTGTCCATTTGTGTTGTGTCACACACGGCCCATGCCCCCGTGGCGGGGGCCGGGCGGGCCCGGTCACTGAAACCGGGGCTTACGCTTCTCCACGAAGGCCATCACGGCCTCGCGGTGGTCGGCGGTCTTGTGGGCCAGGGCCTGGTAGCCGGCGGACAGCTCCAGCAGCGATTCCAGCGTGCTGTGCTCGCCCTCGCGCAGCAGGCGCTTGGTCATGCGCATCACGGCGCCGGGGTTGGCGGCGATCTTGTCGGCCAGTGCGCGTGCCGTGGGCAGCAGCTGGTCCGCCGGCACGACGCGGCTGACCAGGCCGCAGGCCAGGGCCTCCTGCGCGTCGATGGCCTCGCCCGTGAACGCCATCTCGGCCGCCTTGGCGCGGCCCACGGCGCGCGGCAGCAGCCAGGCGCCGCCGTCCCCGGGGACGATGCCCACGCGCACGAAGCTCTCGGCAAAGGTGGCCGTCTCGCTGGCGATGCGGATGTCGCACATGCAGGTCAGGTCCAGCCCCGCGCCGATGGCCGGGCCGTTGATGGCGCAGATCACGGGCACGTCCAGCTGGGTCAGGGCACGCGGAATGCGCTGTATGCCCTGGCGGTACTCCTCGCGGATGGCGTCGGGCGTGAGCGCGTCGTCGAAGAAGCGCTGCATGTCCTTGACGTTGCCGCCCGAGCTGAAGATGGGGCCGGCGCCCGTGAGGATGACGGCCTTGACCGAGGCGTCGCGCCGGATCTCGTCGCAGACCTGCACGAATTCCTCCACGGCCGTGTTGCCCGTGAGCGCATTGCGCGTCTCGGGCTGGTTCATGGTGAGGGTCCAGATGGCGCCGTCGCGGGCGATGTTCAGAAAGGACATGGAGAAGACTCCTTGAGCAAGGGTTTATGCGGTGATGTCGGTGGTCGAACGGATCAGGTCCAGCGTGCTGCCCGCGTGGCCATGGACCAGCGCGGTGCCTGCCACACCGTGCCAGTACGACTCGGAGCCGGCCGTCTGGCGCCAGGCATGCAGGCGGCGCGTGAGCAGTTGCAGGTCGTATTCCTCGGTGAAGCCCATGGCGCCGTGGATGGCGTGGGCCGCCTCGGCCACGGCCAGCGCGGCCTGGCTGCAGCGCGCCTTGGCCACGGCCACGCGCAGCCGATCGGGGAAGATGCCCTGCCCCGCGCAGCCCAGCCGGGCCGCCATGCGCGCGGCGAAGACATGCTCGCTCATCACCGCCAGCTGGTGCTGAATGGCCTGGAACTTGCCGATGGGGCGGCCGAACTGCTGGCGGTCATTCGCATACTGCAGCGTGCGCTGGAACACCTCCATGAGCGCGCCCGCCAGCTGCGCCGCCACCAGGCCGGCCTGCAGCGTGCGCAGGTCCAGCCCATCCGGCAGGGCGATATCGGGAGCAGGTGCTGCGCGGACCTGATCGGCGCTCCAGCGCAGGTTCACGTCCAGGCAGAAGGCCGCCGGCTCGGACTGCGCCTGCGCCACGGGCAGCAGGCTCCAGCCCTGCGCATGCTGCACCAGCACGCTGTCCGCCACCGCGCCCAGGCGCACGGGTGCGCAGTGCAGGCTGCCATCCGGCTGGAGCAGGCCTTGCGCCAACGCGATGGCGCCTGGTGGACGCTCCGCCCCCGCGCCCGCCAACAGCGCGCGCGCCAGCATGGTCTCGCCCAGCGGCACGGGCAGCGCATGGGCGCCGGCCTGCGACCACACATCGAACAGCTGCGCCAGCGCCAGCCCCGCGCCGCCCGCGTGCTCAGGCACCAGGGCATCGGCAAAGCCGGCCTGCTCCAGCGATTGCCACAGCGCCCGGGGCGAGCCCCCGGCCTCGATGGCGCGCACCCGCGCGGGCGTGCACTCGCCCTGCAGCAACTGGCGTGCGGCATCGGCAAACAAATCGTCTTCCATGTCTCTCTCCATTCATGACACATGACGCCAGGCCTTGGGCGTTCCGTTTGAAACTGGCGCACCTTTAACACCAGGGACACCGAGGAAGGGCCTACGCCGGCCGCGCCGCCCCGCACCGAGGGTGTCGCCCCCCGCGAAGCGAGAGGGGGCGCCGTGCAACGGGAAGACGCGCAGCGGCTCAGGGGGCGCTTCGTGTCAACGAAGCCCCAAACCTCGCGCGATCATTCCGCGCAGGATGTCGCGCGTGCCGCCGCGCAGCGAGTACGAAGGTGCCACCTCCGTCACGTAGTTGAGGGTGCGCAGCAGCTCCAGCGGAACCTCGGACGCCTCGCGTGCGAACAGGTCGTCGGCAATGGCGGCGGGAATGGACTGCTCCAGCGTCGTGCCCAGCTCCTTGACCAGGGCCGCCTCGACGATGGGGCTTTCGCCGCGCACCAGCTTGTCCTGCACGGCCACCGACATGGCGCGCAGCGGGGCCAGCTCGATGAACACGCGGCCGGCCAGGCGCAGCGCGCCTTCGCTGCGCTCGCCCGTTGCACGCAGCCAGGCCAGCCATTCGTCGAACAGCACGATGCTGGAGAACAGCCGCTCGGGCCCGCTGCGCTCGAAGGCCAGCTCGGCCGTGACCTGCTCCCAGCCCTGGCCTTCCTGGCCGATCAGGGCGTCGGGCGGCAGCTGCACGTTGTCGAAGAAGACTTCGCAGAAATGGCTGTCGCCCGAGAGGTCGGTGATGGGCCGCACGGTCACGCCCGGCAGCGACAGGTCCACGATGACCTGGGACAGCCCCTTGTGCCGGTCACCCGCCTCGCCCGAGGTGCGCACCAGGGCGATCATGTAGTGGCAGTGGTGGGCGTTGGTGGTCCAGATCTTCTGGCCGTTGAGCACGAAGCCCTTGCCGTTCGGCGCGGCGCGCGTCTTCACGCTGGCCAGGTCCGAGCCCGCGCCGGGCTCGCTCATGCCGATGCAAAAGAAGGCCTCGCCCCGGCAGATGCGCGGCAGGTAGAACCGCTTTTGCGCCTCGGTGCCGTACTTGAGGATCAGTGGACCGCTCTGGCGGTCGGCAATCCAGTGCGAGCCCACGGGCGCGCCGCAGGCCAGGTATTCCTCCACCAGCACGTATCGCGTGAAGGCGCTGCGCCCGCCGCCGCCGTACTCGCGCGGCAGGGTGACGCCTATCCAGCCCTTTTCGCCCAGTTGCCGGCTCAGTTCGGCGCTGTAGCCGCCCCAGGAGCGCGCACGCACATGGGGCGGCAGGCCGCTTATGGCCTGGGCGAGGAAGGCGCGCACCTCGGCGCGCAGGGCTTCGTCCTCGGCGGGGATGCGGGTCAGGGCAAGGGAATCAAGCACGCTCATTGCAGGGCTCCATGGTTGGACCCCACTCTAGGCAGCCGGTCTGTCGCAGTCCAATATTAAAAACCGAGCCACTGATACCGTTTGAATATCAGGCAGCCTGTGCCTTGGCATGCTGCGCCGCAAAGCCCACGTACCAGTCCAGGCAGCCCGGGTTGGCCATGGCCTCCTTGTTGACCACCTTGTCCAGCGGCTGGCCCAGCATCAGCTTCTTGATGGGCAGCTCCTGCTTCTTGCCGCTGAGCGTGCGCGGGATCTCAGCCACCTGCACGATGTCGTCGGGCACGAAGCGCGGCGACAGGGCCTGGCGGATGGCGCCCTGCAGGCGCGCGCGCAGGGCGTCGTCCAGATCCACGCCCGGGCGCAGCACCACGAACAGCGGCATGTAGCTTTCGCGGCCCAGGTATTCGAGGTCCACGACCATGGAGTCCAGCACTTCGGGCAGGGCCTCGACGGCGCTGTAGATCTCGCTGGTGCCCATGCGCAGGCCGTGGCGGTTGATGGTGGCGTCGCTGCGGCCGTAGATGATGCAGCCGCCCTCCGGGAGGATGCGTATCCAGTCGCCGTGGCGCCAGACCGGGCCCATGGCGGCGGGGCCGTCACCGCCGCCGGGCGCGCGGCCGTGGCCGGCCGGGTACATGTCGAAGTAGCTGGACAGGTAGCGCTTGCCGTCCGCATCGCCCCACAGGTACAGCGGCATGGAGGGGATGGGCTGGGTGCAGACCAGCTCGCCCACCTCGTCGATGACGGGCTGGCCCTGCTCGTTCCACGCCTCCACGGCCGCGCCCAGCTGGCGGCACTGCATGATGCCCGGCTGCTGGGGCAGTTCGCGGTGGCCGCCGATGAAGGCGCCCGCGAAGTCGGTGCCACCCGAGATGTTGTTCCACCAGATGTCAGGCCGCCCCATGCCTGCGAACTGCGCCGTGCCCCAGCTTTGCACCTCGGGCGACAGCGGCGAGCCCGTGGTGCCCAGGCTGCGGATGCGCGACAGGTCGCCGCACTGGGCCAGGTCCACGCCAGCCTTCATGCAGTTGGCGTAGAAGGCCGCGCCCGAGCCGAAGCTGGTCACGCCGGTCTCGGCCGCGAAGCGCCACAGCACGCCCCAGTCGGGCCTGTCCTTGCTGCCGCCGGGGCTGCCGTCGAAGATCACGCAGGTGGTGCCGCCCAGCAGGCCCGAGACCTGGGCGTTCCACATCACCCAGCCCGTGGAGCTGTACCAGTGGTAGCGCTCGCCCCAGCTGTTGGGGTGGTAGCTGCAGCCCACGTCGTTGTGCAGGGCCTTGAGCTGCAGGGCCACCAGCACCATGCCGCCATGGCCGTGGACGATGGGCTTGGGCAGGCCGGTGGTGCCGCTGGAGTAGACGATCCACAGCGGGTGGTCGAAGGGCAGCCATTCGGGCTCGAAGGCCGCCGTGGCCGCGTCGTCGCGGGCCGTGACCTGGCCGTAGTCGGCGGCATCGGCCAGCCTGGCCTGCAGATCCAGGTTGGGCACCAGCACCACATGCTCCACGCTGGGCAGGCCTGCGCGCAGTTCGGCCAGCACGGCCATGCGGTCGATATCGCGCCCGGCGTAGTGCACGCCATCGACGGCGATCAGCGCCTTGGGCGCGATCTGGCGGAAGCGGTCCAGCACCGCGTTGGTGCCCATGTCGGGCGCGCAGATGCTCCAGACGGCGCCCAGGCTGGCCGTGGCCAGCAGGGCGACCATGGCCTCGGGGATGTTGGGCAGGTAGGCAGCCACGCGGTCGCCGCGGCCCACGCCCTGGGCCTTCAGGTGCAGGGCCAGGGCGGCGACCTGGCGGCGCAGCTCGGGCCAGGACAGTTCGCGGTGGCGGCCCGTCTCGTTGCGGCTGACCACGGCGGGCATGCCGGCCGCATGGGCGGCATCCACATGGCGCAGCGCCTGGCGCGTGTAGTTGATCTGGGCACCCGGAAACCACTGGGCGCCGGGCATGGTGTTGCGCTCCAGCACGGCCGTGTGCGGCGTGGGCGACTGCAGCGCGTTGTAGTCCCAGATGCTTTGCCAGAAGGCGTCCAGGTCGGTCACCGACCAGCGCCACAGCGCGTCGTAGCTGTCGAACTGCAGGCCGTGGCGCTCGCGCAGCCAGTCCTGGTACAGGCGGATCTGGGGGATGAAGGCAGGGGTGTGGCTCATGACCGGCCACGGTACGCGCGCGCTGCCCGCGAGCCCAGACGGGAAAGCCATTAGCCTGGCACCTGGGCGACAAAGTCTGCGGGCCGGATCGCGTATCTGCGCACAAACACTGGGAAAAAATTTCCGCTCGCCCCCTCCTGCCAGAAAACAAATGCCTCTAATATCGCGCCAATTTTTTACAAGGAGCGATGCCACATGGGCCTTTTCCAATGGACGGAGAAATCCGCCGACCAGCTGCAACGGGGAGGCGTGATCGGCCCCGATGAGCGCCTGCCCTGGCCCCAGACCGGGCTGATGGGCATACAGCACGTGATCGCCATGTTCGGCTCCACCGTGCTGGCGCCCATCCTCATGGGGTTCGACCCCAACGTGGCCGTGCTCATGAGCGGCATCGGCACGCTGATCTTCTTCCTGATCACGGGCGGCAAGGTGCCCAGCTACCTGGGTTCGTCCTTTGCCTTCATCGGCGTGGTGATCGCAGCCACGGCCTATGGCGGCAAGGGCGCCAACGGCAACATCGGCGTGGCGCTGGGCGGCATCATTGCCTGCGGTGCGGTCTATGCGCTGATCGGCCTGGTGGTGCAGATGGTGGGCACGCGCTGGATCGAGCGCTTCATGCCGCCCGTGGTCACGGGCGCCGTGGTGGCCGTGATCGGGCTGAACCTGGCGGCCATACCCGTCAAGAACATGGCGGCCAACAACTTCGAGTCGTGGATGCAGGCCCTGACCTTCGTCTGCGTGGGCCTGGTGGCCGTGTTCACGCGCGGCATGGTGCAGCGCCTGCTGATCCTGGTGGGCCTGATCGCCGCCAGCGTGCTGTACGGCCTGTTCACCAATGTGCTGGGCATGGGCAAGCCCGTGGACCTGTCGGGCGTGGCCAATGCCGCCTGGTTCGGCCTGCCCCAGTTCCACGCGCCCGTGTTCAGCGGCCCGGCCATGGTGCTCATCGTGCCCGTGGTCATCATCCTGGTGGCCGAGAACCTGGGCCACATCAAGGCCGTGACCGCCATGACGGGCAAGAACCTGGACCAGTACATGGGCCGGGCCTTCATCGGCGACGGCGTGGCCACCATGGTCAGCGGCGCGGCCGGCGGCACCGGCGTGACCACCTATGCCGAGAACATCGGCGTGATGGCCGCCACGCGCATCTACTCGACGGCCGTGTTCTTCGTGGCCGCCGTCCTGGCCGTGCTGCTGGGCTTCTCGCCCAAGTTCGGCGCGCTGATCCAGGCGATCCCGCTGCCCGTGATGGGCGGCGTGTCCATCGTGGTGTTCGGCCTGATCGCCGTGGCCGGCGCCAAGATCTGGGTGGACAACCGCGTGGACTTCTCGCAGAACAAGAACCTGATCGTGGCGGCCATCACCCTGATCCTGGGCACGGGCGACTTCACGCTCAAGTTCGGCGACTTCGCGCTGGGCGGCATCGGGACCGCGACTTTCGGCGCCATCATCCTGTACGCGCTGCTGGATCACGCACGCGATGATCAGCCGCTGATTCATTGAATGTGAGCACACGCAAACATTCTTTGAGCCTTTGACTGCGCGGCAGGGCCTTTACGGGGAAACCCGAGGGCCGCTGCCAGCGCTGCTACCATCGGTTTCCGGAGATATACCGCCCTTACGTTCTTGCATGGGGCGGTTTTTTTTAGGCTTGCAAGCCAGCGCTGCGGCACCCTGCCGGCTGGCGCGAGCCGTCAGCCGGAGCCATAGATGTCCCTCGCAGACCGCGTACGTTTCCCAGAATTCCTTTCGCGCACCATGACGGCCGAGCAGGCCGCCGCCCTGATCCCCCACGGCGTCAACGTCGGCATGAGCGGATTCACGGGCGCGGGCTACCCCAAGGCCCTGCCCCAGGCCATCGCCCAGCACGCCAAGAGCGAACACGCGGCCGGCCGGCCCTACAAGATCAATGTCTGGACCGGCGCCTCCACGGCCGCCGAGATGGACGGCGCCCTGGCCGAGGCCGGCGCACTGGGCCAGCGCCTGCCCTTCAACACCGACCCCACCTGCCGCGCCAGGATCAATGCCGGCGAGATCGACTTCATCGACATGCACCTGTCCCACGTGGCCCAGCATGCGTGGTTCGGCTTCCTGGGCCCCATGAGCGTGGCCGTGGTCGAGGTGCTGGGCGTGACCGAGGACGGGCGCCTCATCCCCTCCACCGCCGTGGGCAACAACAAGACCTGGCTGGAGATCGCCGACAAGGTGATCCTGGAGGTCAACACCAAGCCGCCGGCCAAGATGGAAGGCATGCACGACATCTACTACGGCACGGCCATCCCGCCGCGCCGCGTGCCCATTGCCCTGACCCATGCCGATGACCGCATCGGCGAGCCCTACCTGCGCGTGGACCCGGCCAAGGTGGTCGCCGTGGTCGAAACCCACAAGGGCGACCGCGACAACGTCTTTGCCCAGCCCGACGCCAACTCCAACCTGATCGCCGCGTCCATCATCGACTTCCTCGCGCACGAGATGAAGATGGGCCGCCTGCCCAAGGAGATGCTGCCCATCCAGTCAGGCGTGGGCAACGTGGCCAACGCCGTGCTGGCCGGCCTGCTGACGGGGCCGTTCGAGAACCTGCTGGGCTTCACCGAGGTGCTGCAGGACGGCATGCTGGACCTGCTGCGCGCAGGCAAGATGAGCCGCGCCTCGGCCACCTCGATCTCGCTGTCCGGCAGCGCCTACAGGGACTTCGAGGAGAACATCGATTTCTACCGCGAGCGCATCATCCTGCGCCCCCAGGAGATCAGCAACCACCCCGAGCTGGTGCGCCGGCTGGGCGTGATCGCCATGAACTCCATGATCGAGGCCGACATCTACGGCAACATCAACTCCACCCACGTCATGGGCACGGGGATGATGAACGGCATCGGCGGCTCGGGCGACTTCGCGCGCAACGGCTATCTGTCCTTCTTCGTCACGCCCTCGGTGGCCAAGGGCGGCAAGATCAGCTGCATCGTGCCCATGTGCTCGCATGTGGACCATACCGAGCACGACACGCAGATCATCGTCACCGAGCAGGGCCTGGCCGACCTGCGCGGCCTGTCGCCGCGCAAGCGCGCCCAGGTCATCATCGACCGCTGCGCCCATCCCGACTTCCGCCCCCAGCTGCAGGACTACTTCGACCGCGCCCAGCGCCAGGGCGCGCTGCACACGCCGCACATCCTGGGCGAAGCGCTGAGCTGGCACCAGCGCTTTGTCGAAACGGGCGACATGCGCGCCTGACCCGCGCAAGCGCGCCAGCGCGCCAGCGCGCAGTCTCCTGGGCTACAGGCGGCCATCGGCATGGCTGCCCGGACTGGCGTAGCATGCAAGGACGGCCCACGGGGCCGTCTTTTTCGTTGCACCCACAGGACTTCTCCCATGCCGATCTGGAAGCGCAGCTTCACCCTTGAAGACATCACCTCGCTGAGCGCCGACACGGCCGTCTCGCACCTGGGCATCGAGTTCACCGAGATCGGTGACGACTTCCTGCGCGGCCGCGTGCATGTGGACCAGCGCACCTGCCAGCCCTACGGCATCCTGCACGGCGGCGTGAACGTGGTGCTGGCCGAAACCCTGGGCTCGGTGGCCGCGGCCTGCTCCATCCCCGAAGGCTGGCGCAGCGTGGGCCTGAACGTCTCGGCCAACCATGTGCGCGCCGCGCGCCAGGGCTGGGTCACGGGCACGGCCCGCCCCGTGCACCTGGGCCAGACCACCCATGTCTGGGCCATCGAACTGCACGACGAAACCGGCCGCCTGACCTGCACCTGCAGCCTGACCATGGCGCTGCTGCCGCCCACGCATGCGCAGAACGTCAAGCTCGCGGCGCAGCCGCCGGTGGCGGCCCAGCCCTGATCAAACCCCCAGCAACTCCGACAGGCGCTCCGGCTGCGCCAGCAGCTCCCGCGAATCGGCCTGCAGCGCCAGCCGGCCCTTGGCCATGACCACGGCGCGGTCGGTGTGGGCCAGGACCTTTTTGTAGTCGCGGTCCACGATCAGGGTGGAGATGCCGGTGCTGCGGATGGCGGCGATCACGCGCCAGATTTCGGCGACGACCAGGGGGGCCAGGCCTTCGGTGGCTTCGTCGAGGATGAGCAGGCGCGGGTGCGTCATCAGCGCGCGGCCTATGGACAGCATCTGCTGCTCGCCGCCAGAGAGCTGGTCGCCGCCGTTGGCCAGGCGCTCCGCGAGCCGGGGGAAGGTGTCGAGCACGCGCTCCAGCGTCCAGTGGCGCTCGCCCTGCAGTCCGGGGCGGGCGCTCATGACCAGGTTCTCGCGCACGCTGAGGTTGGGGAAGATGCCGCGCCCCTCTGGCACATAGCCAATGCCCAGCCGCGCCATGCGCTCGGGCGGCGCGCCCGTGCAGTCGCGGCCATCGGCGCGCAGGCGGCCACGGCGCGCGGGCACATAGCCCATGAGCGTGCGGATCAGCGTGGTCTTGCCCATGCCGTTGCGCCCCAGCAGGCCCACGGCCTGGCCCGCGCCCAGCGCCAGGCTCACGCCCTGCAGGATGTGGCTGTCGCCGTAGTAGGTATGCAGCTCGTCGATGGCGAACATGGGCTCAGTCATCGTCTTCTCCGAGATAGGCAGTACGGACCACGGGATCGACACGGATCTGCGCTGGCGTGCCCGTGGCCACCACGCTGCCGTTGACCATCACGGTGATGCGGTCGGCGATGCGGAACACGGCGTCCATGTCGTGCTCGACCAGCAGTACCGCATGGCCGCGCTTGAGCTCCTGCAGCAGGGCCAGCATGCGCTCGGTCTCCTCGGCGCCCATGCCGGCCAGCGGTTCGTCCAGCAGCAGCACGCGCGGGCCGGTGGCCAGGCACATGGCCACTTCCAGCTGGCGCTTGGCGCCATGGCTCAGCGTGCCGGCCACGGCCTGGGCCTGCCCGGCCAGGCCCGCACGCTCCAGGGCCGCATGGGCCTGGCGCAGGCTGTCCGCGCAGCGCTGTGCGGACAGGCCCAGCTGCCAGGGCCTGAGCGCCATCTGCGCCTGGGCCGCGAGCCGGCAGTTCTCCAGCGCCGAGAACTCGGGAAAGATGGTGGTGCGCTGGTAGCTGCGGCCCACGCCGGCACGCGCGCGCCGGGGCTGGGGCATGCGCGTGACGTCCTGGCCCGCGAGCGCGATGCGCCCCGCGCTGGCCGCCAGTTCGCCCGAGAGCATGTTGACCAGGGTGGACTTGCCCGCGCCGTTGGTGCCGATCACGGCATGGACCTCGCCCTCATGCAGGTCCAGGTCCACGTCGCCCACGGCCGTGAGCCCGCCGAAGCGGCGCGTGAGGCCGCGCACCGAAAGCAGTGCCGCATCAGCCATGTCCGGCCTCCTTGTGGTGGACCTCGTTGTGCACTCCAGCGCGTTGCCGTGCAAGGCCAGCCAGCCCGATCAGCCCCATCAGTCCTTTCGGCAGCAGGGCCACGAGCACGATGATGGCCAGGCCCAGGCTCAGCTGCCAGTGATCGGCCATGGGGCCGACGATGGCATGCGTGGACAGCACCTCCTTGAGCGCGACGAAGGCCACCGTGCCCAGCACGGCGCCGCGCAGCGAGCCCAGGCCGCCGAGGATGACCATCAGCAGCACCTCACCCGAGTGGTGCCAGGACAGCAGCTCGGGGTTGACCACGGCATCGCGCACCGCCAGCAAAAAGCCTGCCACGCCGGCCAGCATGCCGGCCAGCACGAAGGCCGCGAGCTTGTACCCGTAGGTGGTGAAGCCGGCCGCACGCATGCGCTGCTCGTTGACGCGTATGCCCGCCAGCGCCGCGCCGAAGCGCGACTGGCGCAGCCCGGCCAGGAAGGCATAGACCAGCACCAGGGCGGCCAGCACCACGTAGTACTGCACGCGCGGGATTTCCATGTCGATGGCGCCCAGCGCGGGCCGGGCCATCAGGTAGATGCCATCGCTGCCGCCGCCGATGCCCGTGTCGTGGACCACGAAGTAGGCCATCTGTGCGAAGGCCAGCGTCACCATGATGAAGTAGATGCCGCGCGTGCGCAGGCTCAGCAGGCCCACCAGCAGCGCATAGCCGCCCGAGGCCAGCAGCGCCCAGCCCAGCATGGCCGGCAGGCTGCCGCCCTCGTTGCCTGCGGACAGCACGGCGGCATAGGCGCCCAGGCCCATGAAGGCCGCATGCCCCAGGCTCACCAGGCCCGTGCCGCCCACCAGCAGCTGCAGGCTGAGCGCGAAGATGGCCAGGATCATGGTCTTGACCACCAGGCCCGACAGATAGTCCGACCACCAGGGGCCGGCCAGCGCCAGCAGCGCCACGCAGGCCAGCGGCACGGCGCAGGTCTGCCATCGGCAGGCGCGCTGCGGCAACTGAGCAGGCTGCACGGCGGCGGCCAGCAGCGCCGGAGAAGGATTGGATACGGCCATTGTTCAGCTCCTTTGCCCCATCAGGCCCTGGGGCCGCCACACCAGCACCACCGCCATCAGCAGGTAGACGCTCATGCCGCTGAGCTCCTGGAAGAACAGCTTGCCGAAGGTATCGACAAAGCCCACCAGCAGCGAGGCCAGCAGCGCGCCCGTGATCGAGCCGATGCCGCCGATCACCACCACCACGAAGCAGATGATGAGCACGTTGCCGCCCATGCCCGGATAGACCGAACTCATGGGCGCGGCGATCATGCCCGCCAGTGCCGCCAGCGCCACGCCGATGGCGAAGACGATGCGGTACAGGCGCTTCACGTCGATGCCCAGGCCGCGCACCATGTCGCGGTTGCTGGCGCCCGCGCGCACCATCATTCCCAGGCGCGTGCGGTTGACCACCCAGTACAGCGCCAGCGCCACCAGCAGGCACACGCCCGAGGCGAACAGCCGGTACCACGGATAGCTCATGAGCCCGCCCAGCGAGAAGCTGCCCGACAGCCAGCCGGGCAGCGGCACGCCATGCACGTCGTTGCCCGCCAGCAGCGAGCGCAGCTCCTCGAACACCAGGATCAGCCCGAAGGTCATCAGCACCTGCTGCAGGTGCTCGCGCTCGTAGAGGTAGCTGAAGAAGGCCCACTCCAGCGCATAGCCCAGCACCACGGTCAGCGCCACGCCGGCCAGCAGCATGGTGATGAAGTGCTGGCCCAGCAGCGGGGACAGCGCAAAGGCCATGTAGGCGCCGATCATGTAGAAGCTGCCATGGGCCAGGTTGATCACGCCCATGATCCCGAAGATCAGCGTCAGGCCGGAGGCCAGCAGGAACAGCAGCAGCCCGTACTGGACGGCGTTCAGGCACTGCACGAGAAAGGTGGCAAGGTCCATGGCGATGTCCGTATGCGTCCGTATATGAGTGCGCCCCGCGCCTCACATGCGGCAGCCGCGGCCGGTATCGCCCAGGGCCTTGATGGCCACGCCCATGCGCTGGTTCTCCTTGCCCACGACCTTGCGCAGGTACATGTCCTGCACGGGGTTGTGCGACTTGCTGATGGTGAAGTCACCGCGCGGGCTGGGGATGGTGGCCTTCTCGATGGCCTGGCGGAACTCGGCCTTTTTCGCGATGTCGCCGCCCGCCGCCTTCAGGCCCACGCCCAGCATCTGGGCGGCGTCGTAGCCCTGCACGGCATACACATCGGGCATCAGCTTGTAGGCCTGGGCATAGGCGGAGCGAAAGCGCCGGTCGCGCTCCGTGCCCAGCTCGTCGGCGTAGTGCAGCGTGGTCAGCACCCCCTGGGCGGCCTCGCCCTGGGCCTCCAGCGTGCCGTCGGTCAGAAAGCCCGAGCCGTACAGCGGGATGGTTTTGTGCAGGCCGGCCGCGTGGTAGTCCTTGACGAACTTGACGGCGCCCGCGCCCGCGAAGAAGGCAAACACCGCATCGGGCCTGGCCGCCGCGATCTCGGTCAGCAGGGCCTGGAACTCCACGTTGGGAAAGGGCACGGTGAGCTGCTTGCTGACCTTGCCGCCCTCCTTCTCGAAGCCCTCCTTGAAGGCATTGGTCATCTCCTCGCCGGCCGCGTATTTCCAGGTGATGGTCATGGCGGTTTTCCTGCCCTCCTGCCTGGCCGCCACCACGCCCATGGGATAGGAGGACTGCCAGTTGGAGAAGGACGAACGGAAGATGTTGGGCGCGCACATGGCGCCCGTGACCGCATCGGCGCCCGCATTGGGCACGATGAGCACGGTGCCGCTTTCCTTGGCCGCGCGCGCCATGGCCATGGCCACGCCCGAATGCACGGTGCCCACCAGCACATCGACCTTGTCGCGCTTGATCAGGCGGTTGACGTTGTCCGTGGCCTTGGCCGGATCGGACTCGTCATCGACCTTGAAGAACTCGATCTCGCGCCCGCCCAGCCTGCCGCCCTGCTCGTTCACGAACATGCGAAAGCCGTTCTCTATGGCCGAGCCCAGCGCCGCGTAGGTGCCGCTGTAGGGCAGCATGAAGCCGACCTTGATCCTGTCCTGCGCATATGCGCCGCAGGACAGGGAGGCCGTCAGGGCGAGGGCGGCCCAGTGTTTGCGATCGATGTTCATGCGTGTCTCCTTGTGGTGGATGGGTCTTGCTTTGCGGGTCTTGCTCACACAATTCATTTCGGTTCTCCATGGCACGGCCACGCCCCTTGAAACTGGCGCGTCCCAAAGCGAGGGACACCGAGGAAGGGCCGCCCCGCACCGAGGGTGTCGTCCCCCTCCCTCGCTCAGCGAGTAGAGAGGGGGAAGCCGCGTAGCGGCTCAGGGGGTGTACTGGCTTCGCGCTCTCGAAGCCTGAAACGCTGGATCTTTCCGGTGGCGGTCTTGGGAAGTTCGTCCACGAATTCGATGAAGCGCGGGTACTTGTAGGCGGCCAGGCGCTGCTTCACGAAGGCCTTGAGCTCGGCCTCGGTGGCGCTGCAGCCGTCCTTGAGCACGACGAAGGATTTGGTCTTGAGCAGGCCGTCGGCGTCGGTCTTGCCGATCACGGCGGCCTCCAGCACGGCCGGGTGCTGCATCAGCGTGGCCTCGACCTCGAAGGGCGAGACATAGATGCCGCTGACCTTGAGCATGTCGTCGCTGCGCCCGGCATAGGTGTAGTAGCCATCGGCGTCGCGCACGTACTTGTCGCCGCTCTTGAGCCAGCCGCCCTGGAAGGTCTCGCGCGTCTTGTCGCGGTTGCCCCAGTACATGAGGGCGGCGCTGGGGCCCTGGATGAACAGGTCGCCCACCTCGCCATCGGCCACGGGGCGGCCGTCCTCGCCGCGCAGCTCCACGCGGTAGCCGTCCACGGGCTTGCCCGTGGTGCCGTAGCGGATGTCGCCGGGCCGGTTGGACAGGAAGATGTGCAGCATCTCGGTGGAGCCGATGCCGTCCACGATGTCGGCGCCGAAATGCGCCTTGAAGCGCTGGGCGATCTCGGCCGGCAGCGCCTCGCCGGCCGAGGAGCACATGCGCAGGCTGACCTGCTCGCGCGCGGGCAGCAGCGGCGAGGCCAGCATGCCCGCAAAGCCCGTGGGCGCGCCGAAGAACACCGTGGGCCGGTGCTGCACCCAGCGCGCGAAGGTGGCCTCGGGTGTGGGCCGCTCGGCCATCAGCAGCACGGTGGCGCCCACGCTCAGCGGAAAGCTCAGGGCATTGCCCAGGCCGTAGGCGAAGTAGAGCTTGGCGGCGGAAAAGCAGATGTCGCCCTCGCCCAGGCCCAGCACCGGGCCGCCATAGAGTTCGGCCGTCCAGTACGGATTGGCATGCGTGTGGACCGCGCCCTTGGGCTTGCCCGTGGAGCCGGAGGAATACAGCCAAAAGCCTGGGTCATCGCCCAGCGTGGGCGCCGGTGCGGGCAGCGGCGGCTGCGCCGCCAGCCAGGGCTGCATCGGCGCAAAGCCTGCGGCGCGCGCGGCCGCTTCGTCGCCGGCCACCCAGACATGGCGCACCTCGTTGGGCGCCCGGTCCAGCGCCTGGCGCAGCAGGGGCAGCAGCGCATCGCAGGTCAGCACGGCCTGGGCGCGGCTGTGGCCCAGCATGTAGGCGTAGTCGTCGGCCGTGAGCAAGGTGTTCACCGCCACCGGCACCACGCCCGCATACAGCGCGCCCAGAAAGGCCACGGCCCATTCATGGCGGTCGTGCATGAGCAGCAGCACGCGCTCCTCGCGGTGGATGCCCGCCGCCAGCAGGCCGCTGGCCATGCGCTGCGCCTGCTGCTGCAGTTGGCCGTAGCTCAGCGTGCCGTGGTCGTCGATGTAGGCGATCTTGCCGGGCCGCCCCTCATTGAGCGCGAACAGGTGCGCAGCGAAATTGAAGGGCTGGGTGAAGTCGATCATCGGGGTCTCCTTCGACATCGGGCATCCGGCCCGACTTGTGATCTTCCGCACAACATGCAATATTGTGCGTGCATCAGAAAGATAGTTAGAACACCACCGAGCGTCAAGCACTATATTGCATGGCTGGTGTTAACCCCGACTGTTTATCATTCACGCCCTCTTCAAGGAAACTCTATGGACCAGTTCGAGACGGCAGCCCAGTCCGCCGGGGCGGCGGATTCCCTCTCAGAAGCCCCCAGGAACCAGGTGCTGCAGGCGCTGGGCGAGCGTGTGCGCAGCCTGCGCTCGCGCCGGGGCATGACGCGGCGCGCCCTGGCGGCGGCGGCCGATGTCTCGGAGCGCCACCTGGCCAACCTCGAATACGGCACGGGCAATGTGTCGGTGCTGGTCCTGCACCATATTGCACAGGCCCTGCAATGCTCCATGGCCGAGCTGCTGGGCGACGTGACCACCACCAGCGCCGAATGGCTGCTGATCCGCGAACTGCTGGAAGGCCGCGATGAAGAGGATCTGCGCCGCGTGCGCCTGGCCGCAGGCGAGCTGCTGGGCACGGCGCCCAGCGACCGCCAGCGCCACACGCGCATCGCCCTGATCGGCCTGCGCGGCGCGGGCAAGTCCACGCTGGGCCGCATGCTGGCCGAGCAGCTGGGCGTGCCCTTCCTCGAACTCAACCAGGAAATCGAGCGCATTGCGGGCTGCAGCGTGCGCGCCATCCACGACCTGTACGGTGCCAACGCCTACCGCCGCTACGAGCGCCGCGCGCTGGAGGAAGCCGTGCAGATCTACAGCGACGTGGTCATCGCCACGCCGGGCGGCATCGTCTCCGACCCGGCCACCTTCAACGAGCTGCTGTCGCACTGCACCACGGTCTGGCTCAAGGCCCAGCCCGAGGAGCACATGGCCCGCGTCGTGGCCCAGGGCGACACCCGCCCCATGGCCGCCAATCCCGAGGCCATGGACGATCTGCGCAGCATCCTCGAAGGCCGCGCCGGCTTCTACGCCAAGGCCGACCACGTGGTGGATACCAGCGGCCAGACGCTGGAGCAGAGCTTCGATCAGTTGAAGGCACTGTTCCTGCCCGCACGCTGAGACGGCGGCAGCAACCCACGGCATCCAGGCCCCAGGCCTGGATTTTTTTCGCCTGTGCTGGCTGGTGTTTACCCTGGATATAGCCAAAACACGCACTATCGTGCGTGTTGCTGCGTGCATTTTTGGGATGAATCTGCATAATTGTGCCTGCACCCTATCTGCGACTGCACTATTTTTCAACCAAGAGGCCGTCCATGCACCCGTCCAGCCCCACTGTCGATTACCGCACCGAGCCCGCCCAGTACCGCCACTGGTCGTTCACCGTCGAGGGCGCCATCGCCCGCATGCAGCTGAACATCGCCGAGGACGGCGGCATACGGCCCGGCTACAAGCTCAAGCTCAACAGCTACGACCTGGGCGTGGACATCGAGCTGCACGACGCGCTCAACCGCATCCGCTTCGAGCATCCGCAGGTGCGCACCGTCATCGTCACCAGCGGGCGCGACCGCATCTTCTGCTCGGGCGCCAACATCTTCATGCTGGGCGTGTCCAGCCATGCCTGGAAGGTGAACTTCTGCAAGTTCACGAACGAGACGCGCAACGGCATCGAGGACAGTTCACGCCACTCGGGCCTGAAGTTCCTGGCCGCCGTCAACGGCGCCTGCGCAGGCGGCGGCTACGAGCTGGCCCTGGCCTGCGACGACATCGTGCTGATCGACGACCGCTCCTCCTCCGTCTCTCTGCCCGAGGTGCCGCTGCTGGGCGTGCTGCCCGGCACGGGCGGCCTCACGCGCGTGACCGACAAGCGCCATGTGCGCCATGACCTGGCCGACATCTTCTGCACCAGCGTCGAAGGCGTGCGCGGCCAGCGCGCCGTGGACTGGCGCCTGGTGGATGCCGTGGCCAAGCCCGCGCAGTTCGACGCCGTAGTGGCCCAGCGCGCGCAGCGCCTGGCCGAAGGCAGCACGCGCCCTGCCAATGCGCAGGGCATCACGCTCACGCGCCTGGAACGCGAAGCCACGGACGACGCACTGCACTACCGCCATGTCAGCGTGCAGATCGACCGCGCGCGCCGCAGCGCCACGCTGACCGTGAAGGCGCCCACGCTTGGGCAAGGCCCGCAGCCGGCCACCCTCGAAGCCATCGAGCAGGCCGGGGACGCCTGGTGGCCGCTGGCCATGGGCCGCGAGCTGGACGACGCCATCCTGCACCTGCGCACCAACGAGCTGGACGTGGGCACCTGGCTGCTCAAGACCGAAGGCGATGCCGCCGCCGTGCTGGCCGCAGACGCCGCCCTGCTCGCCCACCAGGACCACTGGCTGGCGCGCGAGACGCTGGGCCTGCTGCGCCGCAGCTTTGCGCGGCTCGATGTGTCCTCGCGCACGCTGTTCGCGCTGATCGAGCCCGGCTCCTGCTTCGTGGGCATGCTGGCCGAGCTGGCCTTCGCGGCCGACCGCGCCTACATGCTGGTGCTGCCCGATGACACCGAGCGCGCCCCGCGTATCCAGCTGGACGAATTCAATTTCGGCCTGCTGCCCCTGGTCAACGACCAGTCGCGCCTGCAGCGCCGCTTCTACGAGGAGGCCGCGCCGCTGGAGGCCGCGCGCGCCGCCACGGGCCGCGCGCTGGACGGCGACCAGGCCCTGGCCCTGGGCCTGGTCACGGCCGCGCCCGACGACATCGACTGGGACGACGAGATCCGCATCGCCATGGAAGAGCGCGCCGCCATGTCGCCCGATGCGCTCACGGGCCTGGAGGCCAACCTGCGCTTTGCCAGCCGCGAGAACATGGTCACGCGCATCTTCGGGCGCCTGTCGGCCTGGCAGAACTGGATCTTCAACCGCCCCAATGCCGTGGGCGACAAGGGCGCTCTCAAGCTCTACGGCACGGGCCAGAAGGCCGGCTTCGACTTCAACCGCGTCTGACCGCAGGCACGCCCCGAAACATCCACGGAGACCCCACCATGAGCGCCATCAACTACAGCGAGAAGATCCCCAACAACGTCAACCTCGGCGAAGACCGCACCCTGCAGCGCGCGCTGGAGAGCTGGCAGCCCAACTTCCTGAACTGGTGGGGCGACGTGGGCCCCGAAGGCTCCACCGACTACGACGTCTACCTGCGCACCGCCATCAGCGTGGACCCGCAGGGCTGGGCCCAGTTCGGCCACGTGAAGATGCGCGACTACCGCTGGGGCATCTTCCTGAACCCGGCCGAGGCCGACCGCAAGGTGCACTTCGGCGACCACGCGGGCGAGAAGGCCTGGCAGGACGTGCCCGGCGAGCACCGCGCCAACCTGCGCCGCATCATCGTCACCCAGGGCGATACCGAGCCCGCCTCGGTGGAGCAGCAGCGCCACCTGGGCCTGACCGCGCCGTCCATGTACGACCTGCGCAACCTGTTCCAGGTCAACGTGGAGGAAGGCCGCCACCTGTGGGCCATGGTCTACCTGCTGCACAAGCACTTCGGCCGCGACGGCCGCGAGGAGGCCGAGGCCCTGCTGGAGCGCCAGTCCGGCGACGAGAACAACCCGCGCATCCTGGGCGCCTTCAACGAGAAGACGCCCGACTGGCTGTCCTTCTTCATGTTCACCTACTTCACCGACCGCGACGGCAAGTTCCAGCTGGCCGCGCTGGCCGAGAGCGCCTTCGACCCGCTGGCGCGCACCACCAAGTTCATGCTGACCGAGGAGGCCCACCACATGTTCGTGGGCGAGTCCGGTGTCTCGCGCGTGCTGCAGCGCACCTGCCAGGTCATGAACGAGCTGCGCACCGACGACGTGGGCCGCCTGCGCGCGGCCGGCGTGATCGACCTGCCCACGCTGCAGCGCTACCTGAACTTCCACTACAGCGTGACCATCGACCTGTTCGGCGCCGACCAGTCCAGCAATGCCGCCACCTTCTACAGCAGCGGCCTCAAGGGCCGCTACGAGGAAGGCAAGCGCGCGGACGACCACCGCCTGCACGACCAGCACTACAAGGTGCTGGAAGTGGTGGACGGCAGGCTGCAGGAAAAGGAAGTGCCCATGCTCAACGCGCTCAACGAGGTGCTGCGCGACGACTACATCAAGGACTCCAACGCGGGCGTGGGCCGCTGGAACAAGGTCATGGAAAAGGCCGGCATCGATTTCCGCCTCACCGTGCCGCACAAGGCCTTCAACCGCCAGATCGGCGCGCTGGCGGGCGTGCGCATGAGCCCCGACGGCCGCGTGGTCAGCGAGCAGGAATGGCGCATGCGCGAGGGCGAATGGCTGCCCTCGGACGCCGACCGCGCCTTCGTCGCCTCGCTCATGGGCCGCTGCGTGGAGCCGGGCCAGTTCGCGGGCTGGATCGCGCCGCCGGTCATGGGCATCAACCGCCAGCCCGTGGATTTCGAATACGTGCGCTTCAACTGAAGCGCCGCGCCAGCAGGGAGTCGCCCATGACAGTCGCCTTGGTAGAACACGGCATCCTCACCCAGCACCTGATCGACCCGGAGATCTGCATACGCTGCAACACCTGCGAGGCCACCTGCCCCGTGGGCGCCATCACGCACGATGACCGCAACTACGTGGTACAGGCCGAGCAGTGCAACGGCTGCATGGACTGCGTCTCGCCCTGCCCCACGGGCGCCATCGACAACTGGCGCAAGGTGCCGCTGGCAAGCGCCTATCCCGTGTCCGAGCAGCTGCTCTGGGACGAGCTGCCCGAGGAGCTGCCGCCTGAGGCGCTGGTCCAGGCACTGGTTCAGGCGCAGGACACAGGGGACGCACCTGCCGGCGAGGACCTGAGCCAGGCCCAGGCCGTGATCGCGGCGGCCGCCACGCGCGGTGCGGATGCGGCCCGGCCCGATGACCAGGCCGATACCCAGGTGTTGCGCAGCGCCAGCTACGGCGCCACCGTGCCGCCCTGGTCGGCCGCCCATCCGTACACCAACCTGCATGGCCCCAGGAGCCCCGTCACGGCCACCGTGGTCGGCAACCTCAACTGCACGGAGGCGGGCTTCGACAGCGAGACCCACCACATCGTGCTGGACTTCGGCAGCCAGCCGTTCCCCGTGCTCGAAGGCCAGTCCATCGCCGTCATCGCGCCCGGCACCGACGCCCAGGGCCGCCCGCATGTGGCGCGCCAGTACTCGGTGGCCAGTGCGCGCAATGGCGAGCGGCCCGGCTACAACAACCTGGCGCTGACCGTGAAACGCGTCACCCAGGACCACCAGGGCCGCCCCGTGCGCGGCGTGGCCAGCAACTACCTGTGCGACGCACGCATCGGCGACAGGGTCCAGGTCATAGGCCCGTTCGGCCAGTCGTTCCTGATGCCCAACCATCCCCGCTCGCACATCGTGATGATCTGCACGGGCACGGGCAGCGCCCCCATGCGCGCCATGACCGAATGGCGCAGGCGCCTGCGCAAGAGCGGCAGGTTCGAGGGCGGCAAGCTCATGCTGTTCTTCGGCGCACGCACGCCGCAGGAGCTGCCCTACTTCGGCCCGCTGCAAAGCCTGCCGCGCGACTTCATCGACAACAACCTGGCCTTCTCGCGCGTGGCCGGCCAGCCCCGGCGCTACGTGCAGGACCTGCTGCGCGAACGTGCGGCCGACCTGGCGGCCCTGCTGCGCGACGACAACGCGCACTTCTACGTCTGCGGGCTCAAGAGCATGGAGGAAGGCGTGGTGCTGGCACTGCGCGACGTGGCGCAGCAATCGGGACTGGACTGGGAGCAGATCGGCGCGCGCCTCAAGCGCGAAGGCCGGCTGCATCTGGAGACTTATTGAATCGCTACAGGCCCATACGCATCGCTGGCCAGGGCCTGGGCCAGTATCCAGGCAGGGTCCACCAGCTCGGCACCGCGCGCCAGCGGCGACTGCGGCAGGGCCAGCGGGATCTCGGTGCAGCCCATGATCACGGGCACATCGCCATGGCGCTGCAGCAGCGGCGCCAGCACCTCGCCGAAGCAGCGCGCGGCCAGGTCCATGTCGCCCTGCTTGACGCCGTCGTAGATGCCCTGCATGAGCCGCGCGCGGCCCTGCGCATCGGGCTGCAGCGCGGTGATGCCGCACTCGGCCAGTGCCGCGTCGTACAGGCCGCTGTCATAGGTGCCCTGCGTGGCCAGCACGATGGCCTGTTGCGCGCCGCCGGCCTGCAGGTGCAGGGCGGCCTGGCGCGCGATGTGCAGCACATGCAGCTGCGGAAAAAGCGCCTGCAGCTGCCCATGCCAGGCATGGGCCGTGTTGCAGGCCAGGGCCACGCTGCGCACGCCCAGCGCCGCCATGCGGCCCACGCCCTGCAGCAGGTGCTGGGCCGGCCCCGTGGGCGACTGCGGGTCCGCGCGCAGCGCGGCGCTACGGTCGGGCATGGGCAGCTGCACCAGCCAGTGCTCGGGATAGGCCTGGTCATGCACGGGCAGGCCCTGCTGCTGCAGGTGCGCCGTGCAGGCCTGGACGAACAGGCGCACGAAATCCGCGCCTGCGGCCGGACCCATGCCCCCGAGAATGCCCACCGCGCGCGGGGGCTGAAGCTGCTGCTGCATGCTGCGATCCGACATCAAAAAGCGGGTTTGTCGCTGAGGTCCTGCAGGTTTTTCTGCAATTGCTCGCTCATCGGCAGGCCCAGGGCCACGTTCCTCGGGGCAATGGGCTGCATGAACCACTTGTCATACAGCCTGGCGAACGCGCCCGACTTCATCATGTCGCCGATCACTCCATCGACCAGCTGCTTGAACTGGGGGTCGTCCTTGCGCAGCATGCAGGCATAGGGCTCGACCTGCAGCGAGTCGGCCACCACCTCGAAGTCGCCGGGGTTCTTGGCCGTGGGGATCAGGCCGAAGAGCAGGATGTCGTCCATGCCGAAGGCCGCGGCGCGGTCGTTCTCCACCAGCAGGAAGCCGTCCGCATGGTCCTTGGCCATGACGATGTTCATGCCCCAGGCCTTGTCGGCATTGGCCTTGCGCAGCACCTGCAGGTTGGTGGTTCCCGTGGTGATGGCCACGGTCTTGTCCTTGAGGTCGGCGTAGTTTTTGATGCCCGAGCTCTTCTTCACCAGCAGCCGCGTGCCCGTGTAGAAATGGTTGATGGCAAAGGCCACCTCCTTGCCGCGCACCGTGTTGTTGGTGGTCGAGCCGCATTCCAGGTCGATGGTGCCGTTGGCCAGCAGCGGCATGCGGTTCTGCGAGGTCACGGCCTGCCACTGCACCTTCAGATCGGGCCGGTTCACCGCCTTCTTCACGGCCTCGGCCACGGCCTGGGACATCTCCACCGTCATGCCGATGGGCTTGCCGTTGTCCAGGTAGCTGAAGGGCACGGAGGACTCGCGGTAGGCCAGCGTGATGCGGCCGCTGTCGCGCACCTTGGCCAGCGTGTCGGCATGGGCCGCAGCCAGGCCTCCCAGGGCCAGGGCCGCGCACAGCGCGGTGGTGTGAAATTGCATGCTTGTCTCCTCGTCTTTGGTGGATGTGCGGCCAGTGTAGGAAGGGCGGCGGCCTTTGCGGAATGACAATATCGGGCCGGTCCATGCCCGCCGGTTATGGGCTGTCGCCCTGCCCTGAGCAGCAGCCCCCGGCCATAACCTGCGTGCATGGCCCGTGTGCCAAATGCCATGGCCCGGCCTGCCGCGCGCGGCCTACAGTGCGGCTGCATGGAGAAACGATCAATGCATGTCTGCATCGTGGGCGCCGGCATCGTCGGCCTGGCAACGGCCTGGGCGCTGCGGCAGGCCGGCCACCGCATCACCGTGCTGGACCGCGCACCGGGCCCCGCCCAGGGTGCCAGCGGCGGCAATGGCGCGCAGCTGAGCTATTCCTACGTGCAGCCGCTGGCCGATCCCGGCATCTGGAAGATGCTGCCCCGCCTGCTGCTGCAAAAGGATTCGCCGCTGGCCTTCCGCCTGCGCGCCGACCCCGCGCAATGGGCCTGGGGACTGCGCTTTCTGGGCGCCTGCAATGCCCATGCCTCGGCCGAAGGAACGCGCGCCCTGCTGGCCCTGGCCGCCGAAAGCCGCCAGGCCTTCGAGTCGCTCCAGGCCGACGAAGCACTGGCCTGCGACCTGCACACTCCGGGCAAGCTGGTGCTCTACCCCACCCAGCAGGCGCTGGATGCCGCCGCGCAGCAGGTGGCACTGCAAGCGGGCCTGGGCGGTGCGCCGCAGCGCATCGTCAACGCCGCCGAAGTGGCGCGCATCGAACCCGCGCTCGCCGGCTACGCCCAGCGCATTGCAGGCGCCGTGCACACGCCCAGCGAGGCCGCAGCCGACTGCCGCCTGCTGTGCGAGCAACTGGCCGCCCGGCTCACCGCACGCGGCGCCGAACTGCGCTACGGCGTGGAGCTGCAGGGCTTCGAGCGCGAAGGCGACGCCATCACCGGCCTGCACACCGCCGCAGGCCCGCTGCCGCTGCGCGCCGACCACTACGTGCTGGCCAGCGGCTGGGAAAGCGCGGTCCACGCGCGCCAGCTGGGCCTGCACATTCCCGTCTACCCGCTCAAGGGCTACAGCATCACCGCCGATGCCGCCGCGCAGCTGCCGCACGCCGCGCCCCGGGTCAGCGTCACCGACACCGCACGCAAGGTCGTCTTCGCACGCATCGGCGAACGCCTGCGCGTGGCCGGCATGGTGGAAATCGTGGGCCACGACACAGGCACCGACCCGCGCCGCATCGCCAGCCTGCGCCGCTCCACGCAGGAGGTCTTCGCCGACCTGCCGCTGGACGGCAACCTCCACCCCTGGACCGGCATGCGCCCCGCCACACCCACCGGCCTGCCCCTCACCGGCCGCCAGCGCGGCGGTCCGCGCAACCTGTGGCTGCAGACGGGGCATGGCGCGCTGGGGCTGACGCTGGCGTTCGGATCGGCGCAGAGGCTGGTGGGGCAGATGGAGCAGGCCTGAAACCCGCAGGCCTCAACCAGCCAGCAACTCGCGCAAGGCCTTGCGCATTTCCTCAGTCATTGCCCGCGCCAGCACCGACCCCGGCCGCTGGGGCAGGCTCAGGGCATTCACACCCACCGTGATGCGCGGCAGCAGGGGGACGACATGGACCTTGCGGCGGTCGGCGGCCAGGGCGGTGCAGCCGTCCATGATGGCGGCGCCCAGGCCGTACTCGGCCATGGACAGGGCCGCGTGGTAGGTCTGCACGGTGACCACGGGCGACAGGCCCACGCCGTGCTCGCGGCAGGCCTGGCCCAGGCGCATGCCCAGCGGGTCGCGCGCATCGAGAGCGACCACGGGCAGCTCGGCCAGGTCCTTGAGCTCCATCCCCTCTTCGCGCACGCGCGAGGGCGGCAGCAGGCCCTTGGGCAGCACGCAGAACATGTCCACCTCGGCCAGCAGCTCATGCTCCAGCGCGGGCTGGCCCACGGAGCTGATGACGAAGCCCACGTCGGCCTCCTGCAGCAGCAGGGCCGAGACCACCTGGGGCGTGTGCAGTGCCTGCACATGGACCTGCACCTGCGGGTGGCGGCGCCGAAAGCCGGCCACGGCGCGCGGCAGCACCTCGCGGCTGAGCGCGAAGACGGTGAGCACGGTGAGCCGGTCCGCTGCCCGGCCATGGCGCAGGTTGTCGGCCAGACGCTGGACCTCGTCGAGCTGCTCGAACAGCTTCTCGATGTGGGGGAACAGCGCCAGCGCCTCATTGGTGGGCGTGAGCCGCCCGCGTGCGCGCTGGAACAGCGCAAAGCCCAGCTGCAGCTCAGCGTGCTGCAGGGTGCGGCTGACGGCCGGCTGGGTGATGTTGATCAGCCGTGCGGCAGCGCTGACGCTGCCGGTCTGCATGACGGCATTGAAGACCTCGATGTGGCGCAGGCGCATGGGCCGTCCTCAGCACGGTCACTCTTGAGCGGACTGCGCGCGCGCCAGCCGCTCGCTTTTCCAGTACACGTCGTCGCCGCCATCCATGCGGTTGAGCACGCGTGCCAGCACGAACAGCAGGTCGGACAGGCGGTTCAGGTATTGGCGCGGCGCGGGCCGCATGGCCTCGCCCTGCTCCAGCGCCACCACCATGCGCTCGGCACGGCGCGCCACGGTGCGGCAGACATGGGCCTGGGCCGCTGCGCGGCTGCCGGCCGGCAGGATGAATTCCTGCAGCCGGGGCAGCTGCGCGTTGTAGTGGGCCAGCGCTTCATCGAGCTGCAGCAGGGCGTCGTCCTTGAGCAGTTCATAGCCGGGAATGGACAGCTCGCCGCCGAGGTTGAACAGCTGGTGCTGCACATCGACCAGCAGCTCGCGCACGTCGTCGGGCAGGGCCTCGCACAGCAGCAGGCCGATGTGGGAATTGAGCTCGTCCACATCGCCCATGGCGTGCGGGCGGCCGCTGTTCTTGGAGACGCGCGTGTTGTCGCCCAGGCCCGTGCTGCCGTCGTCTCCGGTGCGCGTGGCGATCTGTGTCAAACGGTTGCCCATGGGGTTCTCCTTGGCGATGCGGGGTGAAAAACAGGACCCGTGACGGCCCATCACCTGATTGTGCGTTACAGCCGGCACGCAAATGTTGTAGCAGGCAACAGCCGGCAAAAGTGCTGGCCCTGCTGCGCTGCAACAGGTGGAATGCAGTCATGTTCCACGTTCGACAAGGAGTTCGACACATGACCTCTCAACTGCGCAAAGTCTCCGGTTTTGAAATCCGCAGCGTGATGTTGTTCGCGGCCATTTCGCTGGGCAGCGTTGCTGCCATGGCGCAGGCTCCGTCCACGGCACCGCAGCCGACGTTTGGCGGCGGCTCGGCAGCAGGCGTGCAATCTGCGCCAGCACCCGCAGCACCAGCGGGCGGCGCCAACGAGGTGCAAGCCGCATTCGACCGCGCCGACACCAACCGGGACGGCAAGCTGAGCAAGAAGGAGGCCGAGGCCCTGCCCGCCGTGAGCAGCAATTTCGCCCAGATCGATGCCGACAAGAACGGATCGCTGTCGCGCGATGAATTCAGCAAGGCTGTCCAGCCGCGCTGACACCCGGATGCCTGGCGGCTGACCACACGGTTGGGCGACAGGGCCGGTGGTATTCTTTCCAGTTCCCCCTGGAGAACACCGATGAACGCCCCTGTCGCCCCCGTCCGCCTGCAGCCTGACTTCGCTCAGCGCCCCATTCCCGAAGCCTTCCTCCAAGCCCTGGCCCAGCGTTTCGGCGCCCAGTGCTCCACGGCTTTGGCGGTGCGCGAACAGCACGGCCGCGACGAGGGCGCCATCCAGGCGCCCCCGCCTGCGGCCGTGGTCTTTGCCGAAAGCACGCAGGACGTGCAGGACGCGCTGAAGCTGGCCGACCAGCATGCCGTGCCGGTCATCCCCTACGGTGCTGGCTCCTCGCTCGAAGGCCATCTGCTGGCCGTCGAGGGCGGCATCAGCCTGGACCTGAGCCGCATGAACCGCATTCTCTCGGTCAACACCGAGGACCTGACTGTCACCGTGCAGCCCGGCATCACGCGCAAGCAGCTCAACGATGCCATCAAGGACACGGGCTTCTTCTTTCCCATCGATCCCGGCGCCGATGCCTCCATCGGCGGCATGACCGCCACGCGCGCCAGCGGCACCAATGCCGTGCGCTACGGCACCATGCGCGAGAACGTGCTGGCGCTGGAACTGGTCACGGCCAGCGGCGAGCTGATGCGCACCGGCACGCGCGCCAAGAAAAGCAGCGCGGGCTACGACCTCACGCGCCTGATCGTGGGCAGCGAGGGCACGCTGGGCGTGGTCACCGAGATCACGGTGCGCCTGTACCCGCTGCCCGAGGCCGTGAGCGCGGCCATCTGCTCCTTCCCCAGCATCGAGGCCGCCGTGCGCACGGTGATCCAGACCATACAGATGGGCGTGCCTATTGCCCGCGTGGAGCTGGTGGACGTGAACTCGGTGCGTATGGTCAACGCCTACAGCAAGCTCACGCTGCGCGAGGAGCCCATGCTGCTGATGGAGTTCCACGGCTCGCCCACGGGCGTGAAGGAGCAGGCCGAGATGGTGCAGGACATTGCGGGCGAGTTCGGCGGCAACGCCTTCGAATGGGCCGAGCGTCCCGAGGACCGCACACGATTGTTCACGGCCCGCCACAACGCCTATTTCGCGGCTGTCTCCAGCCGCCCCGGCTGCCGCTGCATTACCACCGACGCCTGCGTGCCCATCAGCCGCCTGGCCGATGCACTGCTGGACTCGGTGCGCGAGGCCGACGACAGCGGCATTCCCTACTTCCTCGTCGGCCACGTGGGCGACGGCAACTTCCACTTCGGCTACCTGATCGACCCGGACAACGAGGACGAGCGCTCGCGCGCCGAGCAGCTCAACCACCAGCTGGTGTCGCGCTCCATCGCGCTGGGCGGCACCTGCACGGGCGAGCATGGCGTGGGCATCCACAAGATGGATTTCCTGCGCGAGGAAGCCGGCGACGGCGCGGTGCAGATGATGCGCTCCATCAAGCAGGCGCTGGACCCGAAGAACATCCTGAATCCCGGGAAAATCTTCAGCCTCTGAGTCCCTCCGCCTCGGCCTTCTCGCGCAGGAAGTCGATCAGCGTGGTGATGGCCCGCGTCTGGTAGCGGGACGGCATGTACAGCAGGTACTGGCGCGTGGCCAGAAAGTCCAGGCTGCCCGGCGGCAGCGGCAGGCGCTCAAGCGCGCCGCTGGCCAGCTCGGCCGCCACCATGTAGCGCGGCACCACGGCCACGCCCAGGCCCTGCAGCACGGCATCGCGCAGGAAATGGAAGTTGGGCGACATCAGGCGCGGGCGTATGCGCAGCTCGGTGGGCCGCGCGCCGTTCATGCCCGCCGTGCGCAGCTTCTGGCCCGTGAGCGCCGAGGTGATCAGCGGCACGCGCTTGAGCGCCAGCAGCGAGTCGGGGTGGCCATGCTGCGCCAGGAACTGCGGCGTGGCGCAGGCCTCGTAGAGCACGTCGCCGAGCTTGCAGGCCACCAGGCTTTCGGGCGGCTCGGTCATCACGCGCACGGCGAAGTCCACCGCGCCCTGCATCAGGTCCTCGATGTCGTTGTCGAAGATCACCTCCAGCGTGATGCCCGGATGCATGCGCATGAACTCCGTCAGCCAGCCCGACATCTGCAGCTGGCCGTAGCCGCTGGGCACGCTCAGCCGCACGGTGCCCTGCAGGCTCTGGCCCAGGCTGTCCACCGACTCGGCCGCCGCCATGACCTCCTGGCGTATCGCCCGTCCATGCGCGTACAGGCGCAGGCCCAGCTCGGTGGGCTCGACCTGGCGCGTGGTGCGGCGCAGCAGCTGCTGGCCGATCTGGCGCTCGAACTGGTTGAGCCGGTGGCTGACGTTGGCGCGGCTCATGCCCAGGCGCACGGCGGCGCGGCTCAGGTTGCCGGCTTCGATGATGTCCACCAGCAGGGACAGTCCGCCCAGATCCATTGTCAAACCTCAGTACACACAATGTCCATTTTTTAGCACGATTGTCAAAGTCAATAAACGAATGAAGAATGCGGGCCTGCCCGGGCATCACCGGCCCGTCGCGGTTTTCGTGGTTCGACAAGGTTTCGCATGAGTGCTCTCCCCTCTTCCCTGCCGCTGGACGGCGTGCGCGTCCTGGATCTTTCGCGCGTGCTGGCCGGCCCCATGTGTGCCATGGCGCTGGCCGACCTGGGTGCCGATGTCATCAAGGTCGAGCACCCGGGCCGCGGCGACGACACGCGCGACTGGGGCGTGCGCGTGGGCCAGCGCAACACCTCCTACTTCAACAGCGCCAACCGCAACAAGCGCTCGGTCACGCTGGACCTGCAGGCCGAAGAGGGCCTGCGCATCGCACGCGAGCTGGCGGCCGACAGCGATGTGGTCATCCAGAACTTCAAGGTCGGCGGCGCCGAAAAGCTGGGCCTGGGCTACGAGCAGCTGTCGCAGCTGAACCCGCGCCTGGTGTACTGCTCCATCTCGGGCTACTCGCGCAGCGGCCCCGAGGCCACGCGGCCCGGCTACGACCTGGTGGTGCAGGGCGAGTCCGGCATCATGGCCATGAACGGCGAGCAGGGCCAGGGCCCGCTGAAGTTCGGCGTGGCCGCCGTGGACATGTTCACGGGCATGTACTCGGCCCAGGCCATCCTGGCCGCGCTCTACGAGCGCGAGCGCAGCGGGCGCGGCCGCCATGTGCAGATGGCCCTGTACGACTGCGGCCTGATGATCACCAGCTACTACGGCATGGAGGCCTTGCTCAAGGCCGGCGACCCGCCCAAGTTCGGCAACGCCCATCCGTCCATCGTGCCCTACGGCGTGTTCGAGGCGGCCGACGGCCCGCTGGTCATCACCGTGGGCAACAACGGCCAGTTCCAGCGCTTTTGCACCGACGTCATCGCCAAGCCCGAGTGGGCCGCCGACGAGCGCTTTGCCACCAATACCGCACGCTCGGCAAACCGCGATCTGCTGATGCCGCTGGTGCAGGCCGAGCTGCTGCGCTTCACGCGCGCCCAACTGCTCGAATGCCTGACGGCCGCGCAGATTCCCTGCGGCGAGGTGCTGGGCCTGTTCGAGGCCCTGAACTCGCAGCGCACGGCCGACGCCGGCCTGCTGCACCGCTTCGAGGACAGCGAGGCCGGCAGCCAGTCCGTGCTGGCCCCGCCCTATGCGCTGGACGGCCAGCGCCTGCCCGTGCGCCGCCCGCCGCCGCACCAGGGCGAACACACCGACGAGGTGCTGCAGCAGCGCCTGGGCCTGGACGAACAGGCCCGCGCCGCGCTGCGCGCCAAAAACATCATCTGAGAGCGCGCAGACGTTCCCACCCAGACCGCTCCACGGCTCTCATTTCCACCCCTTCCCGCTTGAGGAGACATATGACTTCCACCCCCTTCCAGGCCTCGCGCCGCCAGATCCTTTCCGCCGCCTGCGCCACCGCCATCGCCACGCTGGCCCCCGCCGCACGGGCCCAGAGCCAGTGGCCCGACAAACTGATCAAGCTGACCGTGGCCTTCCCGCCCGGCGGCCCCACCGACACGGCCGCGCGCATCGTCGCCCAGCGCCTGACCGAGCGCCTGGGCCAGACCATCGTCATCGACAACCGCCCCGGCGCCTCGGGCTCGGTGGGCACGGCGGCCTTCATCAAGTCGCAGCCCGACGGCTACTCGCTGTCCATGTTCGGCATGCCCGCGCTGCTGGCGCCCATGCTGTTCAACAACAACCTGTACGACGTGCGCAAGGACTTCCTGCCCGTGGCCACGGTCTATGACCTGCCCATGGCCATCGTCATCAACCCGCGCGAGCTGCCGGACGTGACCAACCTGCAGCAGCTGATCGAGCACGCCAGGAAGGCCAAGCCCGCGCTGAACTACACCAGCTCGGGCACGGGCAGCTTCGGCCACCTGTCCATGGAGCAGCTCAAGGACCTGGGCGGCTTCGACATGCAGCACGTGCCCTACCGCGGCAGCGCGCCGGCCGTGACCGACCTGATCGGCGGCCAGATCGCCGTGATGTTCGCCGACGTGGTCGCGGCCCTGCCCCACATCCAGGCCGGCAAGCTGCGCGCCATTGCCGTCAGCTCGCAAAAGGCCAAGCAGCTGCTGCCCAATGTGAAGTCGGTGGCCGAGCAGGGCTTCCCCGGCTTCGACGCCGACACCTGGGGCGGCCTGATCGCCCCGCTGAACACGCCTCCCGCCGTGGTCCAGCGCCTGAACCAGGAGCTCAAGCTCATCCTGGCCGAGCCCGAGCTGCAAAAGAAGATGCTGGCCGCAGGCGCCATCGCCACCTACCAGGACGGCGCGGCCATGAAGGCGCGCCTGAATGCCGACTTCACGCGCTGGAGCAAGATCGCGAAAGACAAGAACATCTCTTCGCAGTAAGAACACAGAGCGCCCCACGATGCGCCTTCAGGGCATGCCGCAAGGCATGCCCTTTTTTGCTTTTTGACCCCGCCATCCGCAGCGTGCGCCAGGTTTCGCTGCCGGGCCGCCCCAAGGCGAAACGCGGCCCCCTCGGGGGGCGCCCGGCCAGGGGCAGCGGACCATGCGAAGCAGGGGGAGCGTGGGGGCTACTTCGACAGATCCATGATCATGCGCGTGGCCAGGTACAGGCGCGGCACGATGGTGTTCAGCTGCACATACTCCGCATCATTGGAGTGCGCGCCGTAGCCGCTCAGGCCAAAGCCCTCGATGACCGCACCCTTGGCCTTGAGTGCCGCAAACGCCGCGTCGGTGCCGCCGCCCGTGGCCTTTTCCATCACGCTCATCTTCAGGCCCAGCTCATCGCTGTAGATGGTCTGCGCCTGTTTGGCCAGGCTGCGCGAGGCCTCGTTGGCCTCCAGCGGCGGGCGGCGCACTTCGAACTTGAGCTGCACCTTGCTGGCGTCCAGCAGCTTGTGGCCCACCTTGGCCTGCATGGCCTGCTCCAGCGCCGTGAAGTCGGCCACGCGCAGCGCGCGGGCGTCGGCCTGGGCCGTGGCCTCGGCGGGAATGACGTTGCGGTTGGTGCCGGCCTTGGCCACGGTCCAGTTGAGCTTGAGGCCGGTCTCGGGCTTGGACAGGTCCTTCATCTGCAGCAGCTGGTGCGACAGCTCGTACAGCGCATTCACGCCGTCCTCGGGCTTGGCGCCCGCGTGCGAGGCCTTGCCCTCGACCTTGAGGTAGGCCGCGCCGATGCCGCTGGTGGCCAGGCGCACGCCGCCGTCGGTGCCGCCGCCTTCGAACGAGAAGACCGCATCCTGCTCGGCGCCCAGGCGCGTGATGGTGCTGCGCGCGCCGGGCGAGCTGATTTCCTCGTCGCTGTTCATCAGCACGGTCAGCGTGCCGTAGTTGTCGAAGCCCAGCTGGCGCAGCATGGCCACGGTGTGCAGGATCAGGGCCACGCCCTGCTTGTCGTCGGCAATACCCAGGCCGTAGGCACGCTCGCCGTCGATGCGAAACGGCTGGTCCTTGAGCATGCCGCGCAGGTAGACCGTGTCCATGTGGGCGATCAGCATGATGCGGCTGGTGCCCTTGCCCTTGAACTCGGCATGCACCATGGGGCCGATCTTCTCGGGCGTGTCACCCAGCCGGTAGACGTCGGTGGGCTGCAGGATCTCGACCTTGCCGCCCTGCTCGCGCAGCTTGCCGGCCACGTAGTTGGCGATCTGCTCCACGCCCTCCATGTCCTTGCTGCCCGACTCGATGTGCACCAGCTCGCGCAGCGTGTCCAGCAGGGGCTGCTGGTGCTTTTGCGCCAGCGCCTGGATATCGGCCTTGGGCGCAGCCAGGGCACTGCCGGACAGGCCGGCCATGGCAAGGGCCAGCGCCAGCGGGGCGCTGCGGAACATGAGGGAAAGTGGTGCGAAGGCGGAACGCATGGACAGGTCTCCTGTGTTGAAAAGTTGTGCCTGCACGATAGCAGGCGCCGCGCAGGGCGCACGCAATTGCCGTGCCTGTTTTGTCCATCTCTGCGCCCAAAGCAAAGGCCCCGCAAGCTTGGGCCTGCGGGGCCTTGTGGGGAGCGCGACCCGGTATCAGCCCGCGCTCAGCGCCATGCCGCTTTTCCGGCTCACGCCATCGCCCACGACCACGGCCGACACCACGCTCAGCACCAGGGCAATGGCCGATCCGTAGAACACGCCGTGGCTCATGCCGTGGTCCAGCATGTAGCCGAACACCGGCGCGGCCAGGCAAAAGCCCAGGTCCAGGCCCGAATACACCGTGCCGTAGACCCGGCCCGTGGCGCCGGGGGGCGCGGCGCGCTTGATCAGCATGTCGCGCGAGGGACCGGCCAGGCCCGTGCCCAGGCCCGCGATGGAGGCCACGGCCACGGCCGCCATGGCCGGCAGCCAGCCCGTGCCGACCAGGAACAGCGCAACACCCGAGCCCAGCATGCAGATGGAGATCACCTTCTCCAGCCGCTGCACGCGGCCCACGAGGAAGCCACCGGCCAGCATGCCTGCCGCGCCGCAGAGCATGTAGCCCGTGACGATCAGCGCCGTCACGCTCAGCGGCAGTCCGTACATGGACTGCATGGCGGGGCTGGCAAAGCTCTGGATGGCGCTGAGCGCGCAGGTGCTCCAGAAGAAGAACGAGAAGCACAGCCAGACCGAGGGCAGCTTCAGGAAGGCCATGGGATGCTCCTGCGGCACGGCGGCCGCAGCGGCGCGCGCCGCGGGGGCCTGGGCATCGGCCGCACGGTCGTCCAGCGCCTCGCGGTTGAGCACCATGATGGTGAGGATGACGGCGGCCAGGGCCGCGCCGCACAGGCAGGCCAGGCGCCACGAGCCCGTGGCCGTGGTGATGCCCGCCATGAACAGCGGCGCCAGCGCCCAGCCGATATTGCCCGACAGGCCGTGCACCGAGAACGCATGGCCGATGCGCTTGGCCGACACGCGCTTGTTGAGGATGGTGAAGTCCACCGGGTGGAAGGGCGCATTGCCCAGGCCCGCGAAGAAGGCCGCCAGCAGCAGCATTCCATAGCCCTGCGCCAGGCTGGCGACCACGCCCGCCACGGTGAAGCTGCCCAGCGCCGCAAACAGAATGGGGCGTGCGCCGAAGCGGTCCACGGCAAAGCCGGCCATGGCCTGTCCCACGCCGGAGACCACGAAGAACAGCGACACCATCACGCTGAGCTCGGCATAGCTGTAGCCGAACTCGGCGATCAGCCACGGAAACAGCGGCGGCAGCAGCAGGTGGAAGAAATGCGAGGAACCATGCGCCAGGCCGATCAGGCCGATGGTGCGCACATCGCTGCGCAGCGGGTCCGGCGCCACGGCGTCCGGCATGGAAGAGAAAGAGGCGGTCATGGGCCGCATCTTAGGCAGCAGCGTTTCGTCTTGTATGCGATAGTCTGCCAACTTCTGTCGCAAACATGCCAAAGCCTGTCTCCACACCCGGCACCCCTGCCCACACCCTTGCCGACACTTGTGCCGACACCCTGCCCAGCGCCTGCCCCGCAGCCGCACTGCGGTCGGTGCGCAGGGCCCGGCCGATGGAGCCGGTGGAGGCCCTGCATCCGCACCTGTTCGTGCCCACGCCCCAGCGCCCCGTGCGCGCCAAGCAGCACCGCCTGTCGGCACGCACGCGCGTCATACCGCACAGCCACAGCTGGGCACAGATCGCCATCTCGCTGGACGGCGTGCTGCACCTGTCGGCCCCCCAGGGCACGCTGATCGCCCCACCCTCCAAGGCCGTGTGGATTCCGCCCGGCCTGGTCCACGCCGTGGCCATGGTCGAGGAAGCCGATCTCGTCTCCATCTACGTGCTGCAGGACGATCCGGCCCAGGGCCCCGTACTGCCGGACCTCCCGCCCTGCGGCGTGGCCTGCAACCCGCAGGACTGGGCACGCTGCCGCGTGCTGGAGGTTTCGCCGCTGATGCGCGAGCTGATCACGGCCCTGCCCAAGCAAAGCGATGACCAGCCCGCCCCGGACGCCGCCACCCTGCAGCGCGAGCACCATCTGAGCGCCCTGCTGCTGGAAGAGCTTCGCCGGGCCAGCGAAGTCCACCTTGGCGTGAACATGCCCCAGGACAAGCGGCTGCGCATGCTCTGCGAAGCCGTGGTGGCCGACCCCACCCAGCACGAGAGCCTGGCCGACTGGGCGGCAGACACCGGCGCCAGCCCGCGCACCGTGGCCCGGCTGTTCCAGCAGCAGCTGGGCTGCAGCTTCACCACCTGGCGCCAGCAAGTCGTGCTGGCCCACGGCCTGAGCCTGGCCGCGCGCGGCCTTCCCATACAGCAGATCGCGGCCGAGCTGGGATACAGCCCCAGCGCCTTCAGCGCCATGGTGCACCGCACGGTGGGCATGCCTCCGGCACGGTTCTTCGGGCAGCAGGCCGGCTCCGCTGCCCACAGGGTCGGATCAGGCGCTGTATCGCGGCCGATCAGGGAATGACAGGGAGCCATCGCCTCTTCGCGATAGCTGATCCGATATAGGGTTTGCCTAAGGCCAGCCCATGGAATAGGGCGGCGCCCTGCGTGCTCTTATGCCGCATGATCTCCACCGCCGAGTCGCGCTACAACCAGTGGGTGCGCGAGCACTACCGATTCCTGCTGCGCAGCGCCTGGGCGCTGACCGGCTCGCGCGCGCTGGCCGAGGACGTGGTGCAGGACTGCTTCACCAGCGCCTGGCGCTTTCGCCACCAGCTGCGCGAGGCCGCGATGGCGCGGGCCTGGCTGTTCCAGATCATGCGCCGCCATGCCTTCCGGCACCTTGCGCCATCGGCCCATCTGGTCAGCGATGACGAGGCGCTGGACCAGCATCCCGCCCCCTCCCCCTCGCCTTCGGCGCTGGACGACCGGCTCGACGTGGTCAAGGCGCTGTCGCGCATCGCCCCCATCCACCGCGAGGTGCTGGTGCTCTACTACTTCGACGACATGCCCACGGCCCAGATGGCCGAGGCCCTGGACATTGCGCCGGGCACGGTGCTGTCGCGCCTGTCACGCGCCCGCGATGCGCTGAAGGCGGCGCTGGAGCAGGCCGCCCCGGCGCCTGCCCCAGAGACTGCCAGCGTGATCCCGCTGCGCCCCACCCCGCTGCGCGCCACACGATACCAAGGCTTGAAATGACTGCCCCGGACACGACCGACGAATCGGCCTTCGACCTGCGCGCACGCGCCGAACTGGCCCTGGCCTTCGACCCCGGGCCGCACGGCGAGCCGCCCGCCCATCTGCTGCGCCACACGCCCTGGCATGCGCGCAGCGGCGTGCGCCGGCTGATCGCCGCGCTGCTGGTGGGCAGCTCGGCCGCCACCGCCGTGTTCGCCATGCGCCCGCCCGAGCTGGTGCGCGCCGCCATCGAGCATGAGTACTACGAGCGCACGCTGCGCGGCAGCTTCATGCCCGAGGCCGAGGTGGCGCGCCGCCTGGACCTGCCGGCCGGCGAGAAGCTGCCCGGCTACACCCAGCTGATGCGGCCCTGCGATATCGACGGCACGCGCGCCTACCACCTGACCACCTTCTTCGAGAAGGGCGGCATCGTCACCGTGCTGGCCTTCGACCAGCCCCAGCGCCTGGCCGATGGCCAGGGCTGGTGGGCCAACATGCACTGGCAGGTCGTTCGCTCGCGCGAAGGCCGGCCGCTGGTGCTGGTAGCCCAGAAGAAACAGGCCCTGGCCGTGGCCAGCAAGGCCCTGGGCACCCCTGCCCCATGAGATGCCCCATGACAACCACCACGAGGAGACACCCATGAACCACTTGCCGACATCGCCCACCTCCCCCGCGCGCCGCAGCCTGCTGGCCGGCAGCGCCAGCGCACTGGCCGCCGCAGGCCTGGCCGGCCTGCACCAGGGCGCACTGGCCCAAGCCCAAGCCCAGGCCCAGGCACCCGCAGCTGCGGCAGCACCGGCGGCCAAGCCCCTGCCCGGCTACGCGGGCTGGAAGAAGGCCGATGCCCTCATCGTCCACAGCTCCACCACCATAGAGACGCGGCGCGGCGCCTTCGGCACCAGCGTGATCACGCCCAGCGACCAGCTCTATGTGCGCAACAACCTGCCCACACCGCCCGAATCCATCGTGGCCGACCGCGATGCCTGGCAGTTGCAGGTGGGGGGCGTGCGCCAGCCCCGCAGCCTCAGCGTGCGCGAGCTCAAGTCCCTGGGCCTGGAGACCGTGGCCATGGTGCTGCAGTGCTCGGGCAATGGCCGCGCCTTCTTTCCCAGCAAGCCCAGCGGCACGGCTTGGACCGTGGGTGCGGCCGGCTGCGTGGTCTGGAGCGGCGTGCCCGTGCGCGAGGTGGTCAAGGCCCTGGGCGGCGTGTCAGACGGCGGCCTCTACATGACCGGCACGGGCGGCGAGGTGCTGCCTGCGGGGCTGGACCCCAAGAGCGTCATCGTCGAGCGCTCGGTGCCGCTGTCGGCCATGGAAGACGCGCTGCTGGCCTGGGAGATGAACGGCGAGCCCATCCCGCTGGCCCACGGCGGGCCGCTGCGCCTGATCGTGCCCGGCTACACGGGTGTGAACAACATCAAGTACATCAAGCAGCTGGCCTTCACGCCGCGCGAGAGCGAGGCCCACATCATGTCCCACGGCTACCGCATCTCGCCGCCCGGCAGCAAGGGCGATCCGAGCCAGCCCTCGGTGCAGGAGATGAGCGTCAAGTCCTGGATCAACTCACCCCTGCACGAGGACGGCGGGCAGGCCGCCGGCCTGGTGCAGATCCACGGCGTGGCCTTTGGCGGCATGGACGCCGTCAAGGGCGTGGAGGTGTCCACGGACGGCGGCAAGAGCTGGCAGGCCGCGCGCCTGGTTGGCCCCGACCTGGGCAAGTACGCCTGGCGCCAGTTCGTGCTGCAGGCGCGCCTGCCCAAGGGCACGCATGTGCTGGCCAGCCGCGCCACCGACGCGCGCGGCCGGGTCCAGCCCGAGACGCGCGGCGAAAACCAGAGTGGCTACAACAACACCAGCTGGGCCGACCACGCCGTGACCGTCACCGTGGCCTGAACACGGCCCGCGCGCTCATCCCGCCTCCCTTCTCTTCACTCCCGTCACCTCCCGCACACGGCGCCAGACCGTGGCGGGCCCGTACCCCCATTGCCATGTTCACGATGAAACACCTGATCCACACCGCCCTGCTGGGCAGCACTTTGCTCGGCAGCGCCCTGCTGTGCGCCCCCGCCTTTGCCAATGAAGCGGCCCAGATGGCCCTGGGCAAGAAGCTGTTCGCCACGGCCACGCCCGCCTGCGCGCTGTGCCACACGCTCAAGGACGCGGGTGCCGAGGGCGCCATCGGCCCCGTGCTCGACGAGCTGCAGCCCGATGCCGCGCGCGTGGCCCGTGCCCTGCGCGACGGCATAGGCGCCATGCCCTCATTCAAGGCCTCGCTCAGCGAGGCCGATATCGCCGCGCTGTCGCTCTACGTGAGCAAGGCCAGCGCGAAGAAGTAGGCGCCACGCACAGCCGTCACCGGCGTTCCCGCATTTCGCGCAGCGCCTTCTCGTAGGGTGTTTCCTCGGGTTCCGGAACATGCACCACGGCCTCGCCGGCACCGCCCAGCGGCATGCGGTAGACCCAGAGGCTGTGCCGGCCCGGTCCCTGGCGCTGCCAGGAGGGCTCCACGCCGGGCAGCGCAAAGTCCAGGCTGACCAGCCAGGCGCCCTCAGGCAGCTCCGTGGCGGCCTTGACGGCTGCACGGCCCATGCTTTCAGGGCGCTGGAACAGGTAGACCATCTGGTAGCCGCTCCAGTCGGCCAGCCAGATATCGGCGCGGCGCACACGGGCCCAGGGGCAGCGCAGCGCGCACAGCCAGCGCAGCGGCCAGCTCCACTCCATGCCGTTGAGCCGCGCCTGCGGGTACTGCCCGCGCAGCGCGCGCAGGCCGTCACCCAGGCCGCAGCCGGCATCGAGCACGGCCGCGCCGTCCGGCAGCGGCGCGGCATCGGCCAGGCCTTGCAGCGCATCGGCGGGCGTGGGAAACAGCGGCGCATCGCGCCAGGCGTTGAGCGGGTAGACCAGGGCGAGCAGGCCCAGCGCCGCCAGCCACAGCCAGGGGCTGATGGCGGCCAGGCCGCCCGGCCCCCACAGCATCAGGCAGGACAGCGGAAAGCCCGCCGCCACGGCCAAGCGCCGCCACCAGGGCGTGGCCAGCAGGCTGGCGAGCACGCCCAAAAAACAGGCCGCCAGCCAGGCGGCCAGCGGCCCTAGGGTCGATTGCAGCGCGGCGTACACAAGCCAGGCGCCGGCCCAGGCAAGAAGGGCCGGGGCCGGCCAGGGAAGGCGCCGCATCATGCGCGCCCTCCGGCCGGGAGCCGCTTATTGCTGTTGCAGTGCTTGCGAGGTGGCACGGTCGAGGCGGCCGGTCTGCGGCAGGCTCTGGTCGCGCTGGAATTCGCGCAGGGCGTTCTGGGTGTTCTTGCCCATGGCGCCGTCAGGCGTGCCTGCGGTGTAGCCCAGGGCGTTGAGCTTTTGCTGCGCGGCGCGCAGCGACATGCCGGCGGCATTGGCGCCCGGAGCCGATGTCTGCGACGGTGCGGCACCGCCGTCCACGCCCAGGCGTCCACCGCCGCCCAGGCCCTGGCCCTTGACGGTCTGTGCCTTGTAGTTGCGCAGCGCGCGCACCATCTGGTTGTAGGCGTCCATGAAGGCGGCGGCGATCACCTTGCCTTCGGCCGTGCGCGTGTAGCCGCCCAGCGAGGCGCCGGCGGAGCCGCCGAACAGCGCGCCCATGCCGCCCCAGTCGGTCTTGGAAGACGAGCCTTCGGAAGCCGACACCTGCACGCCCGAACGGTTGTCCACCAGGGCCAGCATGACCGAGGCCTCGCGGGTCTTGGTGGCTGCAGCCAGCGCGCCGAAGATGCCGCCTGCGCGGCCGCCGATGGCGCCGCCCATGCCGCCGGCATCGCTCTGGTTGAAGATCACTTCGGGGGACAGGCCGTAGTCGGAGGCCACCATCTGGCCCTTGCCCAGGTTGCTGCCGCCGCGCATTTCGCCCGAGTCCATCAGCGCGCGTTCACGCGCCATGGCACCCATGCCGGCCGCGCCGCGTTCCACGACGATGAAGCAGTTGGACTGCTGGATCATCAGGCGCAGCAGCTGCGATGTGGGCGGCAGGCGGTACTGCTGGGTGAGGATGGTGTACCAGCCGGCGGTCTGGTTCTCGACCAGGGAGATGGTGCCCAGCGAGGAATCGCAGCGCTCCAGCTCGGTGTTGGCGTTCTCGGCGCTGGCACCGCCCGCGGCGCCCGTGGCCACGGTCTTGGCTTCCGGCGAACCCATGCGCATGTCGGTGGTCACGCAGCCGGTCAGCGCCACGGCGGCGATGGCAGTCAGGGCAAGATACTTCTTCACGTTGTAATCCTCTTGGTCTGGTCTAGGTGAATCAGCGCCAGGGCAATGGGCGTCCACGCACTGGCAGCGTCGCCAGTCAGCGATTACACACAATTACCCCGCATAACAGCGCGCAAATATACCGGGATTCACCCTTGCGAAAAAGCGCTGCTTTGCTGGAGAACGACAGATCACAGACGGTTACAAACTGTTGTCATCACTCGGGTGCATCGCCGCGCAAACGTTCGATCAGCCCGTTGAGCGCATCGAGCGAGCCGAACTGGATCGCCACTTCGCCCATTTCCTGCAGCTTGCCGCCCCGGCGCACGGACTTCTTGATGCGCACCTCGACATCGGCCATGAGCAGGTCGGACAGCTCTTCCTCCACGCGCTTGATGTCGCGCGTCTTGCCTTCCTTCTTGGACTTCTGGCGCACCAGGCTGAAGTCGGCGCCGATCTTCTTGACCAGGGCCTCGGCCTCGCGCACCGACAGCTTCTTGGCCGCGATCTGGTTGCCGGCTGTGATCTGGGCCGCGCGGTCCAGCGACAGCAGGGCGCGCGCATGGCCCATGTCGATGTCGCCGGCCATGAGCATGGTCTGCACCGGGTCGGCCAGGTTCAGCAGGCGCAGGATGTTGGTGGCCGCGCTGCGCGAGCGTCCCACGGCCTGGGCCGCCTGCTCGTGCGTGAGGCCGAATTCCTTGACCAGGCGCGACAGGCCCTGGGCCTCTTCCAGCGGGTTGAGGTCCTCGCGCTGGATGTTCTCGATCAGCGCCATGGCGGCGGCGGCCTCGTCGGGCACCTCGCGCACCAGCACCGGCACCTCGGCCAGGCCGGCGATGCGGGCTGCGCGAAAGCGCCGCTCGCCCGCGATGATTTCGTATTTGCCGGCGTGTTCGCCCTTGGCCAGGCGGCGCACCAGGATGGGCTGCATGATGCCCTGGGCCTTGATGCTTTCGGCCAGCTCGTAGAGCGCGCCCTCGTCCATGTGGGTGCGCGGCTGGTACTGGCCGGGCACCATCACGTCCAGCTGCAGGATGCTGGGCAGCCCGGTCTCGGCCACGGGGCCGCCGGCCTCTTCCTTGTCGTGGACCTTGGGGCCGAGCAGGGCTTCGAGTCCGCGTCCCAGTCCCTTGGGTTTCTTGGTCACCATGGTGTTGTCCTTGTCAAAGCGACGCCAGCAGCGCGTGTCCGCTGTCCCAGTCGCCCAGCCCGCTGGCCGTGTTGAGGTGGCCCGAAGGCCCTGCATCGACAAAGCGCGCGTCCCAGGCATCGGCCAGGGTCTGCACGCGCTGCGCGCTGCAATAGATATCGTTGTTGCTGCCGACCACGATGGAGGCAAACGGCAGGCGCTGCATCATCACGGGCGACCAGCCAGGCAATTGCTCGCGCAGCTGGGGCTGCTCGGTATCGCCGGGGGCGACCAGCAGCGCGCCACGCACCTTGCGGGCGGCCAGCGGCGAATGCGCCGCCCACCACGCCACAAGGATGCAGCCCAGACTGTGGGCCACCAGCACCACCGGGCGCGGCGCGTCGAGCACCGTCTCCTGCAGCCTGGCGCTCCAGTCGCCGCGCAGCGGACGGTCCCAGTCGTTTTGCTCCAGGCGGCGGTAGCCGTGGCGCTGCTCCCAGCGGCTTTGCCAGTGGCCGGCGTCCGAGTTCTGCCAGCCGGGCAGCAGCCAGACGTCCTCGGCAGCCCACCCGGTCGGCACGCCCTGCCCTGCCGTTTCATGTGAACCTTGCATGGCTACATCTTCTTGATGCGGCGCACCATCTCGTGCGCGAAATCGATGAAGGCCTTGCTGCCCTTGGCGCCCGGGTCGAAGACCACGCCAGGTACGCCATAGCTGGGCGCCTCGGCCAGGCGCACGTTGCGCGGGATCACGGTGTCGAAGACCTTGTCGCCGAAGTGCTCCTTGAGCTGGTCGCTGACCTGCTGCTGCAGCGTGGTGCGCGGGTCGAACATCACGCGCAGCAGGCCGATGATCTGCAGGTCGGGGTTCATGTTGGCATGCACCTGCTTGATGGTGTTGACCAGGTCGGTCAGGCCTTCGAGCGCGAAGTACTCGCACTGCATGGGCACGACCACGCCATGGGCCGCGCACAGGCCGTTCAGGGTGAGCATGGACAGGCTGGGCGGGCAGTCCACGAGCACGAAGTCGTAGTCGGCATCGGCCGCCCTGAGGGCGCCCTTCAGGCGCTCGTTGCGGCGCTCCAGCGTGACCAGCTCGATCTCGGCGCCGCTGAGTTCGCGGTTGGCGCCCAGCACGTCATAGCCCACGGCCTCGGAGCGCACGGCGGCTTCCTTGACGCTGGCGTTCTCCAGCAGCACGTCGTAGACCGACAGCTCCAGCGCGCGCTTGTCCACGCCCGAGCCCATGGTGGCATTGCCCTGGGGGTCCAGGTCGATCATCAGCACGCGCTGGCCGATCTTGGCCAGGCCCGCAGCAAGGTTGACGGCGGTGGTGGTCTTGCCGACCCCACCCTTTTGATTGGCGACACAGAAGATTTTGGCCATGGTATTTACACGCTTATTTGGCGATGGCCAGCTTGAGGCCAAAACCGATCAGAAACACGCCCGCAGTCTTTTCGAGAACCCGGGAAACCGCAGGATTGGCGCGCATGCGCTCGGCCAGATGCGCGGTCAGCAGCACCACGATCAGGCAATAGAGAAAGGTCAGCACGGCCACCGTGGCCGCCATCACCGCGAACGTGAGCAGGCCCTGGTGGCTTGCGGGATCCACGAACAGCGGGAAGAAGGCCATGTAGAACACGATGGACTTGGGGTTCATCAGGGTGATCAGGCCAGCCTGGCGAAAGTAGTGGCGCGGCTCGATGTGCAGCACGGGCTTTTCGCCGGGCCTGGCTGTGAGCATCCTGAAACCCAGCCAGCCCAGGTAGGCGGCGCCCAGCCACTGCACGGCATGGAAGGCCGCGGGATAGGAAGCCAGCAACGCGGCCACGCCCGCCACCGCCATCCAGATCAGTACCTGGTCGGCCGCCAGCACGCCGGCGCAGGCCGCCATTCCGGCCCGTATGCCGCCCTTGCCGGTGGAGGTGATCAGCGCCAGATTGCCCGGCCCCGGAATCAGCAAAAACAGAAGAATGGCAACAACGAATGCGCTGAAATCGGAGATGCCGAACATGCTGACCCCTGAGCGATGAAAGCTGGGAGTTTATGCGAGGGCCATGGCCAGCGCATGGGGAACATGGCCCCGCCGCAACGCGGCAGTGTGCTATTCGGTAAAAAAATCAGGCTGCAGCAGTGCGCAGCCAGAGGATGCAGCGCTCGGCATCGAGGCCCGGCACCTTCAATGGTTCCACGTGAAACACCTGCACGTCGGCAGGCAGCGCGGCGATTTCCTCGTCGGGGTGCTTGCCCTTCATGGCCAGCCAGGTGCCGCCCTCCTCCAGCGACTGGCGCGACCAGCTGGTGAAGTCCGCCAGCGAGGCAAAGGCACGGCAGCTGATCAGCGGATAGCGCGTGGTCAACTGCTCCACGCGGCTGTGGATGCCGCGCAGGTTGGGCAGGCGCAGAGTGGCCGCCGCCTGCTGGATGAAGGCCGCCTTCTTGCCCACCGTGTCCACGCAGTGCACGTCGATCTGCGGGCAGCAGACGGCAAAGACCACGCCGGGCAGGCCGCCGCCCGATCCCACGTCCAGCATGGCGGTGCGCCCTGCGCGCGCAGGCATCTGGGCCAGGTGGCGCTGCAGGGGCGGCACGGCGGCCAGGCTGTCGAGCAGGTGGTGGGTCAGCATTTCCTGCGGATCACGCACTGCCGTGAGGTTGTAGACCTTGTTCCACTTGCCCAGCAGGGCCTGGAATTCCATCAGCGTATCGACCTGGGCAGGGGAAAGCTCCAGGCCCAGCGCCTGCAGGCCGGCCTCGAGAGGAGCGCGCAGTTCCTGGCTCATGCGGATGCCTCCTCGCCCTTCGCGTCTGTCACATCAGGGGCAAAGCCGCGGAAGCCCCCCTTCTTCAGGTGCACCACGAGCAGGGAGATCGCCGCTGGCGTCACGCCCGACATGCGCGATGCCTGGCCCAGCGTCTCGGGCCTGTGCTTTTGCAGCGACTGGCGCACCTCGAAGGACACGGCCGGCACCTGCATATAGTCCAGCTCGGCCGGCAGACGCAGGTTCTCGAAGTGGGCGGCGCGCTGCACCTCGTCCTTCTGGCGGTCGATGTAGCCTGCGTACTTGGCCGCGATCTCCACCTGCTCGACGACGGAGGCGCTGAGATCGCCCAGCACCTCGGGCTGCACATCGGCCGAGGCATAGCGGCCTTCGTTCAGGCTCATCAGCTTGCCGTAGCCCACATCGGGGCGGCGCAGCAGGTCGAAGAGGTTGTATTCACGCTCGATGGACTTGCCCAGCACCCGCTCCGATTCCTCGGGCGCGACGATGCGCGGATTGACCCAGGTGGACTTCAGGCGCTCTGTTTCACGTGAAACAGCATCGCGTTTGCGGCTGAAGGCATCCCAGCGCGCATCGTCCACCAGGCCCATGGCGCGGCCGGCCTCGGTCAGGCGCATGTCGGCGTTGTCCTCGCGCAGCTGCAGACGGAACTCGGCGCGGCTGGTGAACATGCGGTACGGCTCGGTCACGCCCTTGGTGATCAGGTCATCGACCAGCACGCCCAGGTAGGCCTCGTCGCGGCGCGGCAGCCAGGCTTCCTGGCCGCGGCACTGCAGCGCGGCGTTGAGGCCTGCGAACAGGCCCTGGGCCGCCGCTTCCTCGTAGCCGGTCGTGCCGTTGATCTGGCCCGCGAAGAACAGGCCCTGGATCTGGCGCGTCTCGAAGCTGCTCTTGAGCGAGCGCGGATCGAAGTAGTCGTACTCGATGGCGTAGCCGGGGCGCAGGATGTGCGCGTTCTCCAGCCCCTTCATGCTGCGCACCAATTCGTACTGGATGTCGAAGGGCAGGCTGGTGGAGATGCCGTTGGGATAGAACTCGTTGGTGGTCAGGCCTTCGGGCTCCAGGAAGATCTGGTGGCTTTCCTTGTCGGCAAAGCGGTTGATCTTGTCCTCGACGCTGGGGCAGTAGCGCGGGCCCACGCCCTCGATCTTGCCCGTGAACATGGGGCTGCGGTCAAAGCCGCTGCGGATGATGTCGTGCGTGCGCTCGTTGGTGTGGGTGATCCAGCAGGGCATCTGGCGCGGGTGCATGGCCGCATTGCCGATGAAGCTGAACACCGGCAGCACGCCTTCGTTGACACCGCCGGGCATGCCGTCGCCGGGCTGCTCCTCGCACTGCGAGAAGTCGATGCTGCGGCCATCCAGGCGCGGCGGCGTGCCGGTCTTCAGGCGCCCCTGGGGCAGCTGCAGCTCCTTGAGCCGCGACGACAGGCTGACGGCCGGCGGGTCGCCCGCGCGGCCTGCCGCGTAGTTGTTCAGGCCCACGTGGATCTTGCCGTCCAGGAAGGTGCCCGCCGTGAGCACCACGGTGCGGCTGCGAAAGCGCACGCCCACCTGGGTGACGGCACCCACCACGCGGTCGCCCTCGACCATGAGGTCGTCCACCGCCTGCTGGAACAGCCACAGGTTGGGCTGGTTCTCCAGCATGTCGCGGATGGCGGCCTTGTAGAGAATGCGGTCGGCCTGGGCGCGCGTGGCACGCACGGCCGGGCCCTTGGAGCTGTTGAGGATGCGGAACTGTATGCCGCCGATATCGGTGGCCAGCGCCATGGCGCCGCCCAGCGCATCCACTTCCTTGACCAGATGGCCCTTGCCGATCCCGCCGATGCTGGGGTTGCAGCTCATCTGGCCCAGTGTCTCGATGTTGTGGCTCAGCAGCAGCGTCTTGCAGCCCATGCGCGCAGCGGCCAGCGCGGCCTCGGTGCCGGCGTGGCCGCCACCGACCACGATCACATCAAATTCCTGTGGATACAACATGCTTATGACTCCGGGGGCCTGCCCGGCCCAAGCCCCCGACACGGAGCACTCACGCTCCGGCGCTCATGGCAGGTGGCCCTCGTTCATGTAGCGAGGGGAACCCAGCGGGGAACCCGCGATTTTCCCACCTTTGCCGCACCAGTGCCTTGCAAGGGGTCGGCCGGCCCTGCCACCGGGCCGGCACTGCGCCGGTGTTCCACGTGAAACAGTGCGGCGGGCGGCCGCATTCTCCGCAGGATGCTGCGCGCCGCCGCCCGCAGGGCGGCCCGCTTGCAAGAAACATGTGCAGGGCCTGTGATGCAATGGCGGCCATGCAGATCCTCATCTTCGCGGGCAGTACCCGCCAACAATCGCACAACCGGCGCCTGGCCGCCGCCGCCGCCGACATGGCGCGCGAACTGGGCGCCCAGCCCACGCTGCTGGAGCTGTCGGATTTCGACATCCCCATGTACAACGCCGACCTGGAGGCCAGCGGCACGCCGCCCGACGTGCTGCGCTTCAAGGCCGCGCTGCACAGCCACCCGGCCTGGCTGATCTGCTCGCCCGAGTACAACGGCAGCTACCCTGCCCTGCTCAAGAACGCCATCGACTGGGCTTCCAGCCCCGTGGCCGGTGATCCGGTCTGGTCCGATGGCACCCTGCCCTTTCGCGGCAAGGTCGTGGGCATGGCCAGCGCCTCGCCCGGCGGCCTGGGCGGCCTGCGCGCCCAGTCGCACCTGGCGCCGCTGCTGCTGAACCTGCAGTGCTGGCTGGCCCCCGTGAGCCACGCCGTGGGACAGGCAGGCCAGGCATTCGACGACGCCGGCCGCCTGCAGCGATCCCAGGACCAGCAGGGCATGAAGGCCGTGCTGGAACAGGTGCTCTGGGCTGCACAGCGCCTGTCGGCCTGAACCCTGCCGCCAGCGCGGTCCCATCATGCGCAGCCCCGCCACATGGGGTTAGCATGGGCGCTTGTCTTTCTTACCCTGATCGGAAGCCATCCACCATGAAGCTCTACTACAGCCCTGGCGCCTGCTCTCTGTCTCCCCACATCGTCCTGCACGAGGCAGGCCTGGCCTACGAGCCGGTCCTGGCCAGCACCAAGACGCACAAGCTGCAGGACGGCACGGACTACTACGGCATCAACCCGCTGGGCTATGTTCCCTTCCTCGTGCTCGACGACGGCGACACGCTGCATGAAGGCCCGGCCATCGTCCAGTACCTGGCCGATCTGGTCCCCGAGAAGAAGCTGGCCCCGGCCAACGGCACCATGGCCCGCTACCACCTGCAGGAGTGGCTGAACTTCATCGGCACCGAGCTGCACAAGGGCTTCGGTCCCCTGTTCAACCCCGCCACGCCCGACGACTACAAGCCCGTGGTGCGCCAGCGCGTGCTGGACCGCCTCAAGTGGGTGGACGGCGAGCTCAATGGCCGCGACTACCTGATGGGCGAGCAGTTCACCGTGGCCGACGCCTACCTGTTCACCGTGACGGGCTGGGCCCAGTTCGTGGGCGTGGACATCTCCGAGCTGACCAACCTCCTGGCCTACCGCGAGCGCGTGCTGGCCCGCCCTGCCGTGCAGGCGGCGATGAAGGCCGAAGGCCTGCTCAAGTAAGCAGCGCCGAGCCTGGGCTCGGCGGCACAAGGGGCCGACAAGGGGCCGGCTGGTGTGGACCAGCCGGCCCCTTATCTTTTGCGCGTGCGGATGCGCTGCTCTATCTGGGCCGCCGCAGCGCGCACCTGCTGGGCGATGCGCCGCACGCGCGCCGCCGTCATGCGCTGGGTCAGCGCGGCCACGCTGACCGCCCCCATGGCCTGGCCCATGCTGTCGCAAAAATGCGCGCCCACGGCCGTCACGCCCAGGCTCACGCGGTTCTGTATCACGGCCACGCCTGCGCGGGCCGTTTCCTCGCAGGCCAGGCGCAGTCCCGCATCGGTGAGCTTGCCAAAGGCCGGCAGGGCGGGCGCCACGCGCTCGATGATGGCCTCGCGCTCCTCTGGCGCAATGGCGGCCAGCACGGCCAGCCCACCGGCGCCCACGCCCAGCGGGCGCCGGCTGCCGACCTGCAGCACCAGCGTGCGTATGGGGAAGTCGCCTTCGAGCCGGTGCAGGCACACGGCCTCGAATCCGCTGCGCACCACCAGGTAGGCCGTGTCCTCGGTTTCACGTGACAGCGCCGCCATGGCCGGCTCGCACAGGTCGCGTATGTCGTGCAGCATCGACCCGGCCAGGCCCAGTTCGAAGGCCAGCGGCCCCAGCCGGTAGCGGTGGGTCTGGGCGTCGTGCACCACCAGGCGCTCGGCAATCAGCTGCTTGAGGATGCGGTGGGCCGAAGGGTGGGGCACGCCGGATTTTTCGGCCAGTTCGCTGAGCGGGCAACCGCGCACGCCCCCGGTCGCCAGCAGCTTGAGAAAGGCCACGCCCCGTTTGAGGGAGCCGGCATCGGACGATGAGGTCATGTTCGTTTATCGGACAACTGAGTGGCGCCGCCGGGCGATTTGAAAACAATCGGAATGGCCGATCAACCACGGCCCGGCCAGGGCACGGCAAGGCCGGGCGCCACGGATTTCCGAATGATGCAACTCTCCTATCCGCCATTGCAAGACAGAATCGCCGTCGTCACCGGCGCCAGCAGCGGCATAGGCGCCGCCACGGCGCGGGCCCTGGCCAGCGAAGGCGCCACCGTCGTGATCGGCTACCACCAGGGCCGCGACCGCGCCCAGGCGCTGCGCGAGGAACTGCCGGGCAGCCACCACACGCTGCAGCTGTCGCTGCAAGACGAGGCCAGCCACGCCACCGCCGCCCAGTGGCTGCAGCAGCACCTGGGCCGGGTGGACCTGCTGGTCAACTGCGCGGGCTTCACCGAGCGCATCGCGCACGCGCAGATCGATGCGCTGGAGCCCGCTCTGTTCAACCGCATCCTGTGCGCCAATGTGGGCGGCACCTATGCCGTGACGCGGGCCCTGCTGCCGCTGCTGCGCGCCTCGCAGGATGCCGCCGTGGTCAACGTGTCCTCGGTCTCCGCCTTCACGGGCCTGGGCAGCAACATGGCCTATTGCGCCGCCAAGGCCGCGCTGGACACGCTGACGGTGTCCATGGCGCGCGCCTTCGGCCCGGTGCGCTTTCTCTGCGTCTCGCCCGCCGCCGTGGACACGGGCTTCGTGGGGGGCCGCAGCCGCCAGGAGCTGGAGAAAAAGGCCGCGCACACGCCGCTGGGCCGCGTGGTCGAGCCCGGCGATGTGGCGCAGGCCATCCTCGCCTGCGCCACGCATCTGCGCACGGCCACGGGCACGCGCATCGTGATCGACGGCGGCCACAGCCTCGGTTGAAAAAAGGCACGGCATGCTCGTCGAACAACGCACCTACACCGCCCACCCCGGCAAGTGGCGGGACTACCTGGCGCTCTACCAGGCCGAGGGCCTGGAGCTGCAGCAACGCATTCTGGGCCGCATGGTCGGCTACTACACCAGCGACTCGGGGCCACTCAACCAGATCGTCCACCTGTGGGCCTATACGGACCTGAACGAGCGCGCCGAGCGCCGCGCCCGCCTGCTGGCCGAGCCACGCTGGCAGGCCTATGTGGCGCGCATGCTGCCGCTGCTGCAAAGCCAGGAATCGAAGCTCCTGGTCCCGGCCCCCTTCTTCCAGCCCCAGTGGAGCGGCTGCCAGGAGCCGCTCCACGGCGCCACAGGCCCCGCGTCCACTTCCGGCCCCTTTTCCACCGACTGACAGGAGACATCCATGCTGTGCAAAAAGCTTCACCACGCCGCCTACCGCTGCAAGGACGCGGCCGAGACCGTGCGCTTCTATACCGAGGTGCTGGGCCTGCGCTTCACCCACGCCATGGGCGAGGACCATGTGCCCTCCACGGGCCAGTACAGCCCGCACATCCACATCTTTTTCGAGATGGAGGACGGCAGCTCCATCGCCTTCTTCGAGTGCCCCCGGGACCCGGGCCAGATGAAGGACATGGAGTCGCCGGGCTGGATACAGCACTTCGCCTTCGAGGTCGCCGACGTGGACACCGTGCTGCGCGCCCGGCAGGACCTGCTGGACCTGGGCATTGACGTGGTGGGCCCCACCAACCACGACGACTTCATCACCTCCATCTACTTCTTCGACCCTTCGGGCCACCGCCTGGAGCTGACCGCGCGCACGGCCGACGCGGCGCGCCACCAGGTCTTCGAGCAGGAGGCCATGCAGGTGCTGGCCCTGTGGAACGAGACCCACGACTGGTCGCAGCGCGAAAAGCTCTACGGCGCCCAGACCGGCTACGCGCGCGCGGACCGCTAGCAGCAACGCCAGCGAAGCCACTGGACACGTCCGCAGCGCGCAATACAAAAAAAGGAGACACGACATGACTGCCATCACCCGACGCACGGCCCTGCTTGCAGGCGCCGCCTCACTCGCCCTGCCCACGGCCCGGGCCCAGGGCGGCTTTCCCAACCGGCCCATTCAATTGATCCACGGCTTTGGCGCGGGCGGCAATGCCGACGTGGTGGCCCGGCTCGTGGCCCAGAAGCTGCAGGAGTCGCTCAGGCAACCCGTGGTGGTGGAGATCAAGAGCGGCGCGGGCGGCTCCATTGCCAGCAACTTCGTGGCCAAGGCGGTGCCGGACGGCTACAGCCTGGTCATGCTCACGGGCGCGCACACCGTGTCGGCCGCGCTGCGCAAATCGCTGCCCTACGACGCGGTCAAGGACTTCGCCTTTGTCTCCACCGTCTCGTCCTTTCCCTTCGTGGTGGCCGTGCGCGCCGAGCATCCCGCCAGGACCCTGGCCGATCTGCTGGCCATGGCCCGCAAGGAGCCGGGACGCATCACCTTCACCTCGGTGGGCGTGGGCTCCACCCAGCACATGGCCGGCGAGCTGCTGGGCTCCACGGCCAAGGTGCAGCTGCTGCACGTGCCCTACCGGGGCGGCGGCGCACCCGTGCAGGCCGTGATAGCAGGCGATGTGGACGTGCTCAGCGACACGCTGACCGTGGCCATGCCGCACATCAAGTCGGGCCGGCTGCGCGCCCTGGCTGTCACCAGCGCCCAGGCCTGGCCCACCCTGCCCGAGGTGCCGCCGGCCTCGGCCGTGCTGCCCGGCTTCGAGGTGCGCTCCTGGCTGGGCCTGGCCGCGCCCGCAGGCACGCCCGCCGACGTGGTGCAAAGGCTCGCCGCCGAAACCCACAAGGCCCTGAAGGAGCCCGACCTGCTCCAGGCCCTGGCCAGCGCCGGCAGCGCGGCCACGCCCTGCAGCCCCGAGGAGATGCGTGGCATGGTGGGCACCGAAATCGCGCGCTGGCGCGGCGTCATCCAGCAGGTCGGCATTCCGCTGCAGGCCTGACGCCATGGACATCATCGGCCTGTGCGGCAGCCTGCGCCGCCATTCACTGAACCGCATGCTGCTGGAGCTGGCGGGCGAATGCCTGCCACCCCAGGCCACGATGCAGGTCTGCGACTGGCGCGCGCTGCCGCCGCTGGATGCCGGCCTGCTGGCCACGGGCATGCCCGAATCCGTGCACCAGTTGCGCGAGCGCATCCGCCGCGCCGACGCCGTGGTGCTGGCCACGCCCGAGTACAACTTCTCCATTCCAGGCATGTTCAAGAATGCGCTGGACTGGATCTCGCGTGGCGACGACCAACCCTTTCGGCACAAGCCCGTGGCCCTTGTCTCGGCCTCGCCGGGCCCGCTGGGCGGGGCGCGCGTGCAGTACGAACTTCGCAAGGTATTGCAGTGCATGGAAGCCGACGTGCTGGCCCGGCCCGAGGTGTTTGTGGGCCAGGCGGCGCAGAAATTCGACAGCCAGGGCCTGTGCACCGATGCCGCCACGCGCAGCTTCGTGACAGCGCAGATGCAGGCGCTGGGCCGACTCGTGGCACAGCACCGTCGCCTGCACGACAGCGCGCAAATCCCTGGCCTGCACGATTGATTCCATGGGCGTAATCTGTGCCGTACGCCGCGCCGCCCGCACGGGCGGCGCTTTTGCTTCACGCACAGAAAGCCCCGTTGCATGACCTCTCTGTTCGAACCCATACAGGCTGGCGAACTGCGCCTGCCCAACCGCATCGCCATGGCGCCGCTGACGCGCAACCGCGCACCCCAGGCCCTGCCCAACGACATCATGGTCACCTACTACGCCCAGCGCGCCAGCGCCGGCCTGCTGATCAGCGAAGGCACGGCCATCAGCCACCAGGGACAGGGCTATGCCCATGTGCCGGGCCTGTACGGCAGCGAGCAGCTCGACGGCTGGAGGCGCGTGACCGACGCCGTGCACAAGGAGGGCGGGCGCATCGTCACCCAGCTGTGGCATGTGGGCCGGGTCTCGCACACCTCGCTGCAGCCCGAAGGCCAGGCGCCCGTGGGACCGTCCCCGGTGGCGGCCAGATCCAAGACCTATGTGATCGACGAGGACTCGGGCAAGGGCCAGTTCGTGCCCACCTCCGCGCCGCGCGCGCTCGCCCAGCACGAGCTGCCCGCCATCGTCCACAGCTTCGCCGTGGCCGCGCGCAATGCCGTGGAGACGGCCGGTTTCGACGGCGTGGAGCTGCACGGCGCCAACGGCTACCTGCTGGACCAGTTCCTCAAGACCGGCGCCAATCGGCGCGATGACGACTACGGCGGCAGCATCGAGAACCGCGCCCGCCTGCTGCTCGAATGCACACGCGCCGCCGCCGATGCCGTGGGCGGCGGCCGCGTGGGCATCCGCCTGTCGCCCGTGACGCCGGCCAACGACATCGCCGATGCCGATCCCCAGCCGCTGTTCGAATACGTGGTGCGCCAGCTGGCGCCGCTGGGCCTGGCCTACATCCACATCATCGAAGGCTCCACCGGCGGCCCGCGTGAATTGCCGGACCGGCCCTTCGACTACGCGGCCCTCAAATCCGCCTACCGCCAGGCCGGCGGCCAGGGCGCCTGGATGGTCAACAACGGCTATGACCGCGACATGGCCCTGCGCGCCGTGGAAAGCGGCCACGCCGATATCGTGGCCTTCGGCAAGGCCTTCATCTCCAATCCCGACCTGGTCCACCGCCTGCACGACGACCTGCCGCTGACCCCCTGGAACTCCAGCCTGTTCTACGGCGGCGGCGCAGAGGGCTATATCGACTACCCGTTCGCGCGCCAGGCCTGATTGGCGGCCGCACAAACAAAAAGCGGAGTGCATCGCACTCCGCTTTTTTTATCCAGACGATTCACGTGGAACAGGGGCCGGGCCCCTGTCCCTGCGTCCGCTATCTCAGGCGTGTTCCAGCAGCTGGGTCTCGCGCGTGTCACGGCCAGAGGCCAGCGAGGCGCGGCCTGCGGCCGGTGCCAGGCTGGGCTGGCCCTGGGAGGGACGGCCGTAGGAAGCATGCGAGCCCATGGATGCCACGGCCGCACCGGCAATGCGGAACTGGCCCACCACCTGCGCCAGGCGCGCGGCCTGCTCGCGCAGCGACTCGGCAGCGGCAGCCGACTCCTCGACCAGGGCTGCGTTCTGCTGCGTCATGCGGTCGATATCGCCCACGGCCTGGTTGACCTGGCCGATGCCGCCCGACTGCTCGCTGGAAGCCGCCGTGATCTCGCCAATGATGTCGCCCACGCGCTGCACGCTGTCCACGATCTCCTTCATGGTCTTGCCCGCGTCCTCGACCTGGCGCACGCCCACGTCCACGGCCTGCACGCTGGTCTGGATCAGCGCCTTGATCTCGCTGGCCGCCTGGGCCGAGCGCTGGGCCAGGGATCGCACCTCGGCGGCCACCACGGCAAAGCCGCGGCCCTGCTCGCCGGCGCGCGCCGCTTCCACGGCGGCGTTCAGCGCCAGGATGTTGGTCTGGAAGGCGATGGAGTCGATCAGGCCGATGATGTCGCCGATCTTGCGGCTGGAGGTCGTGATCTCCTGCATGCTCACCACGGCCTGGGCCACCACGTCGCCACCGCGCGTGGCCGTGGTCGAGGCCGATGCCGCCAACTGGTTGGCCAGCTGCGAGGACGATGCCGTCTGCTGCACCGTGGCCGTGAGCTGGGACAGCGAGGCCACGGTCTCCTGCACATTGCTGGCCGTCTGCTCTGTGCGCGAGGACAGGTCCTGGTTGCCCGTGGCGATCTCCTGGCTGGCCGTGGCGATGTTGCCGCTGGCATCGCGCACCTGGGTCACCATGGAGCCCAGGCTCTGCTGCATCTGGTCCAGCGCGCGCTGCAGGTCGGCCACCTCGTCCTTGCCCTCCACCTTCACGCTCTGCGACAGGTCGCCCTGGGCGATGGTCAGCGCCGTCTGGCGCGCCTGCACCAGGGGGCGGCAGATGGACAGCATGTTCATCAGCGTCAGCGGCACCACCACCAGCACCGTGAGCACCACGGCGGCAACGAAGATCCACTGCGTCTGCTCGGCCACGCCCTGCTCCTCGGCGGCCATGGCATCGACCTGCTGGCGCAGCAGCTGGTCGAGCTGGGCGATGAGCTTCTCGACCTCGGCCACCTCGGCCATGGCCTTGCCGCTCATGCGGTTGGCCGTGGTGGCCGTGTCGTAGCCACCGGCCTCCAGCTGGCGCGCAATGTGCTCGAACTGCTGGCGGTAGCGGTCCACACGGTCGGAGATGCCGCTGACGATGGCATCGTCGGCAGGGTCCTCGTCCTTCAGAAAACGCCCCGCCACGGCCTTGACGCGCTCGATGGCCGCCAACCACTGCCCGTGGGCCTTGCGCACCTCGTCGGCACGCTCGTACTGGATGATCATGTCCTTTTCATGGGCGCGCACCGCGCCCAACTCGGCGCGCAACTCCACCATGTAGCCCATCTTGGCGTACGAGGTATGCATGAACTGCTGACTCATGCCATGGATGCGGAACATGCCCAGCATCCCGGCTCCGCCCAGCAGACCCAGCAGCACCAGCACCATGGCGATGGCACCCAGCATCCGCGTGCGGATCGTGAAAGCCCGCATCATTCCCAACAAGTTCATGACCGTTTTCCTCTCTGTCAGTCAGGGCGCACGCACGGTCTCCAAATGCATAGCGCCAACGTAAATACAAATTGTTGCAGTTTGTCAGATGATCGCCAATGGTCTATGACGGTTTTTGCATATTCACGGCTCTTTTCGATCTATCGGCCATTGCAGCGGATCATTGAGCCGGCCGACTCACATCGAGTTGGGCCAAATCAACCCTTGCCCAGCCAGGCGCTTGACCTTGCCATGGTGTCAGGGTTCAACATGCCGTCCATGGCTTGCGCCACTTCGGCGCGCCCCAACCAGGAGCTAGAAATGCAACATGTTTTCACCGTGCAGGGCATGACCTGCGGCCACTGCGAACGCGCCGTCACCCAGGCCGTGCAGGGCGTGGATGACCAGGCCCAGGTAAAAATCGATCGCGCAGCCCAGCGCGTGGAAGTCGACAGCAGCGCCAGCCGCGAGGCGCTGGGCGCGGCCATCGCCGAAGAAGGCTACAAGGTCGCCTGAGTCCCCGGAGTGACACGCACCATGTCCGCCCAAGCACAGCACTGGCCCGTCTCCATCGGCGAGGCCGCGCGCCGCGCCGGTGTCTCGGCGCGCATGGTGCGCCACTACGAAGCCCAGGGCCTGCTGCCGCCCATGCACCGCACGGACGGCGGCTACCGCCAGTACGCCGAGTCCGACGTGCACGCCCTGCGCTTCATCCGCCGCGCCCGCGACCTCGGTTTCTCCATGGACGAGATCGCCACCTTGCTGGGCCTGTGGCAGGACAAGAGCCGTGCCAGCAGCCAGGTCAAGGACATCGCCCAGCGCCACATCGACGCACTGACCGAGCGCATCGCCGCCATGCAGGCCATGCAGCGCACGCTCAAGACCCTGGTGCACTGCTGCCACGGCGACGACCGGCCGGACTGCCCGATATTGGATGATCTGGCAGCGCCCGACACAGTGGGAAGTGGCGCTTAATTTAAGCTGTGGGCATGCTCACCACGCCCACCCAGCTTCACCAATGGTTGCTTGAGCCTGAAGGTCAGCGGCTTGAGTTCAAGGAAGCCAAGCAGCGCTATGACTTTGAAAAACTGCTCAAGTACTGCGTAGCCCTGGCCAACGAAGGCGGCGGCGCCATCGTGCTGGGCGTGACCGACAGACGACCTCGCCTCATCGTGGGTACGCAGGCGTTCGAAGACCCGGGCCGCACCGAGGCCGGATTGCACCAGAGACTGGGCCACCGTATCCCTGTTGAGGAACTGCGCCTGCCGCAAGGCCGTGTGCTGGTTGTGCGTGTGCCCTCCCGGCTGCCGGGCACAGCATGGCAGATCGACGGCAGCTTTCTCAAACGGGCCGGCGATGATCTGGCGGCAATGAGCGCGCAAGAACTGCGGGCCATCTTCGATGAAACCGGCCCCGACTTCTCGGCACAGCCATGCCAAGGGGCCACGCTGGAGGATCTGGAGCCGTCATCCATTGCATTGTTCCGGGAGCGCTGGGCTCGCAAAGGCAATACCGCTCGCAGACGCGAACTGAGCGACGAACAGACCCTGCGGGATGCAGAGTTGCTCGTAGAAGGCAATCAGGTGAGCTATGCCGCGCTCATCCTGTTCGGCAAAAGAGCGGCTCTGACAAGATGGTTGGCCCAGGCGGAGCTGGTCTTTGAATACCGGTCGTCCGAATCGGCAGGACCGGCTGCCGATCGCGAAGAGTTTCGAGAGGGCTTTTTTGCGTGGCAGGACGCGCTCTGGAAAAAGATCAACTTGCGCAATGACCGCCAAAGCTACCAGGACGACTTTTTCCGCATGGACCTGCCGACATTTGCCGAGGTTCCGGTCCGGGAAGCGCTCCTGAATGCGGTTGCCCATAGGGACTATCGCCTGGGTGGTTCGATTTTCGTCAGGCAATTTTCCAAGCGGCTGGAGGTGATCAGCCCGGGAGGGCTGCCGCCCGGAATCACGCCCGAGAACATCATTGACCAACAGAATCCGCGCAATCGCAGACTCGCCGAAGCCCTCGCCCGCTGCGGCTTGATCGAGCGCTCTGGTCAAGGCCTGAATCTCATGGTGGAAAGCGCGGTGCGACAAGGCAAGCCCCTGCCCAGCCTTGCAGGAACATCCGCCCACGAAGTACGGTTGACCCTGGAAGGCGGAGTGCGCAACCCGGCCTTCGTACGCTTCATGGAGCACCTCGGCGAAGAGAAGCTGAGCAGCTTCTCGACATTGGACTACCTCGCGCTGGAATGCCTGCAACAGGAAAAGCCGCTGTCTGCCCCTTTGAGGGAACGCCTTGCAGGCCTGCTGGCGGCGGGAGCGGTGGAATCCATAGGTCGAGGCAAAGGGACGCGCTACATCCTGTCCGAGGCCTTGTATGCGTCTTTGGGCGCCAAAGGAACGCATACCCGGCAACGCGGCCTGGACAGAGAGACCAACAAGGCGCTGCTGCTCAAACACCTCACAAAGCACAGAGAGCATGGTGCTGCGCTGGCCGAACTGCGGCAGGTGCTGCCGTCCTTGCCAATGAGTGCCGTTCAGGATCTGCTGAAAGAGCTGCGCAATGAGGGGCGCCTCCAGCTGATGGGTGCGCGCCGTTGGGCACGATGGCATTTGTCGGATTGATATCTGCAGCGTTTGGGCCGTGGCATCAAGACCGGTCTATGAGTCCAAAAGATGCCAAGTTCTTTAGCCTCTTTTAGAGAGTGCGAAAAACTGTTTAACCACAACGACTTATAAAGCGCCCCAAAATTGCCGGAGGCTCTTTTAGGCTCTTGGAAACACCTCTATAGAACCAAAGCTCTGCGGGCATGTGCGGCTTCGGCTCAATCCTTGGAAGGGTTTGCCGCGCGCTTTGCGGAGGCCGCGCGCCGAGCAGGCTCCGCCCTGCGCAACACCCCCCCCATCAAGGTATCAATGCACTGTTGCGCCACTTCCTCGGCCGAGTACTGGCCGCCAGGCTGGTACCAGCGGCCTATCCAGCTGAGCGCGCCCGCGATGACAAAGGCCGTCATCTTGGGGTCGCAGGGGGCCAGGGAGCCCTCCTGCACGCCGGCGGCCACCAGGCGCCGGAAGGCCTGGTCTATGGCGGCCTTCTGGCGGCGCAGTTCGCGGCGGCTGTCGGGAGGGACCTGTTCGTCGCCGACACGGATCAGGCACATGCCGAAGTCCATGGTGACGATGCGCGCATAGACCTGCATGCAGGCGCGCAGCTGGTCCACGGCCTGGCCACCTGCGCGGCGCGAGGCCTCGATGCCTTCCAGCGTCATGGCCAGGCCCTGGTTCACGCACTGCAGCAGGATCTCGTCCTTGTTCTTGACGTAGTAGTACAGCGTGGGCTTGCTCACGCCCAGCCGCGCGGCGATGTCGTCCAGCGAGGTGGCGGAGAAGCCGCGCTCGTTGAACAGCTGCGCGGCGGCCTGCAGCACGGCCTGGCGCTTGGCCTCGCGCTGCTGCTCGCGGTCGGGCGTGCCGCTCCAGGGCGAGTCCACGGCGGGCGCCGCACGGCCTTTGCGGGCGCGGGTTCCGGGGCTGGGTCGGGTCTTGGTTTCAGGGCTCGATGGCTTCATGGCGGCGGGTGCACCGGGGAAATCACCGATGCTGCATGCGGTGGGCGACAACCAGAATCTACTCCAAAGTAAGCAGTCTACGCACCAGTAGGCTCCTGCCCGACTCGACGAACCCACGCACGAGACAGCCATGGAGACACACCCCGACGGCGGCCGGCCCGCCCCCTTGCTGCAGGTCGATGGCGTCACGCTCGCCTTTGGCGGCGTGAAGGCGCTGTCGGGCGTGGGCTTCGATGTGCAGCCCGGCTCGATCACGGCCGTGATCGGTCCCAACGGCGCGGGCAAGACGTCGCTGTTCAACACCATCTCGGGCTTTTACCGGCCCACGGGCGGCTCCATCCGCTTCCAGGGCGAGGACATCACGCGCGTGCCGGCGCCGCGCCGCGCGCGGCTGGGCCTGGGGCGCAGCTTCCAGAACATTGCGCTGTTCCGGGGCATGACGGTGCTGGACAACATCAAGCTGGGCCGCCACGCCCACCTGCGCACCAACGTGTTCGATGCCCTGCTCTATCTGGGCCGCGCTCGCCGCGAAGAGGCCGAGCTGCGCCGCGACATCGAGGAGCGCATCATCGATTTCCTGGAGATAGACCACATCCGCCATGCGCCCGTGGCCGCCCTGTCCTACGGGTTGCAAAAGCGCGTGGAGATGGCGCGCGCCCTGGCCATGCAGCCGCGCATCCTGATGCTGGACGAGCCCGTGGCCGGCATGAACCGCGAGGAGACCGAGGACATGGCGCGCTTCATCCTGGACGTGCGCGCCGAATGGGGCGTGACCGTGCTCATGGTGGAGCACGACATGGGCATGGTCATGGACCTGTCAGACCATGTGGTGGTGCTCAACTTCGGCCAGGTCATCGCCCAGGGCACGCCGGCCGCGGTGCAGGCCGATCCCGAGGTGAACCGGGCCTACCTGGGCGCCGGTGATGTGGGCGAGCTGCGGCGCCGGCTGCGTGGCGCGTCCGCCCGGCCGGAGCCCGCCACGCCGCAGCCTGCCCTGGCACAGGAAGCCGCATGATGGACTGGGCCTACCTGTTCGAGATCGCCCTCACGGGCCTGGCCGGCGGCGGCCTGTATGCGCTGGCCGCGCTGGCCTTCGTGGTGGTCTACAAGGCCACGCGCGTGGTCAACATCGCCATCGGCGAGCTGCTGATGGTGGGCGCCTACCTGTTCTTCACCTTCGCGGCCATGTTCGCGCTGCCGCTGTGGCTGGCCATTCCCGCCGCCGTGCTGGGCACGGGGCTGCTGGGCGCGCTGATCGAGCGCACGATGATCCGGCCGCTGCTGGGCGAGCCGCCGATCTCGGTGTTCATGGTCACCGTGGGCCTGGCCTCGGTGCTGGTGGGCCTGGTGGAGCTGATCTGGACGGCCGACCAGCGCCGCCTGCCCGAGTTCATGCCCACGCAGCCCGTGATGATCGGCGAGGCCTTTCTCGCGCCCAAGGTGGCCTGGGGCGCAGCCGTGGCCGTGGTCTTCATCGCGGCCGTGCTGCTGGTGTTCCGCTACTGGCGCGGCGGCGTGGCCCTGCGTGCGACGGCCAGCGACCAGGCAGCGGCCTATTCGGTGGGCATCAATGTGCCGCGCGTGTTCTCGCTGGCGTGGGCGGTGTCGGCCATGATCGCCGCCGTGTCGGGAATCATCGTCGGCTCCATCGGCGGCATCTCGTCGAGCATGGGCGTGTTCGGCCTGTCGGTGCTGGTGGTCGTCATCGTGGGCGGGCTGGACAGCGTGCTGGGCGCCCTGGTCGGCGGCCTGTTCATCGGCCTGGTGGAGGCGCTGGCCGGCGCCTACCTGGGCGGCGAATACAAGCTGCTGGCCACCTTCATCGTGCTGGTCGTGGTGCTGATGCTCAGGCCCTACGGCCTGTTCGGCACACACGAGATCGAGCGGCTCTAGACAGCTTCAGAAAGACGGCAGCATGCGCATAGGCACCCTCAAGGAAAGCTACATCGCCGACGCGGCGCTGTTCGACTCCCGCACGCAACGCATCTGGCTGGCCGTGGCCGGCGCGCTGCTGGTGCTGTTTCCCTTCATGGCCAGCGACTACTGGCTGTACCTGGCCTGCCTGGTCAGCATCAACGTGGCCAGCGCCACGGGGCTGAACATCCTCACGGGCTACACGGGCCTGGTGAGCCTGGGCCAGGCCGCCTTCATGGGCCTGGGCGCCTATACGGTGGCCATCGTGCAGGCGCGCTGGGGCACGCCCGTGCTGTTCAACCTGCTGGCGGGCGGCTTCGTGGCCATGCTGGGCGGCATCGTGGTGGGCCTGCCCTCGCTGCGCGTCAAGGGCCTGTACCTGGCGATTGCCACCATCGCGGCCTCGTTCATCGCGCACTTCCTGTTCGCCAACCTCAGGCTCACGGGCGGCACGGCCGGCCTGACGCTGCAGCCGGCCACGGTGTTCGGTGTGGCGCTGGACACCTCGTTCCGGCTGTACTGGGTGATCGTGCCGGTCACGCTGCTGATGCTGCTGGGCGCGGCCAACCTGTTTCGCACACGCACAGGCCGCGCCTTCATCGCCATCCGCGACCGCGACATCTCGGCCGAGGTGCTGGGCATACCGCTGCTGCGCTACAAGCTGCTGTCGTTCGGGCTGTCCTCGTTCTACGCGGGCGTGGCGGGCGGGCTGTGGGCGTACTTCTTCCGCGTGGTCACGCCTGAGAGCTTTCCGCTCTTGATGTCCATCTTCTTTCTGGCGGCCATCATCGTCGGCGGCATGGGCTCCATCCTGGGCTCCATCCTGGGCGCGGTCTTCATGACCATGGTGCCGGAGCTGCTCAAGCTCATCGTGGACCTGCTGCCCGGCGGCTCCGAGCTCACCGTCTTCCTGTCGCCCGTGCGCACCATGGTGTTCGGGCTGCTGATCATCGTCTTTCTGGTCTTCGAGCCGCAGGGGCTCGCACAAATGTGGCGGCGCCTGCGCCGCTTCTTCCACCTGTGGCCCTTCCGCAATTGAGGCGGCGCCGCGCACGACAAGCAAAAGGAGACAAGCATGCAGCAACACCCGACTTCCTCGCGCCGCCGCAGCCTGCTGCTGGCGGCCGGCGCCAGCCTGGCCGCGCCGCTGGCCGCCCGCGCCCAGGCCGGTGGCGAAGACATCGTGATCGGCGGCTCCATCCCCATGACGGGCGTGTTCGCCTTCGCGGGCGTGGGCATCAATGCCGGCATGGGCGACTACGTGAAGATCGTCAACGAGGCCGGCGGCATCAAGGGCCGCAAGGTCCGCTACGTGCCCGAGGACACGGGCTACAAGGTCGATGTCTCGGTGGCCGCGTTCAAGAAGATCACCAGCCAGAACAAGGTCAACCTCTACTACGGCGACTCCACGGGCTTTTCCAAGACCATCAACCCCGAGTTGGACCGCAACGGCGCCATCCTCATGGCGGGCGCCTCCTTCGCCACCGAACTCAACAACCCGGCCAAGTACCCGAACCAGTTCCTCGTGGGGCCCGACTACACGGAGATGTTCGGCATCCTGCTCAAGCACATCGCCAAGGAAAAGCCGGGCGCCAAGGTGGCCTTCGTCTACTCCGACTCCGAATTCGGCCGCGACCCCATCGAGGCCAGCGAAGCGGCCGCCAAGAAGCTGGGCCTGAACATGGTGGCCAAGCTGATGACGCCGCCCGGCAGCGTGGACGTGTCCACCGAAGTCATCAAGCTGCGCCGCGCCGCACCCGACTACACCATCTTCCACGGCTACATCCTCGCGCCCATTCCCGAGTTCATCCAGCAGGGCAAGCAGATGGGCATGACCAGCCGATGGATGGGCACCTTCTGGACCATGGACAGCTCCACCGTCATGAAGATGGGCGAGGCCGGCGACGGCTTCATGGGCGTCATGCCCTACCGCTACTACTACGACACCTCGGCCAAGGCGCCCATGCTGGACAAGATCCGCGCGCTGCGCCCCGAGTACCAGAGCACGGCCTATATCCAGGGCTTTCTGGCGGCCATGCTGTTCGTGGAATCGGCCAGGCGCTGCCTGGACGCGGGCAAGCCGCTCACCGGCCCCAACCTCAAGGCAGCGCTCAACTCCATCAAGGACTTCGACACGGGCGGACTGATCGGCGTGCCCATCACCATCAAGGGCAATTCCATCCCCGTGGGCCGCGTCTACAAGGCAGATATGAAGGCGCAGAAGATGCTGCCCGCCTCTGACTGGATCGCACTTTGACTGTCGTCCGAACAGACGCCCGCACATGACCGAGCAGCCCACGGACAAGGTCCTCGAAATCAACAACATCGAGGTCATCTACAACAAGGTCGTGCAGGCCCTGCGGGGCCTTTCGCTGGCCGTGCCGCGCGGCCAGATCGTGGCGCTGCTGGGCAGCAACGGCGCGGGCAAGAGCACCACGCTCAAGGCCGTCTCCGGACTGCTGGCGCTGGAGGACGGCCTGCTGGCCAGCGGCAGCGTGCGCTACAACGGCCAGTCCACCGCGCAGTACGCGCCCCAGCAGCTGGTGCGCCTGGGGCTGTCGCATGTGATGGAGGGCCGGCGCGTGTTCGAGGACCTCACGGTGGAGGAAAACCTCGTGGCCGCGACCTACGCGCTCACGGGCCGCCATCAAGTCAAGCCCGACTTCGACCTGGTCTACAGCTACTTCCCGCGCCTGCATGAGCGACGCAAAGGCCTGGCCGGCTACCTGTCGGGCGGCGAGCAGCAGATGCTGGCCATTGGCCGCGCGCTGATCGCCGAGCCCCAGCTCATGCTGCTGGACGAGCCCTCGCTGGGCCTGGCGCCCAAGCTGGTGGAGGACATCTTCACCATCATCGCGCGCATCAATGCCGAGCGCGGCACCTCCATGCTGCTGGTCGAGCAGAACGCCACCGTGGCCCTGGCCGTGGCGCACAGCGGCTACATCATGGAGAACGGCAAGATCGTCATCGACGGCCCGGCCGAACGCCTGGCCCAGGATGCTGACGTGCGCGAGTTCTACCTGGGCATGGGTGGTGGCGGCGAGGCAAAAAGTTTTCGCGACCTGAAGCACTACAAGCGCCGCAAGCGCTGGTTGTCATGAAGCACCCCCTGAGTCGCTTCGCGCCTTCCCCCTCTCTCCCGCTTCGCGAGGGAGGGGGACAGCATCCTCGGTGCGGGGCGGCCCTTCCTCGGTGCTCCCGTGTGGGGGCACGCCAGTGTCACAGGCAGCGCGATGGGTCATTGATATGAAGAACCTTCCCGAACTCACCCTGCCCCAGATGCTGGCCGAACGCGCGCGCAGCGATGCCCAGCGCGTGGCCATACGGCAAAAGGACTTCGGCATCTGGAAGCCCACCAGCTGGGCGCGCTACCACGAGCGTGCCAGCCACTTCGGGCTGGGCCTGGCGCAGCTGGGCCTGCCGCCAGGCGGCCACATGGGCGTGATCTCCGAGAACCGCATCGAGTGGGTGCTGGCCCAGATGGGCGCGGGCCTGATCGGCGCCATCACCGTGGGCGTCTACCCCACCAGTCCCACGCCCGAGGTCGCCTACGTGGCCGGACACGCGGACATCGCCATCATGGTGTGCGAGGACCAGGAGCAGACCGACAAGCTGCTGGCCGCCCTGCCCGAGCTGCCGCAGCTGCAGAAAATCATCGTCATGGAGACCAAGGGCCTGCGCAGCCTTGCGCCCGAGCTGCGCGCCCTGATCACCACCTTCGACGAGGTCGAGCGCCTGGGCGCCCAGGCCGCCAGCCGCGCCCCCATCGAAGAGGCGCTGGCACGCCAGACGCTGGATGACGTGGGGCTGATGATCTACACCTCGGGCTCCACCGGCAAGCCCAAGGGCGCCATGATCACCTACCGCAACATCCGCGGCGTGGTGCCCGGCATTGCCGAGCGGCTGGGGCTGGATGGCGGCACGCGCCACCTGTCCTACCTGCCGCTGTGCCACGTGGCCGAGCAGATGCTGACCAGCTTCGTGCCGGTCTACCTGGGCTCGCAGGTGCACTTCGGCGAGTCCATCCGCACGGTGCAGGAAGACCTGCGCGAAGTCGCGCCCAACATGTTCCTGGGCGTGCCGCGCATCTGGGAAAAGCTGCATGCGGCCATCAGCATCAAGATGCAGGAGACCGGGTCGCTGCGCCGCACGCTCTACCGGCGTGCCATGGCGGCCTGCGCGCCGCTGGCCGAAAAGCCCCGCAGGCAGTGGAGCCTGGCCGAACACCTCACCTGGGCCGCCAGCTACTGGAGCGTGCTGCGCGCACTGCAGAACTTCATCGGCCTGCGCGAGGCGCGCGTGGCGCTCACGGGCGCCGCGCCCATACCAGCCGACGTGGTGCGCTTTTTCCGCACGCTGGGCGTGCCGCTGATCGAGGTCTACGGCCTGACCGAATCCACGGGCATGGTCACGGGCCACCGGCTGGACGACGTGTCCGTGGGCAGCGTAGGCGTGGCCACCGAAGGCGTGCAATGGCGCATTGCCAGCCTCGGCAGCAGCGCGGGCCACGAGGGTGACGACAGCGGCGAACTGCAGATCAAGGGCGACATGGTCTTCGCGGGCTACTACAAGAACCCCGAGGCCACGGCGCAAAGCATCCAGGACGGCTGGCTGCACACGGGCGACGTGGTGCGCCTGCAGGGCGGCCAGCTGCGCATCGTGGACCGCCTCAAGGACATCATGATCACCGCCGGCGGCAAGAACCTCACGCCCTCGGAGATCGAGAACACCATGAAGGCCAGCCCCTTCATCAAGGAGTGCATCGTCGTGGCCGAGGGCCGCAAGTTCGTGGGCGCGCTGGTTCAGATCGACTACGAGACCGTGGGCCAATGGGCACAGGCGCGGCGCATTGCCTTCACGCATTTCCGCTCCCTGGCCGAGATGCCCGAGGTGCGCGCGCTCATCGAGGCCGAGATCGCACAGGGCAATGCGCGCCTGGCCCAGGTCTCGCATGTGCGGCGCTTCCATCTGCTGACCAAGGAGCTGGACCACGACGATGGCGAAGTCACGGCCACGATGAAGGTGCGCCGTTCTTCCATCTACAAGACCTACGCCGCCGAAATCGACGCCCTGTACCACTGAGCCTCCCATGACCGATACGCAAGACACCCCGCTGCGGCTGCAGCGCGAAGGCGCCATCGCCACGCTGACCTTCCACCGCCCCGCCGCCCTCAACGCCATCGACGTGCCCATGGCACTGGCGCTGCGCGACGCCGTGCGCGCCCTGGCCCAGGACCGCGCGCTGCGCTGCGTGGTGCTGGAAGGCGCGGGCCGCGCCTTCATGGCGGGCGGCGACCTGGACACGCTGGCCGCCGACCCCGTGCGCGGCGCAGCCGAGCTGCTGGCGCCGCTCAACGAGGCCGTGGCGCTGCTGGGCCAGCTCGATGCGCCCGTCATCGCCAAGGTGCATGGCGCGGCGGCAGGCGCAGGCCTGTCGCTGATGCTGCAGGCCGACTTCGTCTGCGCGGCCGAGGGCACACGCTTCAACCTGGCCTACATCAACCTGGGCGCCAGCTGCGACGTGGGAGCCTCCTGGGCGCTGCCGCGCATCGTGGGCCTGCGCAACGCGCTGGAGATCGCCATGCTGGGCGAGACCCTGGACTGCGCCCAAGCGCAGCGCCTGAGCCTGATCAACCGCGTCCTGCCGCCCGCCGAACTCGACGCCGCCGTGCAGCAGCTGGCCCAGCGCCTGGCCGCCGGCCCCACGGTGGCGCTGGGCCATATGCGCCGCCTCATGCGCGCCGGTCTGGACCGCAGCCTGCGCGACCAGCTGGCGGCCGAGGCCTGCGCCTTCGATGCCTGTGCCCGCACGGCCGACCTGCCGCGCGGCATTGCGGCGTTCCACGCCAAGCAGACTCCGCAATTCGAGGGACGTTGACCTGCGCCCGGAACTGACGCCGAGGCGGCTGCGCTGCCTGCCGCCTGCCCGGCACAATGCACTCCATCCCCCGTGTTCATCGCTTCGAGGAGCTTCACCATGACCCCACGCGACGTCTTCGTCGTCGGCACTGCGCGCACCGCCATCGGCACCTTCGGCGGCAGCCTCAAGGACGTACCCAACACCCAGCTGGCCACCACGGCCGTCAAGGCCGCCATCGAGCGCGCGGGCCTGGCGCCCGACGCCGTCGGCCACGTGGTCATGGGCAATGTGATCCCCACCGATACCAAGGACGCCTACCTCTCGCGCGTGGCCGCCATCGATGCGGGCTGCCCCATCGAGACGCCGGCCTTCAACGTCAACCGGCTGTGCGGCTCCGGCCTGCAGGCCATCGTCTCTGCCGCCCAGGCCATTGCGCTGGGCGATTGCGACGTGGCCATCGGCGGCGGCAGCGAGTCCATGAGCCGCGGCCCCTACTTCGACCAGGCCGCGCGCTGGGGCGCGCGCATGGGCGACGCCAAGAGCATCGACTACATGCTGGGCATCCTGCACGATCCCTGGCAGAAGATGCACATGGGCATCACGGCCGAGAACGTGGCCGAGCGCTACCACATCAGCCGCGAAATGCAGGATGAACTGGCAGCGGCCAGCCACCAGCGCGCGGCCGCTGCCATCGCGGCCGGCCACTTCAAGGAGCAGATCGTTCCCGTGGAAATCGCCACGCGCAAGGGCGTCGTGGTCTTCGACACCGACGAGCATGTGCGCGCGGCCACCACCATCGAAGTGCTCAGCGCCATGAAGCCGGCCTTCCGCAAGGAAGGCGGCACCGTGACGGCCGGCAATGCCTCGGGCATCAACGACGGTGCCGCCGCCGTGGCACTGGCCGCAGGCGATCGCGTGGCTGCCCTGGGACTGAAGCCGCTGGCGCGCCTGGTGGGCTACGCCCATGCCGGCGTGGACCCCGCCTACATGGGCATAGGCCCCGTGCCGGCTACGCAGAAGGTGCTGCAGCGCACGGGCCTGAAGATTGCAGACATGGACGTCATCGAGGCCAACGAGGCCTTTGCGGCCCAGGCCTGCGCCGTGATCCAGCAACTGGCGCTGGACCCGGCCAAGGTCAATCCCAACGGCTCGGGCATCTCGCTGGGCCACCCGGTCGGCGCCACGGGCGCCATCATCACCACCAAGGCCATCGCCGAACTGCAGCGCACGGGCGGCCGCTATGCGCTGGTGACCATGTGCATAGGCGGCGGCCAGGGCATCGCAGCCATCTTCGAAAGGGTCTGAGCGCCCTGGGGGCGCGGCGATGTTTCACATGAAACATTGCCGGCCCGGGTGCCCGGCTGCTGGCTCAGAACGGCGCTTCTTCAGGCGCCGTGTCCACGGGTGCCGTGGCCGGCCCCGTCAGCGCACCACGGCCCGATGCCGCTGCGCGCGGTGCCGTCGCGGGAGCGTGGGCAGCAGGCGTCTGCAGCGATGCGGGAAGATCCTGGCCCAGGCCCGTGCGCCCTTCCCCGCCCAACGCCTCGATCAGATCGGGGATGAGCCTGGACAGCTCGCCCGTGGCAATCGCCACGTCGGCATCGAAGCCGCCGTCGTCCTGCGACTGGCCTTCCATCACGGCATCGAGCAGCGCGATCTTGCGGATCTGCAGACCCTCGGTCAGCACAAAGCTCACGCGGTCGTCCCAGGTCAGCGCCAGGCGTGTGGGCAGCTTGCCGTGCTCGATGTGCTGGCGCACCTCGTCGATGTCCAGCGGATGGCGCGCATAGCGCACCACGGCCTTGGATTCGTCGGCGGCCTTGAGCTCGCATTCACGGTCAATCGAAAAGCCGGCCGGGCTTTCCTGCGTGGTCAGCCAGTGCGCCATGGCGGCCTGTGCGCTGGTCTGCGTATCGACCAGGGCCAGCGCAAAGCCTGTGAGGCCCTCCACCAGCGAGCTGACCACCTCGTCGGCGCGCGCCTGGCTGCCGGTGTCCAGCACCAGGGTGCGGGCCTGCGGGTCCAGCCACACCCACATGGAGCCCTGCTTGGTGAAGGCCATGGGCAGCAGGTCCAGCTTGGCCTCGTCCTTGAGTTCCTTCTTTTCCTTCTTGCCGGGCTTGCGGCCTTCGGTGGCCTCGATGTGGGCGGCCTTCTCGTTGACGCGGCGGTTGAGCACGCTGGCCGGCAGCATCTTGGCCTCGGTCATGAAGCGCATCACCCACTGATTGGCCACGGACTCGGCCAGCGGGCCATGGGGCTCACCGCGCGGCGGCACCCAGCCGGCGCTGCGCTCCTGCGTGGCGCCGCACTCGGCAAACGGGCTCTTGCCCAGGGCTTCTTCAAGCTGCTGCAAATCGCCCTGCCAGCTCTCGGCAATGCGATAGACGATCATGTTTTTGAACATAGCGAACCTTTGCTCGGACGGACTGCGGCCGTGCCGCAAGAGGGTGTGCAACACCGGGCTGCGCCGCCTCCATCCAGAGGGAGAAAACAGAAAAAACAGCAGGGGCGCCATGCCTTGGCGCCCCGCCCGGCCATTGTGCATGCCTGGCACCGGACAGCGCTGCACAAGCTTGTCAATTCTTTACAAGCCCTGCGCAAAACCTCACGGCCCCGATACATCGGACGACCACACTTCAACCATCCGCTGCACAGGGCCCGCCAAGTGCCTTGACGGCGGCCTTCAGTCACCCTCTCCAGAAAGGATTTTGGAATGACCACCACCTTCCGCCGCACCCTCGCCAGCGCCGCAGCTGCCACCGCCTTGCTGGCATCGTTCGCCCTGCCCTCGTACGCCCAGACCGCCGCGCCGGCAGCACCGGCTGCAGCCACCACGCCCAAGCCCGAACGTCCAATGCACAAGCCCGGCGAGCGCCGCGAGCACATGCAGCAGCGCATCGCAAAGCTCAAGGCCGACCTCAAGCTCACGCCGGCCCAGGAGACCGCATGGAACACCTATGCGGCCACCTTCAAGCCCGGCGAGCGTCCCCAGCGCATGGAGCGCGAGGACTTCGCCAAGCTGACCACGCCCCAGCGCATCGACAAGATGCGTGAAATGCGCGCCCAGCGCGCGGCCGATGCCGATCGCCGCGGCGAAGCCACCAAGGCCTTCTACGCCCAGCTGGACGCCAACCAGCAAAAGACCTTCGATGCCGCCACGCTGCACAAGGGACACCCTGGCCACCACGGCATGGGCCACGGCCCGCGCCATGACCACAAGAGCGGCCAGGCCCGCCCTGCCCCGGCACCTGCCCAGTAAGCGCCAGCCTGGCCTGCCTGCCACCGGCGGGCAGCCGGATTGCTTGAGCCAGCCCTTGCACGGACGCCTTGTCGGGCGACCGACAGTGCAAGGGCTTTTTTGCTGACGCCCTGGTCTTCACCAGCCTCCCTAGAGTGTTACAGGCACAGCAACGTGTGCCGCCCCCGGAGAAGATCATGGCCCTCAAAATCATTCAAACGACGCCATCCAGCTACCAGCGCCTCGCCAAGGCACGCATCCATCCGCCAGCACGCCTGGTAGCGACCGTGATGCTGGCCTGCGCAGGCGCTGTCCTGCCGATGGCGACCCAGGCGCAATCCTTGGCGCCGGAATCCACCCCTTCCCTGTACCTGCAATATGGCGCGGCCGAGCGCAGCGCCGACAGCTGGACCCTGGGCGTTACCGTGCCCTGGCGCAACTGGCGCCATGCGCTGTGGGGCGGCCAGCTCAGCGGCTACTGGGATATCTGGGGCGCGCGATGGTCCGCCCCCCTGGAAGGCAGCCACCGCAGCACCTGGGTGGTGGGCATCAATCCCACGCTGCGCTGGCGTGGCAGCAACGGACAGTCGCCCTGGTTTGCAGAAACCGGCGTGGGTCTGAGCTGGGCACTGAACCGGCGCTACGTCACGGACGAGAAGGAATTCCCGACCCGCTACAACTTCGCCACCCATATCGGCGTGGGCTACCTGTTTGGCAACCAAGGCCAGCATGAACTGGTGCTGAGGCTGGAGCACCATTCCAACGCTGGCATCAAGAAGCCCAACCCCGGCGAAAACTTCCTGCAGCTGCGCTACGCCCACCATTTCTGACCATCGCTGCAGCCCAGCCCCGACCACCCGCGAGGTGGTCTTTTTTTTGCCCGCTGCAGGCCTGTGGAAAAACCTGGGTATAAAAACCTTGTAAATCCATGCTTATTCACAGGATGGATGCATCTCGGAAAGTTGTTCCCAAAACGGGTGCAGCTGCAAGGCAGCATCCACCACAGGGTTTGCATACTCATAACTTATTGATTTTCCATGTGAAAAATCAGTTATCAACAATTAAGCGCTTCACTTACTACTACTACTAATTAAAAAATAGAAGAAATAGGAATAACAGCCGAGCTCGGTTTTTCACAGCACGAACGCCGATCTGGATAAAAAAAGCAGCCCCCTTACCCAGGAAAAGCTGCTTGTCAACAGATCACAGCATGGTCAGACCCTGTGTTCATCCATGCATCACAGGTCTGCCTTCTGAGTGGTAAACGCTTAAATTTCTTTTAAATCAATAACTTACGAGAAAACATCACAAAAAAAGCCTGTCATGTAAAACTGTGGATAGAAGATGATCAACTTTCAAGTTATCCACAGAAAAATCCGTGACATGCAATCTATCCCCGTTGGCAAGACACCAGGAACAGGGCGTTGACCACATGTTTTTCAGTACGCTAGATCCTTGTTTTTTTTAAGGTAATGGCAGTTATCCACAGAGATATCATGCCTCTACTACTACGACTATTCTTTATAAGAAGATCAAAGAACAACCAAAGGCGAAGTCACGCCGGGAAGCCAAGGCAGCCAGGTTTGCCAAAAAAACAGACGCGTGAGCTTGGCTGGAGCCAGGCAAGTGCAAAGAAGGACTGCGCTCCAGCGAAATTGGCGCGCCTGTCTGCAAAAAATCCGCAAGACTCCTGGGCGATGGCCTTGCTCATGAAGACAAGACGTCACCCGTCACCCGGTTGGCATGCAGGTGAACGACGGCCTTTTTCACGCCAGGCTGTGAACAACCAGGGAAAACTTCGAGGAAACGGCGTCTCTCGCACGGGCACATGCGGACACGCCAGAGGCCGCCGTTGTTCATTCAAAAAAATTCAATCCTTGATCTGGGCCCTGCAAGCGGCCTGTGCATCCGAATCAGGAGCAGCTGATCCAGCACTGGCAAGGGCAATCACGAAAAGTGATGGCTGCAGCACTGCAGGGAGAAAGGATGGGAATCAGGCCGTCTCTCCAACGGCCCGCAGACAGCGCAAACACCAGGCAGATGCCAGGACCCCTGCAGGGGCGCCAAAGCGCTTCCTGGGGCCGCCTGATGGCCTGTGGGCCGTGATCTCCGGGGGTGGTCGGCAGGTGTGGCCTGCGAGGTCGCGCAGGTCCTTTGAACCTGTTGCCGGGCGCCGCATGCATGAACGGATCCCGTGGAGTGAAGTTGCCCACAGGCTGTGTGCAAATGGCCTGTGGGCAATCGGGAGGATGGTTTTCAGGAAAATTGCCTGAAATCAAGGGCTTATGTGGATGGAGCGAGGTGGAGGAAACGGAGAGGGGCTGGTTTCCCCGTTCTTTCCACAGCTTTCGTCTCAGCGTGCCGGGCGGCGCTGCAGGGCAAAGGGCGGCAGGCCCTTGAGCAGCTGCTGGCCATAGCTGGTGTTCACCAGGCGCCGGTCATAGCAGTAGACATGGGCCTGGTCTTCCTCGGTGCGGATGGCGCGGCCCACCCACTGGGCCAGCCGTATCGCCGTGGCGGGCACCACGAGTTCGTTGAAGGGGTTGCGGCCGCTGCTGCGCAGCCATTCGGCGCGGGCCTCGCCCACGGGGTCGTCGGGCGGGGCAAAGGGCAGCTTGGTGATGAACAGGGACTCGCACAGTGCGCCGGGCAGGTCCAGTCCCTCCCCGAAGGACTGCATGCCGAAGATGATGGAGGGCTCGCCCATCTCCACGGCATCGCGGTGGCGGGCCAGCAGCAGGGCGCGGGGCATGGCCGTCTGCACCAGCACCTGCGAGCGCATGGCCGTGGACAGCGCATCCACCGCCAGGCGCATCTGCTCGCGCGAGGTGAACAGCACCAGGGCGCCGGCCTGCACACGGGACAGGTCGCCCAGCAGCGCGTCCACCATCTCCTGGGTGAAGCGGGCGGCTTCCTTCGGATCGGCCACGGTTTCGCGCGCCACCAGCGTGCCCTGTCGCGCGTAGTCGAAGGGGCTGGGCACTTCCAGCGTGGTCACGGCCGCATCGTCGTGCAGGCCGGCCTCGCGCAGGAAGAAGTCGAATTGTCCACAGCTGGTCAAGGTGGCCGACGTGAGCACCGCGCCGCGCACCTGGGACCACAGGTGATGGCGCAGCGTGGCGCCGGGCAGGATGGGGCTGGCATGGGCCTTGACCACGATGTACTCGCCATCTGTCTCCAACGTGAACCATTTGGCATTGGGCACGCGGCTACTGTCGTCATCCTGCGCCGGCTGCTGCATCAGCAACTGGGCCGTGTCATAGACGGATTCCAGGCGGGGTGCCAGTGCGCCAACCTGTGCATAAGCTGTAGACAACCTGCGTGCTTCCTCTGGATTGTCCTTGATGGCGGCGCGCAGCGCCTTGGAGATGGCGCGCAGCGCGTCGAGAAAGCTGTTGGCATGGTGGGCCGCCCGGCCCAGCGGCTCCAGCAGGGGCTCGGGCAGCATGCCGCGCGGCACGCGCACCCGGGCCGGCCCCCAGCTGTCCTTTTGTGACTTGAGCGTATCGCCGTACAGCTCCATCACCAGGCGCGCCAGTTCCTGCAGCTGCTGGCGCAGCTGGCTTGCATGGCTGGGCAGGTCGGCCAGTTCCTCCACTTCGACCAGGGTATTCACGCGCAGGGCGCGGCTGGTCAGCTTGTCTATCCAGCCCAGGCGGCTCAGGTCCATCTCGCCGGCGAACTGGCCCAGCGCCGTGGCGGGCAGATGGTGGGCTTCGTCCAGCACCAGAAGGCAGTTGTCCAGCTCGGGCAGCAGCCGCGCGCCCAGGGAGGACAGCAGCAGATCGTGGTTGGCCACGATGACCTGGGCGGCCACCAAGTCCTTGCGGCGCTCGTAGTAGACGCAGTTGCTGAAGGCCGGGCAGTGCTTGCCCGTGCAGGACGAGGATTCGGCCGCCACGGGGCTCCAGGCCTCGGCCTCGGGCGGGGTTTCCAGAGAGTCGCGGTCGCCGTCCCAGGCCTGGCTGGCCAGCGCGTTGGCCATGTTTTTGTAGAACTGCATGCGCGCCTCCAGCTCCAGGGCCGGGCGTGCCACGCGGCTTTGGGCCTGGGCCTTTTCCTCGGCGAACAGATCGTCCAGATCCTCGTCCTGGGCCTCGCCGGTGCTGGCCAGCCGCTCCAGCTTCAGTTTGCAGACAAAGCGGCCCCGGCCCTTGGCCAGCGCGAACTTGAAAGGCTGCTCCAGCTGCTGGGCCAGCGCGGGCAGATCCTTGTTCACCAGCTGTTCCTGCAGCGCCACGGTGGCCGTGGAAATCAGCACCCGGGTGCCGCGCGCCAGCGCCATCGAAATGGCGGGAATGCTGTACGCCAGCGATTTGCCCACCCCCGTTCCGGCCTGCACCACGGCAATGGACCGGGTGGGCTCCGGCGCGCCCTCATCGATTTTTCCCAGCTGGGCCTGGCTCAAGGTCTGCGCGACCTGGGCCGCCATTTTTCGCTGCCCCTCACGATTTCGGAACCCTGGGATGGCTCCGACCACGTCATCGAAGGATTTCAGGGCTTGGTCAGCCCATTTTTTTTCATGCATTTCGGCGTATTTCGACCAGATGGATCACTTTGGTCCGTCTGTTTATAAGGATTCGTACAGTGATATGTATTAAATAAGATGCGAAATCTTATGGAATACAGCGCACAAAGCGCGTTTTTCGTATGCCGTACAGCCTACAAGCTGCACGTCATATGGATCACTGCACCCGCCAATCGCATGTGCGTACAGGTGGGTATCGGTGGCCGGGATGGACATCTGTCCACCGGCTGTTCCTGGATTGTTCCCATGGCCGTTGATGGCTGTGCGCGTGGCTGCATCCACAGTCTTGCCCACAGCTGCCAGGGTGTGCGGCCTGTGGTCAATCTTGTGTGCATGCTGTTGGCATACCTGTGGATTGATTGAGTAATTGTCGCGATTCATCGTTGATTTGCAACGAATTTTTCGCGGATTCAGGTTTGCTGCAATTTGCAGAAGGTGATGGAAGTTGTCATCACTGTGGAAAACAGGGCTTGTGCAGATCTCTGGCTTTGCAGGGCACATTTTTCCCCGGGATATCCACAGGTCTGCCGCCGCTGCGGCCTGGCCTGGGTCCCACGCCAGGCGGCAGGTCCGGGGCCGCGCAGGCTGTGCGCCGCGGACCGCGCCGGATCTCGCAAAAGTCCGGCAAAGGCACAGACCATCCCCGCCGGGGACAGGTCCCGGGGGCGAGCCCAGGGCATGCGAGTGCCTTACCAAACGGTAATGAAGGCTTCACGCACGCCGGAAGATGCGTTTTCTAGCATCTGTTTCATCTCAGGAGACAAGGGTCGGCTCGCTGCAGTCCCTGCGCTCCAGGCATGGATTGAAGGGGCAAGAATGATCAAGACACTTGCGGGCCTGCCCACGGCAGCCCGGTTTCCGGCGGCCTCGGCATGCGCCGTCATCGCCGTGGCCTGCCTTGTGGCGGGCTGCGATGCATCCAAGGCATCGGCACAGAACGAGCCTGCCGCGCAGGCACCCGCGCCCGCCGGCGTGGTGCGGGTCAAGCCCGAGTCGCTGAAGATGCTGGACATCGCCGCGGTGGCCGATCCGCAGGGCACGCAGATGGCCTGGGCGCCGGCGCGCGTGACCTTTGCCGAGGACCGCGTGGCCACCGTCTCGGTGCCGCTGGCCGCGCGCGTGGTGTCCGTGCGTGCCCACGTGGGCGACATCGTCAAGGCCGGCGACGAGCTGGCCACCCTGGTCAGCCCCGAGGCGCTGCGCGTGCGCTACGAAGTGGAAGCTGCCCGCAGCGCGCATGACGTGGCAACCGTGGAAGTGCGGCGCCAGCAGACCATGGTGGACAAGGGCGTGGGCGTGGAAGTGGATCTGCGTGCGGCCCAGGCCAAGCTGCGCGAGTCGGCCCAGGAGCTCGCGCGTGCCCAGGGCACGTCGGCGCTGCTGGGGCAAGGCGGCGGCGACCGGCTGGTGCTGCGTGCGCCGCGCGCCGGCGTGGTGGCCGAGCGCAAGGCCGTGGTCGGCGCCTCGGTCGAGCCCAGCGGCGAGCTGTTCCTGATCGGCGATCCCGCCGCCATGAACGTGGTGGCCGATGTCTTCGAAAGCGATCTGCCCGGCATCCGCCTGGGCAGTGCCGTGCAGGTCGATGTGCCGCAGCTGCCCAAGCCCCTGACCGGCACGGTGCGCCACCTGGGCGCCACGCTGGACAAGGAATCGCGCCGCGCCTCCGTCATCGTGCAGCTCGATGCGCAAAACCCCGTGCTGCGTTCCGGCATGCAGGCGCGCGTGGGCCTGCAGGTCTCCAACGAGCACGAGATGCTGATCCCCGTGACGGCCGTGCTCATCAAGGATGAAAGCCGCAGCATCGTCTTCGTGCAGACCGGCGAGCTGCAGTTCGAGGCCCGCACCGTGGTGCTGGGCCGGCCCTCGCGCGGCATGGTGCCCGTGGTGTCGGGCCTGAAGTCGGGTGAGAAGATCGTCGTGCGCGGTGGCCTGCTGCTCGACGGCGCAGCCAGCCAGCTGCTCTGATCGCGGCAAGGAGTCCCATCAATGCTGCGTTCCCTGATAGCGTTTGTGGTGCACCGGCGGCTCGTCGCCCTGTGCGCCACCCTGATCATCGCCATCTATGGCGTGTATTCGTACCTGCACACGGCCATCGAGGCCTATCCCGATGTGACCAATGTGCAGGTGGGCGTGATTGCCCAGGCGCCGGGCCTGGCCCCCGAGGAGGTGGAGCGCCAGATCACCCAGCCGCTGGAGCGCGAGCTCAACGGCACGCCGGGCCTGGTGTCGCTGCGCTCGGAGAGCTACTTCGGCCTGGCCATGATCAACCTCGTCTTCAATGACGAGGCCGACAGCTTCCATGCGCGCGCCGAGGTGTCGCAGCGCCTGCCCCAGGCCAATCTGCCCGACGGCGTCACGCCCGAGATGGCGCCCGACTACACGCCGCTGGGCAAGATCTTCTACTACCGCCTGAAGAGCGACCGCCACACGCTGGCGCAGCTGCGCACCGAGCAGGAATGGCGCGTGGTGCGCGTGCTCAAGCAGGTGCAGGGCGTGGCCGACGTGGTCAGCATCGGCGGCTTCGTCAAGGAGTACCACGTCGAGGTCGATCCCGAGAAGCTGTATGCGCTGGGCCTGTCGCTGGAAGACGTGAGCGATGCCCTGTCCAAGTCCAACCGCAACGTGGGCGGCGGCCTGATGCGCCGCGGCGAGCAGTCGCTGATCATCCGCGGCATCGGCCTGCTGCGCACGCCGCAGGAGATCCAGGGCGTGGTCGTGGCCATGCGCGGCAGCGCGCCCGTGACCATTGGCGACGTGGCGCGCGTGGTGCAGTCGCACACGCCGCGCCAGGGCTCGGTGGGCATGGACGATGCCGACGACGTGGTCCAGGGCATCGTGCTGCTCAAGCGCGGCGAGAACCCCTCGGTGGTGCTGGACCAGATCCATGCCAAGGTGGCCGCGCTCAATGACGGCGGCCTGCCCGAGGGCATGCACATGGAGACCAACTACGACCGCTCCGACCTGGTCGGCCACACGCTGGGCACGGTGCAGCACAACCTGCTGTTCGGCGCCACGCTGATCGTGGGCGTGCTGTGGCTGTTCCTGCGCAGCCTGCGCGGCTCGCTGATCGTGGCCACGGTGATCCCGCTGTCGCTGCTGGTGGCCTTCATCGGCCTGCACCTGCTGGGCATGCCGGCCAACCTGATCTCCATGGGCGCCATCGACTTCGGCATCATGGTGGACGGCGCCGTGGTGCTGGCCGAGAACATCATCCGCAACGCCCGCCTGCGCAAGCCGCAGACGCAGGCGGACATGCGCCACATCATCATCGACTCGGCCGTGGCCGTGGCCAAGCCCACGCTGTTCGCCATGGCCATCGTGATCGCGGCGCTGATCCCCGTGTTCTCGCTGGAAAGCATCGAGGGCCGCATCTTCCGTCCGCTGGCCATGACCTACAGCTTCGCGCTGCTGGGTGCCCTGGTCTTCGCCATGGGCCTGGTGCCGGCGCTGTGCGCGCTGTTCCTCAAGCCCCAGCACGTGATGGTGGAAGAGCCCAAGATCTTCGACCGCGCGCACCACGGCTACCAGCACTGGATCGGCAGCCTGCTGGGCGCCGGGCGGCGCCGTGTCATGGTGGTGGTCGCCTCGCTGGCCATCCTGGTGGCGGCCGGCCTGTCGGCCGCCTGGCTGGGCACGGAATTCCTGCCCGAGCTCGATGAAGGCGACGCCTACGTGCTGGTGCAGATGCCGGCATCGATCTCGCTGGAAAAGGGCCAGGAAGTGCTGCGCGACGTGCGCCTGCGCCTGAAGACCTTCCCCGAGGTCATCACCGTCACCACCGAGCAGGGCCGTCCCGAGTCCGGCACCGACAACGAGACGCTGAACCTGGCCAAGGTGCTGGTGCGCCTGAAGGGCCACGGCGAATGGCGCAAGGGCCTGACCAAGCCCCAGCTCATCGAGCAGATGCGCGCCACGCTCAGCGAGATTCCGGGCGTGTCGTTCAACTTCGCCCAGCCCATCCGCGACAGCGTGGAGGAATCGACGTCCGGCGCGCGCGGCCAGGTGGTGCTCAAGGTCTTCGGCCCCGACATTCCGCAGCTGCGCTCCATCCTGCAGCAGACCGTGGACCTGGTGAAGGACATCGACGGCGTGGTCGACCTGGGCCTGTACCGCGACGCGCCTGCGCCCCAGGTGCACGTGGAGTTCGACCGCCAGGCGCTGGCGCGCCAGGGCATTGCCATGGAGACCGCGCAAAAGACGCTGGAAGCGGCGCTGGCCGGCAACATCTCCACCACGCTGTGGGAGGGCGAGTACCCCGTGCCCGTGCGCGTACGCCTGCCCTATGTGGACCGCATGGATGAGGAGCGTATCCGCAACATCGCCATCCCCCTGCCCAATGGCGCTGCGGGCGGCTCGGTGCCGCTGCACTCCGTGGGCCAGGTCGCCATCAAGATCGGCAACTCCTCCATCTTCCGCGAAGGCAATGCGCGCTACATGGCGCTCAAGTTCAACGTGGAAGGCCGCGACATCGGCTCCGTGGTCAAGGACACGCTGGCCACGTTCAAGAAGAACGTGAAGATCCCCGAGGGCTACCAGGCCGTCTGGGGCGGCGAGTGGGAGAACCAGCAGCGCGCGGCCGCACGCCTGAAGATCGTGGTGCCGCTGTCGCTGATCATCGTCTACGCCCTGCTGTTCGGCGCGCTGGGCCAGGCGCGCAGCGCCGGCATCATCTTGCTGTGCGCGCCCTTCACCATGGTGGGCGGCATCGCGGCCCTGCACTTGGCGGGCATCGAGCTGTCCATCAGCGCGGCCATCGGCTTCATTGCCTTGCTGGGGCAGGTGGCGCTGGCCGGGCTGCTGGTGGTCTCGGCCGTGGAGGAGCTGCGACGGCAGGGTATGCCCATGATGCAGGCCCTGGTCGAGGGCGCTGCCGAGCGCATGCGCTCCATCGTGCTCGTGGCGCTGCTGGCGCTGCTGGGCCTGCTGCCCATGGCGCTGTCCACGGGCGTGGGCAGCGAGACGCAAAAGCCCTTCGCCTCCGTGATCGTGGGCGGCATGGTGGTGCTGCCCCTGGTGGCCCTGGTGCTGCTGCCCGTGCTCTATGCGCTGCTGGGCCCCAAGAACATGTTGACGCAGGAAGAACTCGATGAAAAAGAGTAAGCACCCCCTGAGCGGCTGCGCCGCTTCCCCCTCTCGCTTCGCGGGGGGGACGACGCCCTCGCCGCGAGGCGGCTCTTGCTCGGCGTCCCTGGCTTTTGGTCGCGCCGGTTTTGCAGGCAGCGCCCGTTATCGGGCCCTGTTTGTGGCTGTGGCGCTGTGCTGCGGGGCGGGTTCTGCGCTTGCGCAGCAGGCTGTACCCGCTGTACCCGCTGTACCCGCTGTACCCGCTGTACCGGGCGGGGCGGCTGTGCCGGCCATCACTGCGGCGCCTGCCTCCGAGGTGGCTCCGGCGGCTGCGCCGCAGCAGCCGGTGGGGATGCAGGAGTATCTGCAGATGGTGGTGCGCAACCAGCCCCAGCTGGCTGCGCAGCGGCTGCAGATCGGGATTGCGCAGGCGGACAGCCGCACGGCGGCGGCGTTTCCCAATCCTTCGGCGTCGTACAGCAGCAAGCCGGGCGAGAAGCAGTGGGGCATCGAGCAGCCGCTGCCCATTTTCGGCCAGCGGCGCCTGCGCATGGAGAACGCGCGCAAGGGCGAGACGGCGGCGCGTGCCAATGTCGAGGTGGCCGTGGCCACCACGCTCAACGATGCAGCCACGGCCTTCATCGACCTGCTGATGACGCAGCAGCGCCTGAAGGTCTGGCAAGAGGCGCAGGAGGCCCTGAACAGCGCGGGCAATATCGTGCGCGGACAGATCGAGGCCGGTGCGCGCAGCCGCTATGACGGCGCGCGCCTGAGCCTGCAGCAGGCCCAGATGGCCATGCAGGTCAGCCAGGCCCAGTCGGACTGGCAGGATGCCGCCTCGCACGCCGCCGCCCTGGCCGCCCTGCCCCAATGGGCGCCGCGCGCCACAGGCAGCCTGCAGGCCGTTCCCGTGGCCCAGCTGTTGCACGAGCAGGAACTTTGGGAGGCCGCGCGCCTGCGCCTGCCGGCCCTGGTGGCCGCCCAGGCCGAGCTGGACCAGCTGCGCCACAAGGTCGAGCTGGAACGCCGCGAAGCCCTGCCCACGCCCAGCATCAGCGTGGCGCGGGTGCGCAACCGGCTGGACGGCAACTACAACCAGATCGGCGTGTCGGTGGAGCTGCCGCTGTTCGATCGCCGTGAAGGCCCCATCGCGCGTGCCCAGGTGGAGGCCGAGCAGGCCCAGCTGCGCTACGACGCCGCGCTGATCGAGGCGCGTACCGAGCTGCAGCGCGCCATCAGGCAGCTGAAGCTGCGCCGCGATGCCGTGCGCGCCTACGAAAAGCAGGGCCTGGCCCAGATCGCGCCGCTCAACCAGATGGCCCAGGATGCCTACAAGCTGGGCCAGGGCTCCATCCTGGAGCTGATCGATTCGCTGGGATCGATCAACGAGCACCGCCTGGAGCACCTGGACCTGGTCAAGGAAATGATGCTGGCCGAGTGGCAGGTGCGCGTGGCCAGCGGCGATCTGCCGATGTGGGCTGCGCCCTGACGGTTTCATGCGGCGCGGTGCTCTGGGATGCCGCGCGGCCCTGCCCCTACCTGGAAAGAGGTGGTCAACATGCCGGCACCCCCACCGGTCTCGGCGGAGTCTGGCGCGCCGTATAGTGTCTGCCTCAGTTTCGAGTCAGGCCCTGCCGCCCGCATGTACCGCTATCTCATCATCGAAGACGACGCGCTGAACGCGCGCTACATCGCCGAAGGCCTGCGCCAGCAGGGCGCGCAGGTGGCGGTGTGCAGCGATGGTGTGCAGGGCATCGCCATGGCCGTGGGCGAGAGCTGGGATGTGATCATCCTCGACCGCATGCTGCCCAATGGCTTCGACGGCCTGCAGATCCTGCAGACGCTGCGCTCCATGGGCAAGCAGACCCCGGTGCTGGTGCTCAGCGCCCTGTCGGCCACGGACGAGCGCGTGCGCGGCCTCAAGGCCGGCTGCGACGACTACCTGACCAAGCCCTTTGCCTTCTCCGAACTCTCGGCACGCCTGGAGGCCCTGGTGCGCCGCGCCCAGATCCCGGCCCCTGCGCGCGAGATGCGCCTGGCCGACCTGCGGTTGAATCTGCTCACGCGCAGCGCCGAGCGCGCGGGCCAGCCGCTGGCGCTGCAGCCGCGCGAGTTCCGCCTGCTGGCCTTTCTGATGCAGCACGCGCACCAGATCGTCACGCGCACCATGCTGCTGGAGTCGGTGTGGGACTACCGGTTCGACCCGCAGACCAATGTCATCGACGTGCACATCAGCCGCCTGCGCGGCAAGGTGGACAAGGGCTTCGAGCCCGCGCTGATCCACACCGTGCGCGGCGTGGGCTACAGCCTGTCGGACCGGCCGCAGGACCTGCCGCAGGTGGCCTGATCCCATGTCGCTGGCCAAGCCCTGGAGCTCCACGGCCTTCCGGCTGGCGCTGACCTACGGCGTGCTGCTGGTGCTGACCATGTCCATCGTGCTGTCGGTGTTCTACGTGCAGACCGTGGGCGTGCTGCGCATGCGCATGGACCGGCAGGCCGAGAACCACATGCGCCGCCTGGTCGAGCACCGCGACAAGTACGGCGAGCCCGCGCTGGAGGCCGAGATCCAGCAGACCCTGCTGGACGGCGTCAACACCGATACCGAAATCCTCATCCTCATGGATGGCGACGGCAATCCCATCATCGGCAACGCCGACGTGGTGCCCGCACGCCGCCTGACGGAGATGGGCGTGCGCGATCTCAAGGTGCGGCGCAACGGCCGCATCATCGCGGGCCGCGTGGCCGTGGCCCAGCTGTCCGACGGCAAGCTGCTGGCCGTGGGCAGCGACATGCAGGTGCAAAGCGATGTGGAGGAGCTGTTCGGCCGCGCCAGCCTGCTGGCCGGCCTGGTGGCCCTGGGCATGGCCGTACTGGGCGCCGGGGCCTTCCGGCGCGTGGTGGAAGAGCGGGCCGCCGACATCCGCAGCACCATGGCGCGCGTGGCCACGGGCGACCTGCGCCAGCGCATTCCGGTCACGCGCCGCGACGATGAGTTCACGCTGCTCAACCGCGACATCAACACCATGCTGGACCGGCTGGAACTGCTGATGGACGGCATACGCCATGTCTCCAACACCATCGCCCACAACCTGCGCACGCCGCTGACGCGCATCCTGCTGCGCCTGCGCAATGCCCAGCAGGCCACGCCCGAGGAAAAGAACGAGACGCTGGCGCTGGTGGCCCAGGAAGTGGCCGAGCTGGGCGTGGTCTTCGACAAGTTGCTGCAGATTGCCGAAGTGGAAAGCGGCGCCAGCCGCAAGAACTTCGCGCCCGTGGACCTGCGTGCCCTGCTGGTCGACGTGGTGGAGTTCTACGAACCGCTGGTCGAGGACGCAGGCGGCGTGCTGCGCCTGGAGGTCGAGGGCACGCCCATGGCGCTGGGTGACGGCGACCTGCTGGCCAGCGCCGTGGCCAACCTCGTGGACAACGCCATCAAGTACGGATCACTGCCCGACAGCGACCACGGCGCCGACATGCTGCTGCGCGCGGGCGTGGCCCACGAACACGGCATGGACGGCGGCGCCTGGGGCGTGGAAATCATCGTGCAGGACCGAGGCCCCGGTGTGGACGCGCAGACGCGCGAGAAGATGAGCACCCGCTTTTACCGCGCCGAATCGGACCGCGAAGGCTATGGCCTGGGCCTGGCCAGCGTGCTGGCCATCGTGCAGCTGCACGGCGGCAAGCTGGGCTTCGAGAACATGCATCCGGGCCTGCAGGCGCGCATCTGGCTGCCCGGGTTGCCCACGGCCTGAAGCCGTTTCAGCGGTCCTTGTGACCGTAGGCGCAAAAGCCGGGCTTGGGGCCCTTCTTGGGGTGCAGGCGACAGGTTTCGGGCCGCTTGTCGTAGACCGTGCAGCGCCGCGACTTGGCATCCAGAAAATTGCAGTCCCCGCTGGCGCGCCGCGCCATGGTGAAGATGTTGTGCTTGGGGTTGTAGTGGTCGATCAAGCGCATCTTCATCAGCCGCTTGGCGATGAGCTTGGGCTCCACGTTGTCCACCTCGAACGGATCCACCAGCTCCAGCCGCACCAGATCGGGCAGCTGCACCTCCAGCGGCATGGTGCAGCAGTTGGCCGCACAGCTGTCGCACATGCCGGGCTTGTATTTGCTCCAGGAGTCGAGGCGGTCGACGTCGACGATGCTGATGGGGGATCTCATGGTGGGGGATGGGCGTGTGCAGGGCCGCTATTTTTCGCCAGAAAGCCCGGCGGCGGTTGCCGCGCCGGCGTAGCCAAGCGAGGGGGCGGGTCTTTGGGAGACGCTGCCCCTGCATCCATCCCCTGGCCTTCAGGCCGGCCGCTTCCTCAGCAGGTATTTCTGAAACCCGTCGGACACCCGCTCGGCGCGCTGGTTCAGCACCTCGGTGGCCAGGGTCAGCACGCCCGTGGTGTTGCCGGGCTTGAGCTCGGACACCGTCAGCGTGCAGTACAGCGTGTCGCCCACATAGACAGGGGCCAGGAAGCGGCTGCCCTGCTCCAGAAAGCCCTTGAGCGATTCCTCGACCATGTGTGGGAACAGGCCGGCGCCTGCCGCCGTCTGTATGGCCACCTGGTAGCCGTGGGCCAGCATGTGGGGCATGCCGCGCGCGCGGCAGTACTCCACGTCGTAGTGCACGGGATGGTTGTCGCCGCTGGCCAGCTGGAAGGCGGCGAACAGGGCATCGGTCATGGTGCGCGAGGGCAGGGCGAAGACCTCGCCCAGCGCGAAGTCGTCAAAGTAGCGCTGGGCGCACAGGGATGGGTGGCGTGGCATGGCGACTCTCCTCAGTTCGCGCTCATGTGGGCGGCCCGGGCGACCTTGCCCCATTTGTCCAGCTCCTGCTTGAGGAAGGCGGCCAGCGCCTGGGGGCGCGGCTGCTTTTCCAGCACCAGGCCCATGTCGTAGGCCTTTTTCTGCAGCCCGGCATCGTCCACCGTGGCCTGCAGGCTGGACTGCAGGCGGGCAATCAGCGCTGGCGGCGTGCCTGCGGGGGCGAACACGGCGTTCCAGGTATAGGCCTCGTAGCCGGGCACCTGCTCGGCAATGGCAGGCGTGTCGGGCGTCTGCGGCAGGCGCTGGGCCATGGTGGTGGCCAGCAGGCGCACCGTGCCCGCCTTGACCTGGGCCAGGCCCGTGGGCGCACTGTCCAGCATGAAGGCCAGGTGCCCGCCGATGAGGTCCTGTATGGCCGGCGCACTGCCCCGGTAGGGCACATGCTGGGCCCGGGTTCCCGCCATCAGGTTGAGCAGCTCCGCACCCAGATGCGGAGCGCTGCCCACGCCCGCCGAGGCATAGTTGACCTGGCCGGGCCGCGCCCGCAGATAGGCCAGGAAATCCGGCAGGCTCTGCACGGGCAGCCGCTTGTCCACCACCAGCACCAGCGGCGCCCTGGCGAGCAATCCCACGGGCGCGAAGTCTTCCTCCGTGCGGTAGCCCAGCTTGTCGTGGATGTAGGGATTGACGGCATGCGCCACCGTGGTCAGCAGCAGGGTGTAGCCGTCAGGGGCTGCCTTGGCAACCGCCTCCGTGCCCACCAGGGTGCCGGCGCCCGTGCGGTTCTCGATCACCACGGGCGTGCCCAGCTTCTGGCTCCAGACATCGGCCATGGCGCGGCCAAAGGTGTCGGTGGGGCCGCCTGCCGCGTAGGGAATCACCAGCTTGATGGGGCGCGCCGGATAGTCCTGCGCTGCGGCCGCGCCGGCGGCCAGAAGCAGGGCGGTGAGAAGGGTTTGGCGTCTTGCCGTCTTGAAGTCCATAATTTTCTCCGTTGTCTCCTGGCGCCGACTATAGAAATGCGCGGCCAATGCAGCCAGTCGAATCATTGATAGGGCGGTTAGAAACCGTCTAACACCAAGGAAATGCTCCCGGCGGGCATGCAACGGATGCGATATGAATTGACGGATCTCAGGGTTTTCCTTGCCATTGCCCAGGCCAAAAGCCTCAGCGCAGGCGCGGCTGAAATGCATTTGACGGCGCCATCTGCCAGCTACCGGCTCAAGAATCTGGAGCAGGCCATGGGTGCATCGCTGTTTGAAAGAACGTCCAAAGGCATGGTGCTGACCCCGGCAGGAATGACGGTCAAGAAATACGCCGATTCCATTTTTGGCAGCGTGGACCGCTTGCACGGAGAAATGCAAAGACACATCAACGGAATATCGGGCCATATCCGCGTCTTTGCCAACAGCAGCACGCTGACGGGAATTGCGCCCGTGCTCAGCCGTTATCTGGCCCATTATCCGAACGTCAATGTGGACCTGGAGGAGCGCCTGAGCGAAGACACGGTGCGCGCCTTGCTCGACGGCAGTGCCGATGTGGGCCTGGTGGCCGGCCAGATCGATCTGCATGGCCTGCACGCCATCACCTATGGCCACGATGAACTGGTGTTTGTGGTGCCCGCTGGCCACCCCTTGGCCGCCAGCAGCAGGGTGCCGCTGGAAACCGCGCTGACCTACGACCTGGTCTCGATCGGCCGCAAGACCAGCAACTTCCTCTACCTCCAAGGCATGGCTTCCAGGCTGGGCATGAATCCAAGGGTACGTGTGCACGCACCAACATTCGAGGCCGTGCTGCAGTGCGTGCAGGAAGGCGTGGGCATTGCGCTGGTGCCGCGCTCCATTGCCCGGCCGGCGCTGCAGGCGCGCAGGCTGGCTGCCGTGGGCCTGGACGAGGCCTGGGCGCAGCGCGAGCAGAAGGTGGTCACGCGCGAACCCGAAACCCTGCCCGCCTATGCCCGCGATTTCGTGGCCTATGTGGCGGCCCAGCCTTTGCCCGAGGAAGGCGCCGTGCAGGAATCCCTGTCTTAGAAGATTTGGAATTCCGCTTAGAAAATGCCGACTGGCTGGGTGATGGTCGCACTTCTAGAATGCGGCGAATCGAATATTCGCCTCGTTCAAGAAAATGCAGACACGCCCATTGGATGGTTTGACGGTATTGGCCATGGAACACGCCGTGGCAGGGCCTTTTGCCAGCCGGCAGCTGGCGGACCTGGGTGCCAGGGTCATCAAGCTGGAGCGATTGCCCGATGGGGATTTTGCACGGGGCTATGACGACAAGGTCCATGGTGAATCATCCTTTTTTGTCTGGGCCAATCGGGGAAAGCAAAGCCTGGCTGCGGATATCAAGACTGCCGAGGGGCAGCATATCGTCGGGAAAATACTGGAAAACGCCGATATCCTGATCCAGAACCTGGCCCCGGGTGCCATGCAGAGAATGGGCATGGATTTCGACAGCCTGCATGAGAAATATCCGCGTCTCATCGTCTGCGATATATCGGGCTATGGCGAGGGCGGCCCGCTCAGTGACAGGAAGGCCTATGACCTGCTGATCCAGGCGGCAGCCGGCCTGATCTCGGTCACGGGCACGCCCGACCATCCCGCGCGCGTGGGCATTTCCATCGCTGACATCGCGGCCGGCATGTATGCCTACTCGGGCATTTTGTCCGCCCTGCTGCAGCGCGCCCGCACCGGCCGGGGCCTGCGCGTGGAGGTGTCCATGCTGGAGGCGCTGGCCGAATGGATGTCCTACCCGCTGAACTTCGCCCACTACGGCGGCACGGCGCCTGCGCGCAGCGGGCTGACCCACCCTTCCATCGCGCCCTATGGCCAGTACACGGCCGGTGATGGCCAGAGCCTGATCTTCGGCCTGCAGAACGACCGCGAATGGCACAGCTTCTGCGCCCATGTGCTGCAGCAGCCCGCGCTGGCGCAGGACACGCGCTTTGCCACCAACCTGCAGCGCGTGGCGCACCGCAAGGAACTCGATGCGGTGATTGCCTCCGCGCTGGCCCCCCTGAGCCGCGAACAGGCCATGCAGCGCCTGGATGCAGGCGGCATCGCCAACGCGCCGCTCAACGACATGCACGCGGTCTGGGACCATCCCCAGCTGCAGGCGCGTGAACGCTGGCGCGAGGTGGCCACGCCCACCGGCAGCATCCAGGCCCTGCTGCCCCCGGCCACGCTGTCGGATGCCGAAGCCGCCATGGGCGCCGTGCCCGCGCTGGGCGAGCATACGCAGGCGCTGTGGGAGGAGTTTGGCGGGCGGTGAACATGACCAGGGGCGCCAAGGTCCGGCCATGAAAAAAGCGCTCCTTGCAGAGCGCTTTTTGCAGTGTGCCGTTCGGCTGGATCAGACGTCGATATTGCCCGCCCGCAGCGCATTCGTCTCGATGAAGTCCCGGCGCGGCTCCACCTCGTCGCCCATGAGCATGGTGAACACGCGGTCGGCCTCGATGGCGTCGCCGATCTGCACCTGCAGCAGGCTGCGCACGGTGGGGTCCATGGTGGTCTCCCACAGCTGCTCGGGGTTCATTTCGCCCAGGCCCTTGTAGCGCTGGCGGGCCGTGGTGCGTTCGGCCTCGTGCAGCAGCCATTGCATGGCCTGGCGAAAGTCGGTGGCCTTGTCGCTCTTGGCCTTCTCGCCTTCGCCGCGCGTGACCTTGGCGCCTTCGCCCAGCAGGCCGTTGAAGTTCTGGGCTTCGTCGGCCAGCGCGGCGTAGTCGTGGCTGCGCACGAACTCCTGGGTGAGGATGGAGCTCTTGATGTTGCCGTGGTGGTGGCGGCTGATGCGCAGCACGGGCTTTTCGGAGACCGGATCGATTTCGGCCGTGACCTCGGCGGGCACGCCCGTGGTGGTCAACTCGCGCAGCTTGGCCTCCAGGATGGGGGCGCAGGCCTGTGCCGCCTCGATGCTATCCAGCGTGATCTGCACGCCGTCGGCGATGGCGCGCAGGGCCTCGGCATCCATGAAGTTGGACAGGCGGTCGATGACGGTCTCGGCAGCCAGGTGCATGTTGGCCAGCTTGGCCAGTTCCTCGCCGTCCAGCGTGCGCGGGTTGGCGCCGCCGGTGCTGACGCTGGCGTTCATCAGCGCGATGCGCAGCAGGTACTGGTTGAGCGCGGGGCCGTCCTTGATGTACAGCTCTTCCTTGCCGTTCTTGACCTTGTACAGCGGCGGCTGGGCGATGTAGATGTGGCCGCGCTCGACCAGGTCCGGCATCTGGCGGTAGAAGAAGGTCAGCAGCAGGGTGCGGATGTGGGCGCCGTCCACGTCCGCGTCGGTCATGATGATGATGCGGTGGTAGCGCAGCTTGTTGGGGTCGAAGTCGTCGCTGCCGCTCTTGCCCGATTCGGCCGTGGCCTTGCCGATGCCGGTGCCCAGGGCCGTGATCAGGGTGACGATTTCGTTGCTGGACAGCAGCTTCTCGTAGCGGGCCTTTTCCACGTTCAGGATCTTGCCGCGCAGCGGCAGGATGGCCTGGAACTTGCGGTCGCGACCTTGCTTGGCGGAGCCGCCGGCGGAGTCACCCTCGACGATGTAGATCTCGCACAGCGCCGGGTCCTTTTCCTGGCAGTCGGCCAGCTTGCCGGGCAGGCCCATGCCGTCGAGCACACCCTTGCGGCGCGTCATCTCGCGGGCCTTGCGCGCGGCCTCGCGGGCACGCGCGGCATCGACGATCTTGCTGCACAGGATCTTGGCGTCGTTGGGCTTTTCCTCCAGGTAGTCGGTCAGCGCCTTGGCGACGATGTCCTCCACGGGCGCGCGCACTTCGCTGGAGACCAGCTTGTCCTTGGTCTGGCTGCTGAACTTGGGCTCGGGCACCTTCACGGACAGCACGCAGCACAGGCCTTCGCGCATGTCGTCGCCGCTGACCTCGACCTTGGCCTTCTTGGCCAGCTCGTTCTGCTCGATGTACTTGCCGATCACGCGCGTCATGGCGGCGCGCAGGCCCGTCAGGTGGGTGCCGCCGTCGCGCTGCGGGATGTTGTTGGTGAAGCACAGCACCTGCTCGGCATAGCTGTCGTTCCACTGCATGGCGACTTCGACGCCGATCTCGGTGCCGGGGATGCCGCCGTAGCTTTCCGCAGGACGCGTGCCGTTGGCGTGGAAGGCGGTGGGGTGCAGCACCTTCTTGTTGGCGTTGATGAACTGCACGAAGCCCATGACGCCGCCGGCGCCGGAGAAGTCGTCCTCGCGGCCGTCGCGCTCGTCCTTGAGGCGGATGCGCACGCCGTTGTTCAGGAAGGACAGTTCGCGCAGGCGCTTGGCCAGGATCTCGTAGCGGAACTCATGGTTCTGCGTGAAGATTTCCGTGTCGGGCAGGAAGTGGACCTTGGTGCCGCGCTTGTCGCTCTTGCCGACCACGCGCATGGGTGAGACCTCGACGCCGTCCACGATCTCGATGGGGCGGTTCTGCACCTGGCCGCGCGAGAAGTCGATCTCGTAGACTTCGCCGTCGCGGCGCACGCTGAGCTTGAGCCAGATGGACAGTGCGTTCACGCAGGACACGCCCACGCCGTGCAGGCCGCCCGAGACCTTGTAGCTGTTCTGGTTGAACTTGCCGCCCGCGTGCAGTTCGGTGAGGGCGATTTCGGCCGCCGAGCGCTTGGGCTCGTGCTTGTCGTCCATCTTCACGCGCGTGGGGATGCCACGGCCGTTGTCGATGACGGACAGGGAGCCATCGGCATGGATGGTGACCAGGATGTCGTCGCAGTAGCCGGCCAGGGCTTCGTCGATGGAGTTGTCCACCACTTCGAAGACCAGGTGGTGCAGGCCCGTGCCATCGGAGGTGTCGCCGATGTACATGCCGGGGCGCTTGCGCACGGCCTCCAGGCCTTCGAGGATCTGGATCGCGCCTTCGCCATAGCCGCTGGAGTCTGAGCCTTCGGGGGCAATGGTCTGGTTTTCTGGCTTGTTCTCGTCGGTCATGGAAGGCCCTGGGGTAGTTCCGTCGGAAGCTGTCGCTTCGCTTGAAAATGTTCGATTCGGCCGCTGGCGCGGTGCGTAGGGACGCGCGCTGCGGGCTACGAGTCGGATAGGGTGGTTGCGCGCCTTGCACCGGCTTGTGCCACCGGGCGGCGGGTGCAGGGGCTGCGCAATGTGTCAGGCATCGGGTAGGTGTGGCGCGCGCTCAGATGCGCATCGGCATCACGACGTACTTGAAGCTGTCGTTCTCGGGGATGGTCAGCAGCGCCGAGCTGTTGCCGTCCTGCAGGTCGATCCTGATCATGTCCTGGCCCATGTTGGACAGGGCGTCGATCAGGTAGGTGACGTTGAAGCCGATCTCGATGGTGTCGCCACCGTAGTCGATGTCCAGCTCGTCCATGGCCTCTTCCTGCTCGGCGTTGTTGGAGGCCACGCGCAAGGTGCCGGGCTCCACCGTCAGGCGCACGCCCTTGAACTTGTCGCTGGTCATGATGGCCGTGCGCTGCAGGCTGGCCAGCAGCGGGGCGCGGCCCAGGGTCACGCTGTTGGTGTGGTTGCGCGGGATGACGCGGTTGTAGTCGGGGAACTTGCCCTCGACCAGCTTGGTCACGAACTCCATGCCGCCGAAGGTGAACTTGGCCTGGTTGTTGGCGAACTGCATCTCGATGTGGGGCTGGTTCTCGCCGCCGGCATCCGACAGCAGGCGCTGCAGCTCCAGCACGGTCTTGCGCGGCAGGATCACTTCCTGCTTGGGCACTTCCACGTCCAGCTGGCTGCTTGCAAAGGCCAGTCGGTGGCCGTCGGTGGCCACCAGGGACAGCTGCTTGCCCTCGGCCACGAACAGGATGCCGTTGAGGTAGTAGCGGATGTCCTGCACGGCCATGGCGAAGGAGACCTGGCCCAGCAGGTCCTTGAGCACCTTCTGCGGCACGCTGAAGGAAGGGCCGAAGGCCGCAGCCTCCTGCACCAGCGGGAAGTCCTCGGCCGGCAGGGTCTGCAGCGTGAAGCGGCTCTTGCCGCCCTTGAGCACCATCTTGGCCTGCTGGGTCTCCAGGCTCACGGTCTGGTCGCCGGGCATGGTCTTGAGGATGTCGATCAGCTTGCGCGCGCCCACGGTGGTGGTGAAGTCGCCGGTGTCGCCGCCGAGTTCGGCGGTGGTGCGGATCTGGATTTCCAGGTCGCTGGTGGTCAGCTGCAATGCGTTGCCGGTCTTCTTGATCAGCACGTTGGCCAGGATGGGCAGCGTGTGGCGGCGTTCGACGATGCCGGACACCGATTGCAGGACCGCGAGAACTTTGTCTTGTGTGGCTTTCAGGACGATCATGTCAACCTCTGATTTAAGGATGCGGGTCTCGGTGGGAGCGGCGGCTCACACATGAGCCCCCTCTTGCCGCTCGAATCCCCCATTTTGCCGCGTACGCAGGGCCTGAACGGGGGAGTTTTCATCAACCTTTGAGAGTTTGCTCCAGCACGTGCAGCTGCTGGTTCAGCTCGGTCAGCTGCTGGCGTTCGCCGGCGATCTTGCGCACCGCGTGCAGCACGGTGGTGTGGTCGCGTCCGCCGAACAGCTCGCCGATCTCGGGCAGGCTCTTCTGGGTCAATTCCTTGGCCAGGTACATGGCAATCTGGCGCGGCCGGGCAATGCTGGCCGGGCGCTTCTTGCTGTACATGTCGGCCACCTTGATCTTGTAGTAGTCGGCCACCGTCTTCTGGATGTTTTCCACGCTGATCTGGCGGTTCTGGATGGACAGCAGATCACGCAGGGCCTCGCGGGCCAGCTGGATGGAGACTTCCTTCTGGTTGAAGCGCGAATAGGCCAGGATCTTGCGCAGCGCGCCTTCGAGCTCGCGCACGTTGGAGCGCACGTTCTTGGCCACGAAGAAGGCGACTTCCTCGGGCATCTCGGCGTTCTCGGCGCGGGCCTTGTTGATCAGGATGGCCACGCGCATCTCCAGCTCGGGCGGCTCGATGGCCACCGTCAGCCCGGAGTCGAAGCGCGAGACCAGCCGCTCGTGGATGTTGGCCAGGCCCTTGGGATAGGTGTCCGAGGTCATCACGATGTGGCTCTTCTTGGCCAGCAGGGCCTCGAAGGCGTTGAAGAACTCCTCCTGCGTGCGGTCCTTGTTGGCGAAGAACTGCACATCGTCGATCAGCAGCAGATCCAGCGAGTGGTAGCGCTCCTTGAATTCGTCAAAAGTGCGGCGCTGGTAGGCCTTGACCACATCCGAGACGAACTGCTCGGCGTGGATGTAGAGAACTTTCGCGTCGGGCTTGTCGGCCAGCAGCTTGTTGCCCACGGCATGCACCAGGTGGGTCTTGCCCAGGCCCACGCCGCCGTAGATGAACAGCGGGTTGTACAGGTGGCCGGGCGAGCCCGCCACATGCATGGCGGCCGAGCGTGCCATGCGGTTGGCCGTGCCTTCCACCAGGGTTTCAAAGGTCAGCGCGGCGTTCAGGCGCGTACGGAAGACCGGCGCTGCCGCGTCTTCGCCAGTGACCGTGGGCACCGAGGTGACAATGGTTTCCGGTGGGGCCGAGCGCTCGCTGGAAGATGGGCGAACATAAGTACGCACAACGCTTTCCCGTTGAGCGAGCGCTAACTCAAGTGTCACCGGCTGGCCATAGAGCGACTCCAGCATGGCCGAGATTCGGCCTGCATATTGGGCGCGGATCCAGTCGAGCTTGAAGCGGTTGGCCACGTAGACGGTGACTTTGGAGAAGTCTTCGGCGACGTGCGCGGTCAGGGGCTTGATCCAGGTGTTGAACTGCTGCTCAGGCATTTCCTGCCCCAGTTGCTCAACGCAGACTTGCCACAGGCCCTGGCCTGCATCGTTCGTAGGTTCCTCTGTCATTGTCGAAGTCTAGTTGTGGATAGGAGGAACTGTTGCGAGGCTGCCATTGTAGCTTTTGCGGAAGTTATCCACAAAATATCAGGAGCTTGTCCTCTGCCCTGTCGCAAAATGGGCAGGCATCCTTCGGGTTCGAAGGGCATTGCATCAAGTGGGCAACGCTGTGATAATCGCGGGTTTCCCTGAATGTGTTCAGGGTGATATGTCCCGCCCGTCTGCATCGGGTCTGCATGCTGCTGCTGGTTGCCTTGGGCGAAACCTTCCCGGTTCGCGCTCCTGGCCGCACATGGCAAGTGCATCGTGCAGATTTTTGGCAGGTGGCCTGGCGGTTTGCCTTTGTGGCGGCTGCTGGCTGCACTGCGTGTAGCGTGCCGGATACGGGACCGGTGCAAAACTGAACCTTCTCTAGGAACCAACATGAAACGTACTTACCAACCCTCCAAGACCCGTCGCGCCCGCACCCACGGCTTTCTGGTCCGCATGAAGACCAAGGGCGGCCGCGCCGTGATCAACGCTCGCCGCGCCAAGGGCCGCAAGCGTCTGGCCGTCTAAGGCCAGCCATTGCTGGGCGGTTTGCTCGCTGCACTGAACCCCTGAAAGGGGTGCTGGAATGCAACGGCTGAAAACACGTCCGCAGTTTCAGGCCGCCATGGCTGCCGGTACGGTTTCGCGTACCGCGCACTTCGCCCTGCACCGTCTCGTTCTGACGGAGCAGGTCGCTGCCATGCCGCCACCGACAGGGCCCGGATCGCAAGATCCGCAGGCCCTGTTCGGCGTTGGCGCGGTGCGCCGGGATGCCTGGCTGGGTGCCATGGTGCCCAAGCGCTGGGCGCGCCGATCGGTGACACGCCACACCATCAAGCGGCAGATCTACGCCGTGGGCGGCGAGCACGAGGCCTTGATGCTCCATGGCGCGCATGTGGTGCGATTGCGCTCGGGCTTTGACCGGCGCCAGTTCGTGAGCGCCACGTCCGATGTGCTCAAGCAGGCGGTTCGTGCCGAGCTGCAGCAGCTGTTCGCCCATGCCGCGAAACGCCTGTCGCAGCCGGCACCCGGGTTGCCTCAGCCAGCGCAGGAGCCGGCCGCTGCCGCTGGCGAGCCTGCCGGAGCCACGCCATGATGCAGCGGCTGCTGATGGCGCTGGTGCGTGGCTATCGGCTGATGCTCAGTCCCTGGCTGGGCTCGGCCTGCCGCTTCACGCCGACCTGCTCTGCCTATTCCCTTGAAGCGCTGGAGCAACACGGCGCTGCGGTAGGCTCCTACCTGACACTGCGCCGACTGGCGCGCTGTCATCCGTGGTGTGACGGGGGGCATGACCCTGTGCCAGAGCACAAGCCCAGGCTGTTCACCAGCCTGACGGCTGCGCCCGAAAACACCCAACCTTCCTCACCTAAGAAGTCTTCATGAACGATATTCGCCGCACCATCCTGTGGGTGATATTTGGCTTTTCGCTGGTCTTGCTATGGGACAAATGGCAAGTGCACAACGGCAAGAAGGCCACTTTCTTCCCCGCGCCGGCCGTGGCCACGGCCCCGGCACCTGAAACGGGCAAGGCGCCCGGCGACGCCAGCGTGCCCTCGGCAGCGACTGCGGCAACGGCCGGTGCCGGCGAAGTGCCTGGCGGCGCTGCCGCGCCCGAGGCTGCCCCGCGCCAGAACGTGACCATCAGCACCGACGTGCTGCGCCTGACCTTCGACAGCCAGGGCGGCACGCTGCGCCATGCCGAGCTGCTCAAGTACGCCGATTCCGCCCACAAGGACAAGCCGGTCGTGCTGTTCGACGAGAGCGTGCACCGTGTGTATCTGGGCCAGTCGGGCCTGATCGGCGGCGGTTTCCCCACGCACAAGACGACCATGACCGCGCTGCCCGGTGCACGCGAGCTCAAGGACGGCGAGGACCAGATGGAGCTTCGCTTCGAGTCGCCCGACATGGGCGGCGTGAAGCTGGTCAAGATCTGGACGCTCAAGCGCGGTGCCTACGACATCGGCGTGCGCCATGAAGTGGTGAACACCGGCACGACTGCCGTGAACCCGCAGCTGTACCTGCAGCTGGTGCGCGACGGCAACAAGCCCGAAGGCGAAGAGTCCACCATGTACTCCACCTTCACGGGCCCGGCCGTCTACACCGACGAGAAGAAGTACCAGAAGGTCGAGTTCAAGGACATCGAAAACGGCAAGGCCAGCGTCGAGAAGTCGTCCTCGGGCGGCTACGTGGCCATGGTCCAGCATTACTTCGCCAGCGCCTGGCTGCTGGCCGAAGGCGTGCAGCGCGAGAACTTCCTGCGCAAGGTGGACAGCAACCTCTACGCCGTCGGCATGATCACGCCCGTGGGCACCATCGAGCCCGGCCAGAGCAAGAGCGTGGAAGCGCGCCTGTTTGCCGGACCCCAGATCGAAAAGCGCCTGGAGGCTCTGGCCCCCGGCCTGGAGCTGGTCAAGGACTATGGCTGGCTGACCATCCTGGCCAAGCCGCTTTACTGGCTGCTGGACAAGCTGCACGGTTTCCTGGGCAACTGGGGCTGGTCCATCGTGGCCCTGGTGCTGCTGCTGAAGATCGCCTTCTACTGGCTCAATGCCAAGGCCTACTCCTCGATGGCCAAGATGAAGGCCATCAACCCGCGCATCATGGAAATGCGCGAGCGCCTCAAGGACAAGCCCCAGCAGATGCAGCAGGAGATGATGCGCATCTACCGCGAGGAAAAGGTCAACCCCATGGGCGGCTGCCTGCCCATCATCATCCAGATCCCGGTGTTCATCGCGCTGTACTGGGTGCTGCTGTCCAGCGTGGAAATCCGCAACGCGCCCTGGATCGGCTGGATCACCGACCTGTCGGCCAAGGACCCGCTGTTCATCCTGCCCGTGCTGATGACCCTGTCGTCGCTGCTGCAGACCGCGCTGAACCCCGCTCCGCCGGATCCGATGCAGGCCAAGATGATGTGGATCATGCCCCTGGTCTTCAGCGTGATGTTCTTCTTCTTCCCGGCCGGCCTGGTGCTGTACTGGCTGACGAACAACATCCTGTCCATTGCCCAGCAGTGGATCATCAACACCCGCATGGGCGTGCCGCCGCAGTTCAATCTGCCCAACTTCGGCAAGACCAAGCCTGCCAAGTAAGCCTGCGAAGGCCCTGGCTCCAAAGCCCGCTTCGGCGGGCTTTTTTCATGGGCGGCCTATCATCGGCGGCCTGAAATCCCTTCCCAAGAAAGCTCCATCCATGCTGCCCCGCCACAACGACCCCATTGCCGCCATCGCCACCGCTCCGGGGCGCGGCGCCGTGGGCATCGTGCGCGTCTCCGGCAAGGGGGTGGCGCCGCTGGTGCGGGTGCTGTGCGGGCGCGACCTCAAGCCGCGCGAGGCCACCTACCTGCCGTTGCGCGATGCCGCAGGCGGACCCATAGACCACGGCCTGGCCCTGTTCTTCCCGGCGCCGCACAGCTACACCGGCGAGGACGTGCTGGAGCTGCAGGCCCACGGCGGCCCGGTCGTGCTGCAGCTGCTGCTGGCACGCTGCCTGGAGGCGGCGCAAGAGCCTCTCGAAGGCCATCGCAGCGTACTGCCTGGCCTGCGCCTGGCCCAGCCTGGGGAATTCACCGAACGTGCCTTTCTCAACGACAAGATCGATCTGGCCCAGGCCGAAGCCATTGCCGACCTGATCGACGCCAGCACCGAGGCCGCCGCGCGCAGCGCGAGCCGCTCGCTGTCGGGAGCCTTCTCCGAGGAGATTCATGGCCTGCGCGATGCGCTGGTGCACCTGCGCATGCTGGTCGAGGCCACGCTGGACTTTCCCGAGGAAGAGATCGACTTCCTGCAAAAGGCCGATGCCAGCGGCCAGCTCGCGCGGCTGCGCGGCAAGCTGGACCAGGTGCTGTCGCGCGCCCACCAGGGTGCGCTGCTGCGCGAAGGCATCAAGGTCGTGATCGCAGGGCAGCCCAATGCGGGCAAGAGCTCGCTGCTCAATGCGCTGGCCGGTGCCGAGCTGGCCATCGTCACGCCCATCGCCGGCACCACGCGCGACAAGGTGCAGCAGACCATCCAGATCGAGGGCGTGCCGCTGCACGTGATAGACACAGCCGGCCTGCGCGAGAGCAGTGACGAAGTCGAGCGCATCGGCATCGCCCGCGCCTGGGAGGAGATCGCTGCGGCCGATGCCGTGCTCTTCCTGCACGACCTCACGCGCATGGGCGACAACGACTATCTGGCCGCAGACGCGGCCATCGCCGAAACCCTGGCCCAGAAGCTGCCGGGCCAGGTGCCCGTGATCGATGTCTGGAACAAGACCGATCGCGCCGAGCCGGCCCAGCTGCAGGCGCATGGCGGGCGCGAAGGCAGCGTGGCGCTGTCGGCACGCACTGGCGACGGCCTGGATGCGCTGCGCCGGCGCCTGCTGGATGTGGCCGGATGGCAGTCCGCTCCCGAAGGCCTGTACCTGGCGCGCGCACGCCATGTGGAGGCGCTGCAGGCCGTGGCCGCGCACCTGGAAGAGGCCGAGCTGCAGCTGGCGGCCCAGGCCGCCCATCTGGACCTGCTGGCCGAGGAACTGCGCCTGGCCCAGGTCTCGCTGAACTCCATCACCGGGGAATTCAGCTCGGATGACCTGCTGGGTGTGATCTTCTCGAGCTTTTGCATTGGCAAGTGACAGAGGGGATGCGGGCTGAGCGCGGCATGCCCAGCACGGCTGATGGGATGGCGGCAATATTTATCTTTTGCTACAAAATTTGCCGTCGAAAACCCACGCGCCGGCATTGGCGTGCACGCTGCCGTCGCTTAGCATGCGGCGTGCCGCAGCGGCCCTTGCCGCTGCCTGTCGCCGGGTGCCGTCCCGGAGCGGGTACGCGGCCCACTTCGAACCGGATCCGCCATGTCTTCTTCCTCCCACAATGATTTGCGGCCCTTGGCCCAGGCCATGTCGTCGGCCGTGGCTGTCGACGGTGTGCAGAACGCGCTGACCTCGGAGCAGTGGGATCTGCTGGCACCTTACCTGGTGCCCGTCACTCTGGCCGCGGGCGAGCTGCTGTTTGCCGAAGGTTCGCTGGACCGCAATCTGTACTTCGTGGAGTCCGGCAGCCTCAGCGTGCACTACCAGGATGCCAAGGAGCGCATCCGCCTGGCCATCGTCGGTCCGGGCTCCATCCTGGGCGAGGGCGCCTTCTTCGCGCACCGCGCGCGCCACGCCACCGTGCAGGCTGCCGCGCCGGGGCGCCTGTGGTGCCTGACGGCCATGCGCTTCGCCGAACTCAGCAACCGCCAGCCCGGGGTGGCGCTGGCCCTGGTCATGGCCGCCGGCCAGGTCCTGGCGCGACGCGCGGTGGACAGCCGCCGCCGGGTGGCGAGCACCTGAGCAGCACCTGAACGGCACTTGGGCGAAGGCTCTCCGGGGGCCGGGTGGGATTACAGACCGGGCTTTGCTCTGCGACAAATTGATACAGCGGTTTTTGCAACACCTGTGCTCAAAATGTCGCCAAGTTGCAGGCACAATGCCGCGAGTTTGTGACTATTCGTGACAATGAGAGCCCCCATGTCTGTGTTCAACTGGTTTTCCCGCAAGCCTTTGCCCGAACAGGGCCGTGGTTCGCCTGGAAACGATGGCCAGGCCAACCCCGCGGCACGCCGTGATGCCGTCGCGGCCGGGCGCCGCAGCGAGCGGTCCGAGCGCCGTGAGCAGCTCTATGGCGTGGTGCGCGATGTCATGGTGCGTGCCGGGGTGTTGTCGGCCAGCTACAAGTTCAAGGTGCTCTCGCTGGACAGCGTGGGCCAGCGCTTCGTGGTGATGATGGACCTGGCACGGGCCTATGCCAGCGAAACCGCTCGGCTCAGCGAGATCGAGGCCATGCTGGCCCAGGCGGCCAAGGCCCGCATGGGCGCGGTCGTGACAGCCGTGTACTGGCGGGTCAGCGACCAGAACGCTGCCGCCCAGGCCCAGGTGCATTCCGTGGCCGTGCGCACACCGCGTCCCGTCCAGCCCGTGGCCGTCCCCGCCGTGGCTGCGATGGAGGCCGTGGCGCCCCAGCGCCGCAGGCAGGACACGGCGCCGTTCGAGCCCATAGACGACCAGGAAATGGCCGCCTTCAAGATGGCCGTGGCGGCCATGCCCGCTGCAGCCCGTGGTGCGGGCTCTGCAGCTGCGGCGCCCGCCGGCGTGCGCCGCTCGGGCCCCTTGCTCGGGCCGGGCGCAGGCGAACGCGGCGCGGACTTTCACCACAGCACGCTGGACCATCTGGACCTGGGTGTCACCCAGTACGGCGAACTGCGCTGACCGGGCGCCGCCCTGATTCAGTGGCCGGCGAAATCCACCAGCGTGAACAGCGGCAGGCCGCCATCGTGCAGCAGGGTGGAGCCGCCCAGTTCGGGCAGATCCACGATGGCCGCGCCCTCGATCACCGTGGCGCCCAGCTTTTCCAGCAATCTCTTGCCGGCCATCATGGTGCCGCCGGTGGCGATCAGGTCGTCGATCAGCAGTACGCGATCGCCGGTCTTGACGGCATCTGTGTGCAGCTCCACCGTGGCGCTGCCGTATTCGAGCTCATAGGTTTCCTCCACCGTGGTGAACGGCAGCTTGCCCTTCTTGCGGATGGGCACAAAGCCAACGCCCAGCTCGTGGGCCACCACGGCACCCAGGATGAAGCCGCGTGCATCGAGCCCTGCCACCACGTCGGGGCGCATGCCGCGCTGCATGTAGCGGTGCACGAAGGCGTCGGTCATCACGCGAAAGACCTGGGGATCCTGCAGCAGCGGCGTGATGTCGCGGAACTGCACGCCGGGCGCCGGCCAGTCGGGCACGGTGCGTATGTGCGATCGCAGGTAGTCGTTGACGCTGAGGGTGGTGTGCATGGCGCTGGATCGGGGGCTGGAAAGAACGGGCCAGTGTACCCAGACGCCCGATGGGGGCCGCCGCCGGGTAGCCAGACCGCCTAAAATCTTCCAGATGAATTCTGATGCTGCCACCTTGAATGCGCTGGATACGTCCAGGGTCCTGCGCCTGGCCCGCGACACCCTGGGCATCGAGGCCGATGCCCTTCTTGCCATGTCGCAGCGCCTGGATGGCGTGTTCGGTGAAGTGGTGCAGCGCATCCTGAGCCTGTCCGGCCGCGTCGTCGTGATGGGCATGGGCAAGAGTGGCCACGTCGGGCGCAAGGTGGCGGCCACCCTGGCATCCACGGGCACTCCCGCCTTCTTCGTGCATCCGGGCGAGGCCAGCCATGGCGACCTGGGCATGGTGACCGGCATCGATCTGGTACTGGCGCTGTCCAACAGCGGCGAGGCCGATGAACTCACCGTGCTGCTGCCTGCCATCAAGCGCCAGGGCATACCCCTGGTGGCCATGACCGGCGGCGCGCAGTCCACGCTGGCCCGCCATGCCGACTGGGTGCTGGACACCCGTGTGGAGCGCGAGGCCTGCCCTTTGAACCTGGCACCCACGGCCAGCACCACCGCGCAGATGGCCATGGGCGACGCCCTTGCCGTGGCACTGCTCGATGCACGCGGCTTTGGCGCCGAGGACTTTGCGCGCTCCCATCCGGGCGGCGCGCTGGGCCGCAAGCTGCTGACCCATGTGCGCGATGTCATGCGCAGCGGCAAAGAGCTGCCCAAGGTCGGGGCCGATGCCAGCTTTGTCGAGTTGATGCGCGAGATGAGCGCCAAGGGCCTGGGCTGCTCGGCCATCGTCGATGCGGCAGGCGTGCTGCAAGGCATCTTCACCGACGGAGACCTGCGCCGCCGTGTCGAGGCCGGCACCGACCTGCGCGCGCTGCAGGCCGGCGATGTCATGCACAAGGGCCCCCGCACCATCGCCGAAGACGCGCTGGCCGTCGACGCCGCCAGCATGATGGAGGAGCACGGCATCACCGCCGTGCTGGTGGCCGATGCGCAGCACCAGCTGCGCGGCGTGGTCCATATCCGCGACCTGATGCGCGCCAAGGTAATCTGATGGCACGCGCTCCCTTGACGCCCGTGCAGAACTGGGACGCACCGCTGCTGCTGCTGGCGCAGGACGTGCGGGTGGCATTCTTCGATGTCGATGGCGTGCTGACCGATGGCGGCCTGCTGTTCTCTGGCGAAGGCGAAGTGCTCAAGCGCTTCAACACGCTGGACGGCCATGGTCTGAAACTGCTGCAAAAGGCTGGCATCACGCCCGCCGTGGTGACGGGCCGCGATTCGCCCGCGCTTCGCCTGCGGCTGAGCAATCTGGGCGTCACGCATGCGCGCTTTGGCACGGAAGACAAGGTGCCTGCCGCCGAGGCCATCCTGAAGGAGCTGGGCCTGCAATGGCACCAGGCGGCAGCCATGGGCGACGACTGGCCGGACCTGCCCGTGATGCGGCGCTCCGCCTTCGCCTGCGCACCGGCCAACGCCCATGACGAAGTGCTGGCCGTGGCCGATTGGGTCACGCCGCGCAGCGGCGGTGAAGGAGCGGTGCGCCAGCTGTGCGACCTGCTGCTGGCCGCGCGTGGCGCCTATGCCGGGCTGCTGGCGGAATACGCATCATGACCCAGGCCTGGCGCCGCGTCGGTGACCGGCTTTCCCTGTACCTGCCCGTGCTGCTGATGGGCCTGCTGGCGCTGGGCACCTGGTGGCTGGTGCGCAATGCGCCGCAGCCCCTGGCCAGCGGCACCGAAAAGGCCGTGGCGCACGAGCCCGACTATTTCATGAAGGATTTCTCGATCAAGAGCTTCGATGCCACGGGGCGTCTGAAGAGCCAGATCGAGGGCAGCATGGGCCGCCACTATCCCGATACCGACACGCTTGAAATCGACAACGTCCGCATGTTCGCGGTCTCGCCCGAAGGCCGCATCACGCGCGGCAGTGCGAACCGGGCGCTGAGCAATGCCGATGGTTCCGAGGTGCAGATGTTCGGCAATGCCATCGTCACGCGAGAGCCATTTGTGACAGCAGGTAAACAGCCGCAGCCGCAGTTGCAATTCCAGGGCGAATTCCTGCACGCCTGGCCCAACGAGGAGCGCGTGAGTTCCAACCAGCCCGTGGTGCTGACCCGTGGCAAGGACCGCTTCACGGCCGACAGCATGCACTACAGCAACCTGGATCTGGTCATGAAACTGCAGGGCCGCGTGCGCGGCACCCTGCAGCCTTCCAGGACCAAGTAAGGCGCCAGCGCAAGCGCAGGCGTGCCGATGGAGAACAAGCCATGACGACATCCTCGCGCAGCCCGGCACCCCTGGCCTTCATCACCGGCGCATCCAGCGGCATAGGCCAGGCCCTGGCCTGGCACGCCTACCAGCAAGGCTGGTCGCTGGCGCTGGTGGCTCGGCGCGGCGACGTGATGGCGCAATGGGCTGCGCAACAGGGCCTGGACTCCTCGCGTTTCGCCCTCTACGAGGCTGATGTGGGCGTGCCTGACAGCATCATCGCCGCCGCCCGGCGCTGCGAGCAGCAGCAGGGCCTGCCCGATGTCGTGATCGCCAATGCTGGCGTCAGCTGGGGCGTGGACACCTCGATGCGCGAGGACATCGACACCATGCAGCAGGTGCTGGCCGTCAACACGATGGGGGTTGTGGCCAGCTTCCACCCCTTCATCGCACCCATGGTGCAGCGTGGAAGCGGGCAACTGGTCGGAATTTCCAGTGTGGCCGGGCTGCGCGGCCTGCCAGGACACGGCGCTTATTGCGCCAGCAAGGCTGCAGTCATTGCCTATTGCGAAAGCCTTCGCGGTGAATTGCGCAGTAGTGGCGTAAAAGTCACGACATTGCTTCCTGGCTATGTGGATACACCCCTCACGCGTGGTAACCGCTATGGCATGCCATTCCTATTGGAGCCGCAGGAGTTTTCCGCAAGGGCCTGGCGTGCCATTGAAGCTCGCCGCAGTCTGGTCATCATTCCATGGCAAATGGCCTGGGTGGGGCGGTTGATGAAAATTCTCCCCAACGCGATATTCGACAGGCTGCTTGTAGGACGGAAGCGCAAACATCGGCATTTGGAAAATCCCTGATGCCCATTGCCGTTCGGAATATGCTCATGCACGCATCTTGTGCGTAAAAAAGGCTCCATGAAGGAGCCTTTTTGATTCGGGGTAACACTGAGAACCGTGGATCTCATTCCCCGTTGTTATTGTTGTTTCCCCAGCCGCCGCCACGGCCGCCATTGCGGGGGCCGGAGCCATAAGGGCTGCGGAATCCGCCGTCGCCACGACCGCCGTAGCCGCCGCCACCGCCGCCGTCGCCACGGCCATAGCCGCCACGGTCGCCACCGTCACCGCGTCCGTAGCCACCGCCATCACCGCGGCCACCGCCACCGTAACCGCCGCCGCCGCCACCATCACCACGGCCATAGCCGCCGCCACCGCCGCCAAAGCCGCCCGAACGCGGGGGGCGAGGCTCCATGGGACGTGCTTCGTTTACCACGAGGCTGCGTCCGCCCAATGGCTGGCCATTCATGCCCTGAACGGCAGCCTGAGCCTCGGCATCACTGCCCATCTCGACAAACCCGAATCCCTTGGAACGGCCTGTGTCGCGCTCCATCATGACCCGGGCGCTGGTGACAGCGCCGAACTGGCTGAATGCCTGCTCCAAGTCGTTGTCACGCACACCATAGGGAAGGTTGCCGACGTAAAGCTTATTGCCCATCAAAAACTCCTCAACTCCTCAATGCTCACTGGTTTGCGCTCGGCTTCAGGACGCACAGACATCAGGTTCCTTGTATACAAGAGCCTGGCCAACCTTCCTAAACACATAGCGTTCGAACGGGTCTGCCCGAAACTAAATTATGAAGCACAAAAATCAAAAAGATAAATGCTCGAAAACACAAGCTGATAACGTTTGGCAACAAAAAAGGGGCCCGGAGGGCCCCTTTTTTTGCTAACGCATGCTCTAAGCGAGAGCTTAGTAGCTGTTGCGACGGCCACCGCCGTAGCCGCCGTCGCGGTTGCCACCGCCGAAGCCGCCACCGCCGCCACCACCGAAGCCGCCGCCGAAGCCGCCGCTACGGGGAGCGCGGGGCTCCATCGGGCGGGCTTCGTTGACCACCAGGTCACGGCCGCCGCGGTTTTGGCCGTGCAGGCCTTGGATAGCAGCTTGTGCTTCGGCATCGCTGCCCATTTCGACGAAGCCGAAACCCTTGGAACGGCCGGTGTCGCGCTCCATCATTACCTTGGCGCTGTTAACGGCGCCGAATTCGCTGAAGGCTTGCTCCAGATCGCTGTCACGGAAGGTGTACGGCAGGTTGCCGACGTAAAGCTTGTTGCCCATGGAGGACTCCTGAAAAAACTGGAAAACGCGATGGAGCCCTAGGGAGTCAACACGGGATGACAACGTTAGAGACGCAAACGCACTAGCACTCATTGAGCCGAAGCCCGAACGAAAGCTCGCCCATTATGTGGCAGAAGTTTTCGCACGTTATTACTGTTTCGCAAAAATTCGTCGTGCCCGCCACAGAATGCCCCTGGGAGTTACCCTGAAATTGCGGCAGCGCATAAGCAAGTGCCTTGGCGGCAGTGGGGGCCGGCATGCAGATCCGAGGGCTGCTATGATCGCCGGCTCAGTCTTTGGGGAGTAGATCGTTCGGCTCAGCAGCCGGATGCATGCGTCAACAAACTTGGGCCTTCGCTGGCCTATGGCGTATGCGGCGCGCAGTGCAATGCTGCGTGTGACCGATCGAGACCATTGACCGCGCACCGATCCAAAGGCCGGAGTCGGAGCGTGGTCAATGCGTGCTCTATCCGGCCGGATAAATCCCCACACCATGGAAGCCTTCCTGATTTCAACCTCCGTCGTCGCGCTTGCCGAGATGGGGGACAAGACCCAGCTGCTGTCGCTGGTGCTCGCCGCGCGTTTTCGCAAACCCTGGCCCATCGTTGCGGGCATTTTCGTGGCCACCCTGGTCAACCATGCGCTGGCCGGTGCCGTGGGCGCCTGGATCACCAGCTATCTTGGCGAGAACGCCATGCGCTGGATTCTTGGCCTGTCCTTCATCGCCATGGCGGTCTGGATGCTGATCCCCGACAAGCTCGACGAGGACGAGGTCTCCGGGCATTCGCGCTGGGGCGTCTTCGGCACGACGCTGGTGGCCTTCTTCCTGGCCGAGATGGGCGACAAGACGCAGATTGCCACCGTGATGCTGGCGGCCAAGTACAACGCCTACCTGTGGGTGGTGGCCGGCACCACGCTGGGCATGATGCTGGCCAACGCTCCCGTGGTGTGGCTGGGCGACAAGCTGGTCAAGCGCGTGCCCATCCGGCTGGTGCATGTGATCTCGGCCGTGATCTTCCTGGTGCTGGGCGTGCTGGCCCTGTTCCTTCCGGGGGCAGGCGTTTTGGCATAATGATTCTTCATGCGCCGATTTGCTTCTGCTTGCGGGCGCTTTATAAATCCAGCTAAAGACGACACCAGAGAACCCGGCCTCGTTTTTAGCGATGCCGGGTTTTTTCATGTCCTTCATCGCCACACCACAATCCATGCACTTCGACGAGCCGCTGCCGCTGCAGGGCGGCGGCTCGATCCGCGACTACGACCTCGCCTACGAGACCTACGGGCAGCTCAACGCCGACCGCAGCAATGCCGTGCTGGTCTGCCATGCGCTCAACGCTTCCCACCATGTGGCCGGCGTGTACGAGGGCCAGCCCAAGAGCGAGGGCTGGTGGGACAACATGATCGGCCCCGGCAAGCCCGTGGACACGAACCGGTTCTTCGTGATCGGCGTGAACAACCTGGGCTCGTGCTTTGGCTCCACGGGCCCCATGCACACGCATCCGGACACCGGCAGGATCTATGGCGCCGACTTTCCCGTGGTCACCGTGGAGGATTGGGTGGACGCCCAGGCCCGGCTGCTGGACCGGCTGGGCATAGTGCAGCTGGCCGCGGTGCTGGGCGGCAGCCTGGGCGGCATGCAGGCGCTGTCCTGGTCGCTGCGCCATCCGGACCGCATGCGCCATGCCGTGGTCGTGGCCAGCGCGCCCAACCTCAATGCGGAGAACATCGCCTTCAACGAGGTGGCGCGGCGCGCCATCGTCACCGATCCGGATTTCCATGGCGGGCATTTCTACGAGCATGGCGTGGTGCCGGCGCGCGGCCTGCGCATCGCCCGCATGATCGGCCACATCACCTACCTGAGCGACGACGTGATGAACCAGAAGTTCGGCCGCCAGCTGAGGGAGGGCCTGGACCTGAAGTACAGCACGCAGGACGTGGAGTTCCAGATCGAGAGCTACCTGCGCTACCAGGGCGAGAAGTTCAGCAGCTACTTCGACGCCAACACCTACCTCCTGATCACGCGCGCGCTCGACTACTTCGACCCGGCGCGCACGCATGGCGGCGACCTGACCCAGGCGCTGTCGGTGGCCAAGGCCGGCTTTTTGCTGGTCAGCTTCACCACCGACTGGCGCTTCGCGCCCGCACGCAGCCGCGAGATCGTGAAGTCGCTGCTGGAGAACAACCGCGACGTCAGCTATGCCGAGATCGACGCGCCCCACGGCCATGACGCCTTCCTGCTCGACGACCCCCGCTACATGAACGTGATGCGCTCCTACTTCGACGGCATCGCCCAGGAAACCACGACAGCCGCCAAGGAGGCCGCATGACCGAGCTGAACACCATGCAGGCGATTGCGCGCCTGATCCCCAAGGGCTCGCGCGTGCTCGACCTGGGCTGCGGCGATGGCGCCCTGCTGTCGCACCTTCAGCGCGAGCGTGGCTGCACCGGCTACGGCGTGGAGCTGGATGACGCCAACGTGCTGGCCTGCGTGCGCCGGGGCGTGAACGTGCTGCAGCTGAACCTGGAGGACGGCCTGGCCATCTTCCAGGACAACAGCTTCGACGTGGTGCTGCAGATCGATACGCTGCAGCATCTGCGCAATGCCGAGACCATGCTGCAGGAGACGGCGCGCATAGGGCGCGCGGGCATCGTCGCCTTCCCCAACTTCGCGCACTGGCCCAACCGCCTGTCCGTGCTGCGCGGGCGCATGCCGGTGACGCGGCGCCTGCCCTACCAGTGGTATGACACGCCCAATATCCGCGTGGGCACCTACAAGGACTTCGAGGTGCTGGCCACCCGGAACCGGCTGCGCATACTGGACTCCTTCGGCCTGCAGGATGGCCGCAGCGTGCGTACCCTGCCCAATCTCATGGCGGGCACGGCGGTCTTCCATTTCGAGCACGCCTGAGCGCAGGCGGGCCATGCCCGTGTCATCCCCGGCGCGCACAATCGAATGCCCCGAGACCCCGGAGACAGACATGGACAACCTCCCACGCCGCCGCGCGCTGGCCCTGGCCGGCGCGGCCGCCGGCCTGCTGGTGGCCGGCTGCGCCGCACCGCAGGCGCCCGCCCGAAGCGATGCCGCTGCCGACTGGCCGCCCCGGCCCGCGCTGATCGCCCATCGCGGCGCATCGGCGCTGCGGCCAGAGCACACGCTGGAGGCATACCGCGAGGCCATACGCGCGGGCGCCGACTTCATCGAGCCCGACCTGGTCATCACGCGCGATGGCGTGCTGGTGGCGCGGCATGAGAACGCCATCGCCATCCTCGCGGCCGACGGCAGCCTCAAGGAGGCCACCACCAATGTGGCCGACCGCCCCGAGTTCGCGGCGCGCAAGACCACCAAAACCATCGACGGGCAGGCGATCACGGGCTGGTTCGTGGAGGATTTCACGCTGGCCGAGCTGAAGACGCTGCGTGCGCGTGAACGCATCCCGGCGATCCGCCCGGCGAATGTGCAGTTCAATGACCGTTTCGAGGTGCCCACGCTGCAGGAGGTCATCGACCTGGCAAAGGCGGAGAGCGCGCGCACGAACCGCACCATAGGCATCTATCCCGAGACCAAGCACCCGAGCTACTTCCAGTCCATCGGCCTGCCGCTGGAGCCCGTGCTGCTGAAGCTGCTTGCGGACAACGGCTGGAACCATGCGCAGGCGCCAGTCTTCGTGCAGTCCTTCGAGGTGGAAAACCTGCGCTGGATCCGCGCGCGCAGCAGCCTGCGCCTGGTGCAATTGCTGGCGCCCAAGGGCAAGCCCTATGACAGCGTGGCACGCGGCATGGGCCCCGGCTATGCCGACATGGTCACGCCCGCAGGCCTGGCCGAGATTGCGCGCTATGCCAACGGCATCGGGCCGAGCAAGAGCATGGTGATCCCCGTGGTGCAGGGTGCGAATGCCGCGCCCACTGCGCTGGTGGCCGATGCCCATCGCGCGGGGCTGCTGGTCCATCCCTGGACGCTGCGGCCCGAGAACGCCTTCCTTCCCCTGAGCCTGAAATCGCCGCCCGCACAGGACGGCGCCCGGCGTGGCAATGCGCGCGCCGACATGGACGATTTCCTGCGCACGGGCATCGATGGCATCTTCACCGACGACCCGTCGGTGGGGCGAGCCGCCATTGACGCTTTGCTCAAGTCGCGGCCTTGATCGGACGTGCTGCCGTGCGCCGGCCCGCTGCCTGCGCCTGCTCCAGCCACTGCTGGCGGCGTGCGGCATCGGCGCCGAGCACGGGTCCGAAACTGTGTATGCGCACGGGCCGGATGCCGCTGAACTCCAGGATGGCACGGCGCATCTGGTGATGGCCCGGCATGTGCGCCAGCCAGCGGTAATACCAGGGCGGGGAATCCATGCTCACCAGCAGATCGGCGGTGCGGCCGGCCAGCAGCCGGTCCCACAGCATCGAGCCCTTGCGGTACTTGAAGGCGAAGCCCGGCAGAAAGATGCGGTCGATGAAGCCCTTGAGCAAGGCCGGCAGGCCGCCCCACCAGGTCGGATAGACCCAGGCCAGGTGGCTGGCCCACAGGATGTCGGCCTGGGCCTGCTGCAGGTCAGGCTCCAGGGGCTGATCCTGGCGATAGCCGGCGCGCAGCAGCGGGTCGAAGTCCAGTTCGCCCAGGCGCAGCGTGCGCACTTGGGCACCGCTGTCGCGTGCGCCCTGGGCGTAGGCATCGGCCAGGCCGGCGCACAGGCTGCCGGCCGACGGGTGGCCGAGGATGATCAGGATGCGCTGGGGATGATGGGGGTGCGGGGTGCTTGGAAACATGGCGGCCATGTTCGCCTTGCCCCAAGGGGCAGGGTCAAGACCCTGGATCAAGCCATGGCGGTCTCGCAGGCGCGTTCTCTGGAATCCGCCGGCTCCAGGCGGCATTCGAGCAGCTCACGCTCCAGTGCGGCCAGCTGCGTCTGCAGTCCCTGAAGGTGCTGCATCTGCGCCTGCACCTGCTCGCGGCGGCCGCGCAGCAGCCGGGCCAGCGCGTCCCAGCTGTCGGCGTGGTCCAGGCGCTGCAGGCCATGCAGCTCGTCGAGCCGAAAGCCCAGCCCCAGCGCCTGGCGGATGCGCTGCACCAGCACCAGATCCTGCTGTCCATACACGCGGTAGCTGCCTGCCCGCGCCACGGCACCGAGCAGGCCCCGTGATTCATAGAGCCTGACGGCCTTGGGCGAGCAGCCGGCGCGTCGGGCGAGTTCTCCGATATACATGGGGCGTGATCGTAGTCGCTGGCGCCGGGCTCTCATGGTCTGCATGGCGTTGGCGCACAATGACCGGATCGCGGCGCTGGCTTCGCTCGAACGGTGCGCCCATCCCTGACACGAGGACCCACCATGAATGCACGCACTCCTTCACAACTGCTGCAGCCCGCAGCCGCGCTGGACCGGATCAGCCGCTCCTGGGACGAGCGCATCGTCCCGGCGCTGACCGAGTACATCGCCATTCCCGCCAAGTCGCCCATGTTCGCGCCCGACTGGGAGCAACAGGGCCACCTGGAGACCGTGCTGCGCAATGCGGCCGACTGGGTGCAGGCGCAGAAGGTGGCCGGCCTGACGCTGGAGATCGTGCGCCAGCCGGGCCGCACGCCGGTGCTGTTCTTCGAGGTGGAAGGCACGCAGGACAAGGCGGCCTCCAGCCCCACGGTGCTGATGTACGGCCATCTGGACAAGCAGCCCGAGTTCGACGGCTGGCGCAGCGACCTGGGTCCGTGGACGCCCAAGTACGAGAACGGCAAGCTCTATGGCCGTGGCGGCGCCGACGACGGCTATGCGGTCTACGCCAGCATCGCGGCCGTGCAGGAGCTCAAGCGCCAGGGCGTGCCGCACCCGCGCATCCTGGGCCTGATCGAGACCTGCGAGGAAAGCGGCTCGCGCGACCTGCTGCCCTATGTCGATGCCCTGCGTCCGCGCCTGGGCGATGTGGGCCTGGTGATCTGCCTGGACAGCGGCGCCGGCAACTACGACCAGCTGTGGCTGACCACCAGCCTGCGCGGCATGGCCAGCGGCACGCTGAAGGTGGAGATCCTCACCGAGGGCGTGCACTCGGGCGATGCCTCGGGCGTCGTGCCGTCGTCCTTCCGCATCCTGCGCCAGGTGCTGGACCGTCTGGAGGACAGCAAGACCGGGCGCCTGCTGCCCGCCAGCTTCCACTGCGAGGTCCCGGCCGACCGCATGGCCCAGATGCGCGCCACGGCGGCCATCCTCGGCGAGGAGACCTATGCGCGCTTTCCCTGGGCGCACTACGACTGCGGCGGCTCCACGCTGTTTGCCCTGCCCACCACCACCGACCCGGTGCAGGCGCTGGTCAAGCGCACCTGGGAGCCCACGCTGAGTGTCACAGGCGCAGAGGGCCTGCCCGCGCTGCAGGATGCCGGCAACGTGCTGCGGCCCTACACGGCCTTCAAGCTCAGCCTGCGCCTGCCGCCCCTGGTCGATGCCGCCGCCTGCGTGCAGGAGATGAAGGCGCTGCTGGAGGACAACGCGCCCTACCAGGCCCGTGTGACCTGGCAAGGGCTGTCGGGTGCCAGCGGCTGGAATGCGCCAGCCATGGACGGCTGGTTCGAGGACGCGCTCAACGCCGCCAGCCAGGCGCATTTCGGCGCTTCCTGCGGCTACATCGGGCAGGGCGGCACGATTCCGCTGATGAACATGCTCAGCCAGGGCTTTCCCAAGGCCCAGATGATGGTCTGCGGCGTGCTCGGCCCCAAGAGCAACGCCCACGGTCCCAATGAATTCCTGCACGTGCCCTATGCCAAGAAGCTCACGGCCGCCGTGGCCCAGGTGATCGCCGCCATGGCCGGGACGCAGGCAGCTTCCGAAGCCGGTGCCGGCACTGCCGGCGTGGCGTGATGGCAGCGTCTGCCCCCGCACCCGTTCCTGCATCTGCCTCGCAAGGCCAGGTCACGCGCCTTGCGTCCAGCGACGGCGCCGAGCTGTCACTGCGCGACTGGCCCGTGGACGAGGGCCCGGCGCGCGCCACCGTGCTGCTGGTGCACGGCCTGGGCGAGCACATCGGCCGCTATGCGGCGCTGGCCCAGCGGCTCAATGCCTGGGGCTATGCCGTACGCGGCTACGACCAATATGGCCACGGACGCTCGGCAGGGCCGCGCGGTGGCCTGACGGGCGACAACCGGCTTCTGGACGACCTGGCGGCCGTGGTGGATGACACGCGCGCCCGGCAACCGGCCGGCCAGCCGCTGGTGCTGTTGGGCCACAGCCTGGGCGGCCTGGTGGCGGCGCTGTTCGTGGCCCGGGCCATCCGGCCTGTCGATGCGCTGGTGCTGTCCTCGCCAGCCCTCGATGTGGGCCTGTCGCCGATCCAGAAATTGCTCGTTGGCACGCTGCCGCGCCTGCTGCCCGATCTGCGCGTGTCCAACGGCCTGCAGATTCCGTATCTCTCGCATGACGTGGCGGTCTGCGATGCCTACCGCGCCGATCCGCTGTGCCACGACCGCATCAGCGCACGGCTGGCGCGCTTTCTGGCGCAGGGCGGCCCGCAGGTGCTGGCCCGTGCGGGCAGCTGGAGTGTGCCCAGCCTGTTGCTGTGGGCAGGGGACGACAGGCTGGTGGCGCCGGCCGGCAGCCAGGCCTTTTCCGACCGTGCGCCGCCGGCCGTGGTGCAGGCGCAGTGCTTTGACGGCGCCTACCACGAGCTGTTCAACGAAAGCGATGCCTTCGCCGCGCCCGTGTTCGCAAGGCTGCGGCAGTGGCTGGGCCGGTTCAGTCCAGCGTGAGCGCCGCCAGCGCGGCCAAGGGCGCGGTTTCCGCGCGCAGAACGCGTGGACCCAGCGTGACGGGCACGAAACCCTGGGCGCGGGCCAGGGCCTCTTCGGCCGGAGAGAGGCCCCCTTCGGGGCCCGATAGAAAGACCACGGGCGTATCCTCGGCCGTGGCGTCCACGATCTCGCCCAGCGGCCGGGTTCCCTCGCCCAGCGACAGCAGCAGCCGCAGCGTGCCGGGCGGCAGCTGTTTCGCGCCGCCCTCCAGCCAGTCTTGCAGGTCGGTGGGCGCATGCAGCGGCGGCACGCGGTTGCGTGTGCACTGCTCGCAGGCCGACACGGCCACGGCCTGCCAGTGCGCCAGCTTTTTCTCGGCGCGCTCGCCCTTGAGCTTGAGCACGCTGCGCTCGGCCACCAGCGGCGTGATGCTGGCGGCGCCCAGCTCGGCGGCCTTCTCCACCAGCCAGTCCATGCGTTCGTTGGCCGTGATGCCTGCCAGCAGGTGCACGGGGCGCAGCGGTTCGCGTTCCACGGCGTGGTGCGCGCCTATGCGCACGGCCACGTCGCTGCGGCCCATGCGCAGCACGGTGGCCTCGAACTCGCCGCCGCTGAAGCCCTCGCCGGCACGGCCCTGAAAGAGGGTGATGCCGTCGCCGGGCTGCAGGCGCAGCACCTGCACATGGCGGGCCGCGCCGGGCGGCAGTTCGATGTCGTCGCCGCTGTGCAGCGCGATGGGGCAGTGAAAGCGTGGCATGGCGTACCTGTCCTCAAACGCGCCCGTAGGCCCAGCCCACCTGGGGCTGGATGTTCTCGATCTGGTCCACCAGGCGCAGCAGCGGCGTCAGCTCGCGGTAGCGGCTGCAGGTGGCGCGGATGTAGTGGATGAAGCGCGGCGTATCCGCCAGGTAGCGGGGCTTGCCGTCTCGCAGTGTCAGCCGTGCAAAGATGCCGGCCACCTTGAGGTGGCGCTGCAGCCCCATCCATTCCACGCCACGGTAGAACTCGCCGAAATCGTCGCCCCAGCCGCTTTGGCTGCGCGCGCCCACCAATCCCGACTTGCGTGCCTTTTCCCAGTAACGCACGGTAATGTCGATGACAAAGTCCTCTTCCCAACTGATGAAGGCATCGCGCAGCAGGCTGGCGATGTCATAGGTCACCGGGCCGTAGACCGCATCCTGGAAGTCCAGCACGCCCAGCGGGCCGCTGGCGGTCACGGGCTGCATGAGATTGCGCGTCATGAAGTCGCGGTGCACGAAGACGCTGGGTGCCGCCAGGTTGTGGGCCACGATCTGGTCGAAGGCCTTGGCCAGCGTGGCCTGCTGCCTGTCGTCGAGCACGGTCTCGCGGTGGCGCGCGATGTACCAGTCGGGGAACAGTTGCAGTTCGCGGCGCAGCAGGGCGCCGTCATAGGCGGGCAGCACGTCGGGGCGCGAGGCGGTCTGCCAGGCCAGCAGCACCTCCAGCGCCGAGCGGTACCAGGCTTCCGCGTCCTGGGGCTTTTCCGGGTCCAGCGCCTCGATGACGGTGTGGCCGCCCAGGTCGGACAGCAGCATGAAGCCGTGCACGGCGTCCCAGTCCAGGATCTGCGGCACGGCCAGGCCGGCCGAGGCCATCAGCGCCTGCACCTTGGCGAAGGGCGCGCAGTCTTCCTTGTCCGGCGGTGCATCCATGACGATGAGGCTGGCGCCGGCGGCGGTGTCCAGGCGCAGATAGCGGCGAAAGCTGGCATCGGCCGAGGCAGGGCGCAGGGTTTCGGGGCGCAGCGCGTGGCGGGCGGACAGCGGGGCCAGCCAGGCGTCGAAGGCGGCATGGCGGGCGGGGTCGGCCCAGACAACGCCGGCCGTGGGGGTGTTTGGATGGCTCATGGATAATCGCGATTCTACAAACCGCCACCCCGGCGAATGCCCGGCGGTGATGCTAGGCTTGCGCCTTTGTCCACCCGCCGCTGTTGACCACCGTGTACCTCCGACCGCCGCTCCCCGATCCGCTGGCTGCCCGCGCGCCCGCGCGCCCCGCTGTACGCCCGCTGGCCTGGCTTGTGGCTCTCGCATGGGCCGGTGGCTCGACGCTGGCCCAGGCCCAGCCCGCTGCGGCCGATGAAGGCCGGCTGCAGCAGGTGCGCCCGCTGCGCCCCAGCACGCTGATGCAGGAAACCTACCCTGAGGCGGTCCGCTCCCAGCAGCCCGTCTACGTGCGCGGTGACGCGCTCAGCGGCCAGCCGGACATCAATGCGGTGATCGAGGGCAATGCCGAACTGCGCCGCGGCGACACCATGATCCGCGCCGACCGGCTCGAATATCAGGTGCCCGACGACCGCGTCAATGCCTCGGGCGCCGTGCACATCAACCAGGCCGGCAATGTCTACGAAGGCTCGCAGCTGGACCTGCAGGTCGATGCCTTCAAGGGCTTTTTCGACAACGCCGGCTACCGCTTCCTGGCCAACGGGGCCTACGGCAAATCCTCGCGCGTGGACTTCATCGACCGCGACCATGCCGTGGTCCATGACGCGACCTACACCACCTGCCAGCGCGATGACGAAGCCACCTGGCAGCCGGCCTGGATGCTGCGCGCCCGGACCTTGCACATCGACATGGCCGAGGAAGTCGGCGTGGCCGAAGGCGCGGCCCTGCAGTTCAAGGGCGTGACCGTGCTGCCCGTGCCGCGCATGAGCTTTCCGCTGTCGGACAAGCGCAAGTCGGGCCTGCTGCCCCCCACCATGGGCCTGGACAAGCTCAGCGGCATCGAATACACGCAGCCCTACTACTGGAACCTCGCGCCCAACCGCGACATGACCCTGTATCCCTCGGTCATGAGCAAGCGCGGCGTCAACCTGGGCGCCCAGTTCCGCTATCTGGAGCCCACCTATTCGGGCGAGGCCTACGCGGCCTACATGCCGGGCGACCGCCAGCGCGACCGTGACCGCTGGGCCTACTCGCTGCAGCACCGGGGCGTCATCAGCTCGCCCATCGGCGGCCTGGGGTTGAACATGAACCTCAACCGCGTCAGCGACGACAACTACTGGCGTGATTTCCCGCTGGCCGCCCGTTCCTTGCGCGAGCGCCTGCTGCCCAACGACGTGAACCTGTCCTGGGCGCGTGGCGACGGGGTGCTGACCCTGCGCACCCTGTACTGGCAGACCATGCAGGACGCATCGGCGCCCATTGCCCCGCCCTACGGCATGAAGCCGCAGCTGCAATGGCGCTACACGCCGCTGGACCTGCCGCACGGCCTGGACTTCAGCTTCGTGGCCGACACCACGCGCTTCGAGATCGACAAGCCCCTGGCCGGCATGACCTACAACAACGGCCAGCGCAGCTACATGCAGGCGCAGCTGAGCCGTCCCTTCCTGTCGCCGGGCGCCTTCATCACGCCCAGGATCCAGTTGCACACCAGCAACTACCAGGTGGACCGCCTGATGAGCAACGGCAGCCGCAACGCCTCGCGCACGCTGCCCACGGTCAGCGTGGACAGCGGCCTGGTGTTCGAGCGCGACACCACGCTGTTCGGCCGCCAGCTGCTGCAGACCTTCGAGCCGCGCGCCTTCTACACCTACACGCCCTACCGCGACCAGAGCTTTCTGCCGCTGTACGACACGGCGCGCAACGACTTCAACTTCGCGAGCATCTACTCCGAAAACGACTACAACGGCCAGGACCGCATTGCCGACAACCACCTGCTGACCCTGGGCGCGACCACACGCCTGATCGACGGGGCCACGGGCGCGGAGAAGGCGCGTTTCGGCATTGCGCAGCGCGTGCGTTTCTCCGACCAGAAGGTCATCCTGCCGGGCGAGGTGCCTGCCACCAGCCGGCTGTCCGACGTGCTGCTGGGTGCGGCCATCAACTGGACCGATGCCTGGTCCACCGAAGGCACGACCCAGTACAACCGCGACCTGAACCGCCCGGTGCGCACCACCTTCGGCGCGCGCTACAGCCCCAGCTCCTACCGCACGGTGAACGTGGCCTACCGTACCCAGTACGACACCGTGGCACGCACCGATGCCAGCAAGCTGGTCGATGTGGGCTGGCAATGGCCCATCAACGACCTCTGGGGCGACAAGGGCCGTGACCTGGGGGCCGGCCGTGGCCAGGGCGGCGGCCGCTGGTACACGGTGGGCCGGCTGAACTACAGCCTGAAGGACCGCAAGCTCGTCGATACCGTGGTCGGGCTGGAGTACGACGGCTGCTGCTGGATTGGCCGCGTGGTGCTGGAGCGCCTGCAAAGCTCCATCACCCAGTCCAACACCCGGCTGCTGTTCCAGATCGAGTTCGTAGGCTTCTCGCGGCTGAGCCTGGGTGCCGACCCGCAGCGCAGCCTCAAGCAGAATGTGCCGCGCTACCAGTACCTGCGCGAGTCGGTGACGCCGCCCAGCCGCTTCACCAATTACGATTAGAGCCAAGGCTCCAAACACGCTTTTTGCAAGGCATCTCTCCCATGCGTTTTCTTTCCCAGACCCATTGCTGCGCAGCGGCCGCTGTGGCGCTGGCCTTGCTGGCCACCACAGCCCAGGCGCAAGGCCTGCGTGTTCCGGGCCAGTCCAGGGCGCCCCAGGCCGGCGATGCCTCCGTCTCGCGCGCGCTGGACGCCACCAACCAGCCCTTGTCGCGTGATCGCGGCAGCAATGCCGGCGTGCGCTCGGCCGACTACATCGTGGCCGTGGTCAACTCCGAGCCCGTGACCAACAACGAGGTGCGGGCCCGCATGGCGCGCGTGGCGCAAAACATTGCCGAGCAGGGCGGCCAGATGCCGCCCGAGGCGCTGCTGGCCCGCGAGGTGCTGGAGCGGCTGATCGTGGAAAAGGCCCAGCTGCAGGAAGCCAAGGACACGGGCCTGCGCGTGGATGACTACGCCGTGGACCAGGCGCTGACCAATGTGGCGCGGCAAAACGGCCTGGACAAGGCCGGCCTGCAGTCACGCCTGCGGGCCGAGGGCGTGAACGAAAAGCAGTTCCGCGAAGAACTGCGCCGCCAGATCACGCTGCAGCGCCTGCGCGAGCGCGATGTGGACGGCCGCGTGCGCGTGACCGAAGCCGACATCGACCGCTACCTGGCCGAGCAGCGCAGCGGCGGCGCCGACAAGGCGCCGGCGGCCGTGAACCTGGGCCACATCCTGATCGCCGTGCGCGAGGATGCCAGCCCCGCCGAAGTGGCCGAGCGCGAAGCCCGCGCCAAGCAGGCTGCCGAGGCGGCCCGCACGCAAGGCGACTTCCTGGCCGTGGTCAAGGAGTTCTCCGATGTGCCCGACGGCCAGGGCGGCGGCGCCATGGGCATGCGCCCGCTGGACCGCTACCCCGAACTGTTCACCAAGGCCGTGGGCCAGACGCCGCAGGGCGGCATCGTCGGCCCCTTCCGTTCGGGCGCGGGCTTTCACGTGCTCAAGGTGCTGGAGAAGTCGCAGGCCGGCATGCCTTCCGTGGTCACGCAAAACCATGCGCGCCACATCCTGCTGCGCATCGGCGACCAAATGACCGAGGCCGATGCCGCCAAGCGCCTGGCCGACTACAAGCGCCGCGTGGACAGCGGCCAGGCCAGCTTCGAATCGCTGGCCCGCGAGTTCTCGCAGGACGGCAGCGCGCGCAACGGCGGCGATCTGGGCTGGGCCTCGCCCGGCCAGTTCGTGCCCGAGTTCGAGCAGGTGCTCAATGCGCTGCAGCCCGGGCAGGTCAGCGACCCGCTGGTCTCGCGCTTCGGTGTGCACCTGATCCAGCTCATCGAGCGTCGCCAGGCCGCGCTGACGCCGCGCGAGCAGCGCGACATGGTGCGCAACGTGGTGCGCGAGCGCAAGCTCGAAACCGACTACCAGACCTGGCTGCAGGAGCTGCGTGGCCGCGCCTACGTCGAGTACCGCGAGCCCCCGCAATAAGACACCCCCCAAGCAGCCATGGCTGCGGCAGTCCACAATGGAAGGCGGTGCCATGGCGCACCGCCTTGCTTTTTCTATGAAACACATTCCTCGCAAACGCTTCGGCCAGAACTTCCTGACCGATGGCGGCATCATCGACGGCATCGTGCGTGCCATCGATCCCCGGCCGGGCCAGTCCATGGTCGAGATCGGTCCGGGCCTGATGGCCCTGACCCAGCCCCTGGTCGAGCGCCTGGGCCGGCTCACCGTGATCGAACTGGACCGCGACCTGGCCGTGCGCCTGCGCCTGCACGAGCAGCTCGACGTGGTCGAGTCCGACGTGCTCAAGGTGGACTTTCGCGCCATCGCTGCGCGCCTGGGCGTGCCCAAGCTGCGCATTGCGGGCAACCTGCCCTACAACATCTCCAGCCCCATCCTCTTTCACCTGCTCGAGCAGGTGGACGTGGTCGAGGACCAGCACTTCATGCTGCAAAAGGAGGTCATCGACCGCATGGTGGCCTCTCCGGCCACGGCGGCCTATGGGCGGCTGACGGTCATGCTGCAGTGGCGCTATGCGATGGAGAGCGTGCTGTACGTGCCGCCCGAGAGCTTCAATCCGCCGCCCAAGGTGGACAGCGCCGTCGTGCGCATGGTCCCGCGCGAGGCGCCGGCGGCCCTGGACGCGAAGCTGCTGGAGGAGATGGTGCAGGTGGCCTTCAGCCAGCGGCGCAAGATCCTGCGCAACACGCTGGGGCGCTGGCTGGAAGCCAAGGGCTTTGACGGGGAGTTCGACCTGCAGCGCCGCGCCGAGGAAGTGCCGGTGTCCGAGTACGAGGCACTTGCAGCCCGGTTCACGCGCAGCTAGACGCAGGTGGCGCACGGCGCCAGCGCCCACATGGGACGCTGGCGCCGTGCAATCAATGTGCGGCTCTTACAGGAAAGAGTAGAAGCAGCGGAACGGGATCTTGCGCTCGGCCCAGTACTCGGCCGCGTCGCGGAAGCTGTCCAGCAGCTGCTCGCGCACTTCCTTGTCGAACTTGGGCGTGGTCGGGATCTGGTCGAGCACGAGCACAAAGCCCGGCTGCGGGCCGGCCTTGTGGATGGGGTCGGTCAGGCAGTCGTAGAGCGCGTCGAAGTTCTTGCCGAAATGCGCGGGGAAGAAGAACTGCGTGGCCAGCAGCTCCAGGATGTCGGCCTTGGTCTGCGCATGGGCCAGGTTGGCATACAGGAAATGGCACCCCAGCGTCTCGGCCGCCTGTTGCAGATCCTCCACCCTGTAGGCGCGGATGGACTGCACGATGTTGGCGCGCACGTTCCGCAAAGGGGTGTCCGGGATCTTACGAAGTGGTGCATCCATCTCCGTGGCTCTTTCTCTAACGTGGATGTGGCCTGCGGGTACGGGCACGTGGCCTGCGGCGTCCCCGGGCTGTGGATGAAATGCAGACCCCTGCCAGCGCACTGCGTCGGACGCGGAGGGTCGAACTGGCTGCAAAGACTGGGTCGAGGTCATTCGATGATCTTGCGAAAGCTGCTGTAGTGGTCGCTGGTGTAGTAGCAGGCATCGGGCTGCTGGGGCTCTCCGCCGCAGACGATGCGGCGGGCTCCGCGGTCACGCGAGCCGGGCGTGCGCACCGTGTACTCACGGTAGTAGCCGCGCGACTGGCGCGGCAGGATGCGCTCGCGGTTGCCGAACACCGTGCCGTCCTTGTCGTGGGCAAAAGGCCCGCCGCGCAGGATCAGCGTATAGGTGGAACGGCCTTCGCGCGGCAGCTCTGACAGGGTGACGGTGGCCATGGCCACCGTCGAATCCGCGCTCTCGGGCGCCGAGCGGCGCGCATCAGCGAGCGAGGGCGACAGCACAAAGGCGGCCCCGACGATGAGCGCTAGACCGGACTGGTACGCCTTGGCGGCGGCTGCCTTCAGCATCAACTACACCTTTCAGAAATCCAGGGAAGCCCTGAAATCTCGACCCGCTAGTGTGACGGAACACCCCTCAAAATGCAAGTTCTGCCTAAAAAACAGGCAGCTTGACCGAGGAAATGTCTGGGGATTGAACAGTGAGAAGGCAACTCTGCGCCTGAGTTGCCTTCCATTCAATGCAAATGCCGCCCGTTGTCTCAAAAACGTGCGCGGCCAAAACGAGGGACACCGAGCAAGGGCCGCCCCGCAGCGAGGGTGTCGTCCCCCTCCCGCGAAGCGAGAGAGGGCGCCGTGCACACGGGGGAAGCGGCGAAGCCGCTCAGGGGGTGCTTAACGGTTAGCGTTAGCGTCCGCCACCGTCAGCGCCGTCATGTTGACGATGCGGCGCACCGTCGTGCTCGGCGTGAGGATGTGCACGGGGCGGGCGGCGCCCAGCAGCACGGGGCCGATGGCAATGCCGCCGCCAGCGGCCTGCTTGAGCAGGTTGTAGCTGATGTTGGCCGCGTCGATGTTGGGCATGACCAGCAGGTTGGCATTGCCCAGCAGCGTGCTGTTGGGCATGAGCTGGGCGCGGGCCTTGCCGTCCAGGGCCACGTCGCCGTGCATCTCGCCGTCCACTTCCAGCCAGGGGGCCTGCTCGCGCAGCAGCTCCAGGGTCTGGCGCATCTTGACGGCGCTGGGCTGGTTGCTGGAGCCGTAGTTGGAGTGCGACAGCAGGGCGGCCTTGGGCTTGACGCCGAAGCGCATCATTTCCTCGGCGGCCATGATGGTGATCTCGGCCAGCTGCTCGGCCGTGGGGTCGTAGTTGACGTGGGTGTCCACCAGGAAGACCTGGCGGTCGGGCAGCAGCAGGCCGTTCATGCAGGCATAGGTCTGCACGCCGGCGCGGCGGCCGATCACCTGGTCCACGTACTGCAGGTGGTGCGATGTCTGGCCCCAGGTGCCGGTGATCAGGCCGTCCACTTCGCCCTTGTGCAGCAGCATGGAGCCGATCAGGGTCAGGCGGCGGCGCATCTCGATCCTGGCGATGGGCACGGTGATGCCCTTGCGCTCGGTCATGCGGTGGTAGGTCTGCCAGAAGTCGCGGTAGCGCTCGTCGTGCTCGACGTTGACCACGTCGTAGTCCTGGCCCTCCTTCAGGCGCAGGCCGAACTTCTCGATGCGCTGGGCAATGATGGCCGGGCGGCCGATCAGCGTGGGGCGCGCAATGCGCTCGTCCACCACGATCTGCGCGGCGCGCAGGATGCGCTCTTCCTCGCCTTCGGCATAGGCCACGCGCTTCTTGGTGGCCTTCTTGGCCGTGGCGAACAGCGGCTTCATCATCGTGCCCGAGGCGTAGACGAAGGTCTGCAGATGGGCGCGGTAGGCGTCCATGTCCTGGATCGGGCGCTGGGCCACGCCGCATTCGGCGGCAGCCTGGGCCACGGCCGAGGCGATCTTCATCATCAGGCGCGGATCGAAGGGCTTGGGGATCAGGTACTCAGGACCGAAGCTCAGCTGCTCGCCCACGTAGGCTGCCGCCACTTCCTCGCTCTGCTCGGCCTGGGCCAGTTCGGCGATGGCGTGGACGGTGGCGATTTCCATCTCGGTGGTGATGGTGGTCGCGCCGCAGTCCAGCGCACCGCGGAAGATGTACGGGAAACACAGGACGTTGTTGACCTGGTTGGGATAGTCCGAGCGGCCCGTGGCGATGATGGCGTCGCTGCGCACGGCCTTGACGTCTTCGGGAACGATTTCGGGGTTGGGATTGGCCAGCGCGAAGATCACCGGGCGCGCGGCCATCTTGACCACCATGTCCTGCTTGAGCACGCCGCCAGCGGACAGGCCCAGGAAGACGTCGGCGCCTTCGATGACCTGGCCCAGGGTGCGCAGCTCGGTGGCGCGTGCGAACTGGGCCTTGTCCTCGTCCATCAGTTCGGTGCGGCCTTCGTAGACCACGCCGGCCAGGTCGGTGACGAACACGTTCTCCCGGCGCAGGCCGACCTTGAGCAGCAGGTTCAGGCAGGCCAGGGCAGCGGCGCCCGCGCCCGAGGCGACGAGCCGGACCTCCTCGATCTTCTTGCCCGCGACCTTGAGCGCGTTGACCATGGCCGCAGCCACGGTGATGGCCGTGCCGTGCTGGTCATCGTGGAAGACGGGGATCTTCAGGCGGCGGCGCAGTTCGCGCTCCACGAAGAAGCACTCGGGCGCCTTGATGTCTTCCAGGTTGATGGCGCCGAAGGTGGGCTCCAGCGCGGCGATCACGTCGACCAGCTTTTGCGGGTCCTTCTCGTTGATCTCGATGTCGAAGACGTCCACGCCCGCGAACTTCTTGAACAGGACGGCCTTGCCTTCCATCACCGGCTTGGAGGCCAGCGCGCCGATGTCGCCCAGTCCCAGCACGGCCGTGCCGTTGGAGATCACGGCCACCAGGTTGCCGCGCGCCGTGTACTTGAAGGCGGCGGCCGGGTCCTTGACGATCTCTTCGCAGGGCGCTGCCACGCCGGGCGAGTAGGCCAGGGCCAGGTCATGCTGGTTGGCCATGGGCTTGGTCGGCACGATGGTCAGCTTGCCGGGCTTGGGAAACTCGTGGTATTCGAGTGCGGCACGGCGCAGCTGGGCACGTTTATCGGAAGGGGTCGGGGCCGTGTTGTCGGACATCAAGCGTCTCCAGCGAAGGCATGGCCAACGCACGCGCGGATCAGCCCGCGTGCCGTCGGCCGAGGTAGGGGGGAACCGATTGTAGGCCGACAGGCAATAGCCGGGCCCTGCTGTGAAACTGTTGTGATGCCTGGTTGCCCAATGTCCCGCGGCGGCGGCGGTCTTTGCTTGCGCGGCGCCGCAAAGCCGGGCAATCAGATGGCGTCCATCAGATGGCGTCCAGCGGAAACACCGGGCGGCTGACCTGGGCGAACGGAAAGCGCGAATAGTCCGAGGTGGTCACGCCGGGGCTGTCGCACTCGACCAGGCCGGCCGACAGCGGCACGAAGACGGGCCGGCAGTACATGCGCGACTTGAGCAGCACGAAGCGAAAGCGCGTCGGGTCCATGCCCACGCAGTGGAACACGCCCAGGTCCCAGGGCTCGTGCGTCTGCTCGGTGATCACGATCTGCGCTGCGCCCGTGTCCAGGCAGACCGTGCGGCCCATGTGGCAGCGCTGGCCGGTGTAGATGGGGCCGCTGACCGTGTAGGCGCCGTCGCTGACGGCGCGCACCGTGCCGCGCAGCCGCAGCGGCTGCTTGTGAAGGCCGATGCGTTCCAGCGAGACCTTGTTGCCCAGCGCGATCTCCACCTCGGCGCCTTCGCCGGCCGCCGTGAGCGAGGCAACCGCTTCGGGGTCGCACAGCGGGCCCACGGCAATGCCTGACAGGCCCAGCTCCAGCGCGGTCTGCAGCACGTCCATGGTGTCGCAGGTGCCGCCGGACATGCAGTTGTCGCCATGGTCGAGCAGCAGCACGGGGCGGTCGGCTCCCTCGGCCAGGGCCTGGGCGCGGCGCAGCGAATCGGCCAGCGGCTCGCTGCGGTAGACGAAGTCGGCGCGGCGCTGCCAGATCCGGGCGGCCAGCGCGTCCACGCTCGCCTGGGTGGCCGCGCGTTCTTCGGTCCTGCAGGTGGCGACCACGCTCACGCAGGGCGCGGCGATGTCGGCCAGCGAGAAGCCGCCGAACACCGAGACCGCGGGCAGGCCCTCCGCTTCCAGGGCGCGCGCTGCGTTCACGGCGTCCAGCATGGGGCCGTCCAGCGTGGTGCTGCGCAGCGTGTGGCTCATCAGGGGCAGGCGGTGCCAGCACACGGCGTAGCGCGCGCGGCCGGCCAGCATGTCCAGCAGCAGGCGGCCCGCGTGCTCGCCGGTCTCGTACATGTCGATGTGCGGATAGGTCTTGAAGCCGACCATCACATCGGCATTGCCCACCATTTTTTTGGTGATGTTGCCGTGCAGGTCCAGCGCCACGCCAACGGGCACGCCGGGTGCGGCGGCGCGCACGCGTTCGAGCAGGTCGCCTTCGCCGTCGGCGCTGTTCTCGGCCACCATGGCGCCGTGCAGGTCCAGCAAGATGGCATCGCAGCCCGGCGCGGCCGCCACGATGCGGCGAGTGAGTTCGTCATAGGCGGCCGCATGCACGGGGCCGCTGGGATTGGAGGTGGCCGATACCGGCGTGACCAGGGTGGCGCCTGCCGCCTCGGCCAGGTCGATGAAGGCGGCCATGGCCGTGCGCATGCCCTTGTTGGCCGAATAGGCGGCCTCGCCATAGGTGGGCGCAAACGCCTCGATGGGCGTGGGCACTGGCGAGAAGGTATTGGTCTCGTGGTTGAGCCGGGCGATCAGGATCTTCATGCCGGCACCCCGCCGTCCGCTGCCTGCACCACGCCCGCGGCCGCCAGCATGGCGCGCAGCAGCACGTTGCAGCCGGCCTCCAGGTGGGCGGGCTCGGCATCCTCGATCTCGTTGTGGCTGATGCCGTCGGCGCAGGGCACGAAGATCATGGCGGCAGGCGCCACGCGCGCCAGGTAGACGGCATCGTGGCCCGCGCCGCTGACCACGTCCATGGCGCTGTAGCCCAGGTCGGCGGCATTGGCGCGCACGGCCTCCACCAGGTGTGGCGTGAACGGCTGGGGCGGGAAGTAGACGACCTGCTCCACGCCAACGGTCACGCCATGCGCGGCCGCAATGCGCTCGCAGGCCGCGCGCAGTGCGGCGTCCATGTCCAGCAACTGGCCGTCGTCCGGCGCGCGCAGGTCCACGCTGAGCTTGACGCCGCCCGGGATCACGTTGCGCGAGTTGGGGAACACCTCCAGCGATCCCACGGTGCCGCGCGCATGCGGCAGGCGGTCCAGGGCGATGCGGTTGACCTCGGCCACGATGCAGCTGGCGGCCAGCAGGGCGTCGCGGCGCAGCTCCATGGGCGTGGGGCCGGCATGGGCCTCCATGCCCTGCACGCTGACGTCGTACCAGCGCTGGCCCAGCGCGGCGCTGACCACGCCGATCACGCGTTCATGGTTTTCCAGCACCGGGCCCTGTTCGATATGGGCCTCGAAATACGCGCCCACCGCAGGCGCCGGGCCGGCCGGCCCGGCATAGCCGATGGCGCGCAGCGCCTCGTCCACGCTCACGCCCTGGGCATCGCGCTGGGCCAGCGCATGCTCCAGCGTGAAGGCATTGACGAACACGCCCGAGCCCATCATCACGGGCACGAAGCGCGAGCCTTCCTCGTTGGTCCACACGGCCACTTCCACCGGGGCACGCGTGCGCACCCCGCCATCGTTGAGCGTGCGCAGCACCTCCAGCCCGGCCAGCACGCCGTAGTTGCCGTCGAACTTGCCGCCCGTGGGCTGGGTGTCGATGTGGCTGCCCGTCATCACGGGCGGCAGCGCATCGTCCAGGCCCGCGCGCCGCGCGAAGATGTTGCCGATGGCATCGACGCGGATGCTGCAGCCGGCCTCGCGCGCCCACTGCACGAAGAGATCGCGCCCCTGGCGGTCCAGGTCCGTCAGCGCCAGGCGGCACACGCCGCCCTTGGGTGTGGCGCCTATGCGCGCCAGGTCCATCAGCGATTGCCACAGGCGGGCGCCGTCGGTGCGCAGCCCGGCCGCAACGGCGGCGGCTGCAAGAGGGGTACTGAGATCCATGAATGACTCCTGGGAATGCGAAAGGCGGTGGATCAGGCGATCCCTACACCGAGATACCGGTCCTTGATGGCGTCATCGGCCAGGAAAGCGGCATTGCCTGCCTCGTGCGCAATCGCACCCTGTTCGATGATGTAGTGGCGGTCGGCCAGCTGGGTGCAGACCTCCAGGTTCTGCTCCACCAGCAAGATCGCCACGCCGGCGGCCTTGATGGTCTTGAGCTGGGCCACGATCTCCTCCACGATCACGGGCGCCAGGCCCTCGACGGGCTCGTCCAGCATGAGCAGGCGCGGCGCGTTCATCAGGGCGCGGCCTATGGCCAGCATCTGCTGCTCGCCACCCGACAGCTGCCCGCCGCCGTTGCCGCGCCGCTCCTTGAGGCGCGGGAAGATGCGGTAGATGTCGGCCAGCTGCCAGGGCGAGCGCTTGCGCTGGCCCAGCATCAGGTTCTCCTCCACCGTGAGCAGCTTGAAGATGCCGCGGTGCTCGGGCACCAGGCAGATGCCGCGCTGGGCCACCTGGTGCGTGGCCAGCCGGTGCACGGGCTCGCCGCCGAAGCGGATCTGCCCCTGCGAGGGCTGCATCACCCCCGCGATGGACTTGAGCGTGGTGGTCTTGCCCGCGCCGTTGCGGCCCAGCAGCGTGACCAGTTCGCCGTCCTGCACCTGCAGCGACACGCCCTGCAGCACATGGCTCTTGCCGTAGTGGGCGTGTATGCCCTCGACCGAAAGCAGGGGACCGCTCATGCCTTTCCTCCCGTGATCATGTTGCCCAGATAGGCGCTGCGCACACGCTCGTCGGCGCGGATCTCGTGGGGCAGGCCTTCGGCCAGCACACGGCCCTGCTGCATGACGGTGATGGTGTCGGAGATGTCCATGACGATGTTCATGTTGTGCTCGATGAGCACCACGGTGTGCTCGTCCCTGAGGCCCTGGATCAGGCGCTTCATCTCGTCCAGGTCATCGATGCCCATGCCCGAGGTCGGCTCGTCCAGGAAGATGGCCTTGGGCCGCGCGGCCAGGGCCATGCCCACCTCCAGCCGCCGCTGCTGGCCGTGCGAGAGGTTGCCGGCCGGCGTGTCCGCATGGCGCTCCAGGCCCAGGCGCGAGAGCACGCTGGCCACGGTGTCGGCCAGGGCGCGAGCGCCCACGGGCGCGTTCCAGCAGTCCAGCGCCCTGGCGGGCGCCACGCCCTGGGCGGCCAGGCGCAGGTTCTCGCGCACGGGCAGGGTCAGGAACAGGCTGGTGACCTGAAAGGACCGTGCCATGCCACGCCGCACGCGGCGGTGGTCGGGCTCGCGCGTCACGTCGTGGCCGTCGAACACGATGCGCCCGCCGCTCACGCTCTTGGTGCCCGTGAGCATGTGGAACAGGGTGGTCTTGCCCGCGCCGTTGGGGCCGATCACCGAGTGCACGGTATGGGCGCGCACCTTGAGGTCCACGCCGCCCAGGGCGACGAACTTGTCATAGCGCTTCTCGACGCCCACGGCCTCGAGCAGGATGGGAGATGCTGCGGCGCTCATGCCTGGCCTCCTTTGGTTTCTGCAGCGGCCGCCGCGGCATCTGCCGGCCCTTTGCGGCGCACCAGGGCCCACAGGCTCTCGCCCAGGCCCCACAGGCCGCGCTGCAGGCCCAGGCTCACGATCATCAGCACCACGCCCAGCAGCAGCAGCCAGCGCGGCCACAGCGTGGACAGCCAGTCGCCCAGCAGCACATAGAAGGCCGCGCCCAGCACCGAGGCCAGCAGGTTGCCCGTGCCGCCGATCACGGTCATCACCAGAATCATTTCGCTGGTGTGGTACTCGGCATTGGACAGCGGGGCGATGCCCGTCATCATGGCGTGCAGCGCGCCGGCCAGGCCCGTGACTGCGCCCGAGATCACGAAGGCCTGCAGCTTCAGCAGCCTCAGGTCGTAGCCCACGGCGGCGGCGCGCTCCTCGTTGTCGCGCACGGCCAGCAGCGTGCGGCCGAACATGGAGTCGCAGACGCGGCGCAGCAGCCAGAACACCACCAGAAAGAGCACGGCCACAAAGCCGTAGTACTGCCAGGGCGTGGCCAGCGGCCACAGCGTCTGGCCGGCCACCGCGAGGGCGGGGCGGGGCACATCGAGCAGGCCGTTGTCGCCGCCGGTGATGTCCGTGGCCGAGTAGGCGATGAAGTAGAACATCTGCGCAAACGCCAGGGTGAGCATCACGAAATAGGTGCCGCGCTGGCGTATGGCCACCCAGCCGACGATGGCCGCGCCCACGGCGCCCATGGCGGTGGCGGCCAGCAGGGCCAGCGGCATGGGCAGGGGCCAGCGTGTCAGCAGCAGGGCGATGGTGTAGCTGCCCAGCCCGAAGAAGATGCCCTGCCCGAAGGACAGCAGCCCCGTGTAGCCCAGCAGCAGATTGCAGCCCATGGCCGCGAGGCCGAAGATCAGCACTTCGCTGGCCAGCGAGCCCGACTGCATGCACAGCGGCATGGCCACCACGATGGCCAGCGCGAGAAGGAGATGGGAATGCCTGGTCATGGTCTTCATCCTTTGCGGCCCAGCAGGCCATGGGGTCGCAGCAGCAGCACGGCGGCCATGGCCACGTAGATCATCAGGCGCGCGCCCTCGGGCCACAGCGTGCTCATCACGCTTTGCACGATGCCGATCAGCAGGCCGCCGACCAGTGCGCCGCCGAAGCTGCCCAGCCCGCCCACGACCACGATCACGAAGGCCACGCCCAGCGCCTCCACGCCCATGAAGGGCTCTGCGCCGCGTATGGGCGCGGCCAGCACGCCGGCCAGCGCCGCCGTGGCGGCGCCCAGCGCGAACACCAGGCTGAAGATGCGCAGCACGTTCACGCCCAGCAGGGACACCATCTCGGTCGATTCGCTGCCCGCGCGCACCGCGCTGCCCAGCCGCGTGCCTTCCAGCAGCCACCACAGCAGCACGGCCAGCACGGCGGTGAAGCCGATCACGAACAGCCGGTACTTGGGATAGACGAAGCTGCCCCACATCACCACGCCCTGCAGCAGATCGGGCACGGCCACGCTGTCGCCCAGCGGGCCCCATTGCACGATCACCAGCTCCTGCACCACCAGGGCCAGCCCCACGGTGACGATGATGTGGAACTCATGCGCCTTGGCATACACATGGCGCAGCATGAGCTTTTCCACCAGCCAGCCCAGCGCGCCCACGGCCAGCGGCACCACGATCAGGGACAGCCAGAAGCTCATGCCCCAGCGCGTCATCTGGTAGCAGAAATAGGCGCCCAGCAGGTAGAAGGCACCGTGCGCGAAATTCACGAAACGCAGCAGGCCGAAAACGATGGACAGGCCCACGGCCAACAGGAAATACAGCATGCCTATGCCGATCCCGTTGATGGTCTGAAGCAGATAGATGCTCATACAGGGTCCGAAACGATGGACGAAGGAGGCGAAGTGCCCGGTGGCTCTGAAGCACGCCGGTCATGGTGCTGTGCCTATGAAACTGGCGCAGCCTAAGTGAGGGACACCGAGGAAGGGCCGCCCCGCACCGAGGGTGTCGTCCCCCTCCCGCGAAGCGAGAGAGGGGGAAGGCGCGCAGCGCCTCAGGGGGAGCTCTAAACCAGCTTGCAGCCGGTCTGGTCTACGGGCAGGAAGGACTTGCCGGAGCTGACCACATCCACGTAGTCGTCCTTGTTCTTCATCTTGGACTTGGCCTTGCCCTTGAGCAGGTAGTAGTTCTTGAGCACCTGGTGGTCTGCCTTGCGCACCTCTTCCTCGCCCGTCAGGCCCTGGTACTTCATGCCTTCCAGCGCGGCGACCACGGCCTTGGGGTCGACCGTGCCGGCCTTGACGATGGCATCGATCATCAGCTTGGTGCAGATGTAGTGGCCGGCCAGGCTGTAGTTGGGATTGGCCTTGAACTTGTCGTTGCAGCGCTGCACCAGATCACGGTTGAGCGGCGTGTCCACCGTGTGCCAGTACTGGGCGCCGAAGTACACGCCGTCGCACAGGTCGGCGCCCAGCGACTCGAACTGCTCCAGCCCCGAGGCCCAGGCGATCAGGATGGTCATGTTCTTGTTCATGCCGAAGCTGATGGCCTGGCGCAGCGTGTCCGAGGACTGGGCGCCGAAGTTCAGCAGCAGCAGCACGTCGGGCTTGGCGGCCACGGCATTGGTCAGGTAGCCGCTGAACTCCTTTTCGGTCAGCGAGTGGTAGCTGTTGCCCACATGCTCGATGCCCTTTTCCTTGAAGATGTTCTTGGCCGCCGTCAGCAGGCCGTCGCCGAACACGTACTGCGGCGTGATGGTGTACCAGCGCTTGGCCTTGGGCAGGGATTCGATCAGCGGGCGCACGGTCTGCTCGATGGCGCCGAAGGTGGGTGCCGACCAGCGGAAGGTGGCGCTGTTGCAGTCCTTGCCCGTGATCTCGTCGGCGCCTGCGGTGGTGATGAAGATGCCGCCGGCCTTCTCGGCCTCCTTGCCCATGGCCAGCGCCTCCGACGACAGGATGCCGCCTGCGAAAAAGCGCGTGCCCTGCTGCTGCGAAGACTCCTGCAGCTTGCGCACGGCCGTGGCGGGCTTGCCCTCGGTGTCCAGCACGGTGTAGGCCAGCGGGCGGCCCAGCGCCTTGCCGTATTGCTCTATGGCCAGCTTCATGCCCAGGTCCGCGTACTTGCCGTTGGCCGCGAAGGCGCCCGACATGGGCACGGGGCAGGCGAACTGGATGCTGTCCTTGGACTGCGCCCAGACGCTGCGGCCCAGGCCCAGCGATGCGGGCAATGCGCCCAGTGCCGAGAGTTGCAGGAGGTGACGACGTTGCATGGGATCTCCGTGATGGGGACTGAAGGCGCTGCGGCCCGGGTACGCTTTTCAGAGCAAGTTGCATGCCAGTCGAAACGGGTGCGTGCAGGCTCCTTGATTCATATTTATAGTGATAAATACAAGGAATAGGGCGCGTGCTAACCCTAGGCGCAAACGCCCACGCGCCATGGCGGTGCATACTGCACCAAACCCGTATGCAGACTGGGCGCGGACACGATCCGGTGCCCTTCCGGAGAACACAACAATGGCTACACCCAAGTCGGCCCCCCTGGCGATCCGGCAGCTCAAGCGCCCGGATCTGGTGGCCCAGGAGATCAAGCGCCTGATCACCGAAAAGAACCTCAGCCCCGGCGACCGCCTGCCGCGCGAAAGCGAGCTGCAGGCCCAGTTCCAGGTCAGTAAGGGAACGATCCGCGAGGCTCTCAAGTCGCTGGAAGTGCAGGGGCTGATCACCATCTCCACGGGCCCTTCGGGCGGGGGCATGGTCGTGGAGGTGCCGCTGGACCGCACGCTGCAGTTCATGCAGAACTACCTGTTCTTCCAGGAGGTGACCATCGACGACATCTACACGGTGCGCCAGATGCTGGAGCCCGAGCTGGCGGCAGGCGCCGTGCCCCATCTGACCGAGGCCGATTTCGAGGCCCTGGAGCACAGCATCGCCTGCTGCGATCCCACGCAAAGCAGCGACGACCTGGTGAGCCAGCGGCGCGAGGACGTGAACTTCCACGACATCCTGGCGGCCGCCAACCCCAACCCGTTCCTGCGCTTCACCTGCGAGCTGATCAACGAGATGATCCGCCAGCTCATCGTCTTCGCCAACCGTACTCCGCAGGCCGAGCACCGGCGCTTCGGCGAGGCCAATGCGCAGTTCCACCGCAGCATCGTGCAGGCCGCGCGCGAGCGCGATGCTGCGAAGGTGCGCGCATTGATGCAGGAGCACATGCGCGATGCGGCCAGCAGCGTCAAGCGCATGAAGGGCCGCATCCAGGGCCGGCTCATCCTCGATGCCGACAGCCTGCGCAGCCCGCGTCCGCGACGCGCCGTGCAGCCGGTGGAAAAGGCCGCAGCGACAGCGCCAGGGACTGCGTCAAAAACAACGGCAAGGGCGAGCGCAAGGACCACCGCGAAGGCCCCGGCAAAGGCCCCCGCAAAAACCATCCCAAAGGCCTCCGCAAAGACGGCTGCGAAGACTCCGGCAAAGTCGCCTGCGAAGGCCACGTCCGCGCGTCCTGCTGCCGCACGCAAGCGCGCGGCCTCCTGAGCTGTCCCGCACCGGTCATCGGCGCCCCACGCCACGCGTTTCGCGCTGCCCGCTGCTGGTATGCTGCCGCGCGCTTGGCCTTCACGCATTCCCCTCACGAGACAACAGCATGAGACAAACCCCTTTCGCATCCTCCCGCACCCCGGTGCGCCGCGCAGCCCTGTGGCACGCCCTGGCCGGCGGCCTTGCGCTGGCGGCCACGCTGGCGGCGCCCCTTGCCCATGCCCAGGGCGCAGGCAGCTATCCGTCCAAGACCATTCGCCTGGTCGTGCCCTTCGCACCCGGTGGCTCCACCGACATCCTGGGCCGCCTGCTGGCGCAAAAGCTGGGCGAGAGCATGCACACCACGGTGGTGGTGGACAACAAGCCCGGTGCCAACGGCACCATCGGCTGCGACCTGGTGGCCAAGGCGCCGGCCGACGGCTACACCGTGGTGCTGGGCGACGTGGGCTGCATGGCCATGGCCAAGGGCCTGTATACCAAGCTGCCCTATGACCCGCTGCGCGACTTCGCGCCCATCAGCCTGGTGGCGCGCAGCCCGCTGGTGCTCACCGTGGGAGCGCAAAGCCCGTTCCACTCGCTCAAGGAGCTGACGGCGGCGGCCCAGGCCCAGCCCGGCAAGCTCAACTACCCCTCGTCGGGCACGGGCGGACCCAACCATCTGGGCGCCGAGCTGTATGCCATGCAGGCCAAGGTCAAGATCGGCCACGTGCCCTACAAGGGCAGCGCGCCTTCGGTGGTGTCGCTGGCCGCCGGCGAGACCGACTTCGGCTTTCTCACGGCCGTGACCATTGCCGCGCAGCTCAAGGCCGGCAAGGTGCGCGCGCTGGCCGTGGCCCACAACGAACGCCTGCAGTCCATGCCCGACGTGCCCACCATGTCGGAGGCCGGCCTCAAGGACTTCACGGCCGATGCCTGGTTCCTCGCGGCCGTGCCCGCAGGCACGCCCAAGCCCATCGTGGACCGGCTCTACGCCGAGATCGCCAAGGCCCTGCCCGCGCCCGAGGTCAAGGAAAAGCTGGACGCCATGGGCGTGCTGCCCTCGGGCCTCAAGCCCGATGCCTCGGCCCAGTTCCTGCGCGTGGAAGTGGACAAGTGGCGCGATGTGATCAAGAACGCGGGCATCACGCTGGACTGATTTCGCAGCCTTGCCGTTGCCATGCAAAAAGCCCCTGCGGCCTCACGGCCCAGGGGCTTTTCTCATGTGCCGGAGATGCTCAGTTCGTTTCGGTCAGGGCATCGCCCAGGGCGCTGACCAGCCGCTCGATCTCGGCCTTCTCGCTGATGAAGGGCGGCGCGATCTGGATGGTGTCGCCGCCGTAGCGCACGTAAAAGCCCTTGTCCCAGCACTTCATGGCGATCTCGTAGGGACGGCGGGCCGGCTCGCCGGGCAGCGACTCGATGGTGAAGCCCGCAGCCAGGCCGAAGTTGCGGATGTCGGCCACATGCTTTGCTCCCTTGAGGCTGTGCACGGCCTGCTCGAAGAACGGGGCCAGCGCGCGCACGCGGCCCGGGCCGTCCTCGCGCTGCAGCAGGTCCAGCGCGGCCACGCCCGCTGCGCAGGCAATGGGGTGGGCCGAGTAGGTATAGCCGTGCGGGAACTCCAGCATGTACTCGGGGCCGCCCGCTGCCATGAAGGTGTCGTAGATCTCCTTGCTGGCCACCACGGCGCCCAGGGGCTGGGCGCCATTGGTCACCTGCTTGGCGATGTTCATGATGTCGGGCGTGACGCCGAAGGCCTCCGCTCCCGTCATGGCGCCGCAGCGGCCGAAGCCCGTGATGACCTCGTCGAAGATCAGCAGGATGTTGTTCTGCGTACAGATCTCGCGCAGGCGCTGCAGGTAGCCGGCCGGCGGAATCACCACGCCGGCCGAGCCCGAGAAGGGCTCGACGATGACGGCTGCGATGTTGCTGGCGTCATGCAGGGCGATCAGGTCCAGCAGCCGGTCGGCCAGCGCGCGGCCATCGGTGGCAGGCATGCCTTTGTGGAAGGACCCCAGCGCCGGCTGCGTGTGCGGCAGGTGGTCGGCCTCCACGCCCTGGCCGAAGGTCTTGCGGTTGCCCACCATGCCGCCGACGGAGATGCCGCCGAAGTTCACGCCGTGGTAGCCCTTCTCGCGCCCGATCAGCCGGGTCTTGCCGCCCTGGCCCTTGGCGCGCCAGTAGGCGCGTGCCATCTTCAGCGCCGTGTCGGCGGCTTCCGAGCCCGAGCCCGTGAAGAACACATGGTCCAGGCCTGCGGGCGTCAGCTCCTTGATCTTGTTGGCCAGCGCGAACGAGGCCGGGTGGCCGAACTGGAAGGCCGGCGCATAGTCCAGCTGCTGGGCCGCGCGGCCGATGGCTTCGGCGATCTCGCGGCGGCCATGGCCCAGGCCCGAGCACCACAGGCCCGACAGGCCGTCGAAGATCTTGCGGCCGTCGGCATCGGTGTAGTAGGCGCCCTGGGCGCTGGTGATCATGCGCGGGCGCGCCTTGAACTCGCGGTTGCCGGTGAAGGGCATCCAGTGGGCCTCGAGCCAGGCGGCATCGGTGCGCGTGGCGGGGGCGGCGCTTTGTTCGGTGGGAACCAGGGTCATGGCGATCTCCTCGAGCCTAGGGAAGAAATGTGGATCGGCCCATTGTGAGCGCGCTGTTTGATTTCGCGAAGAGCGCGATATCGAGGTTTACTTGCATATTTCTGCAAGTGACCAAGCGCCTGCCGGTCGCGGCATGGCGTGCGCGCATTGGGGGAATCCGTCGCCACTGCCGCCCCGTGGCTCCCCTATAGTGGCTCCCCTGTAGCGGTGGCCATGTCCGGCAAGCACACCGGGAGGCGAATGGCGATGGCGGAATTTTCTCTGGATACCCCTGCGAGCCGCCGGGCACGCGATGGCCGTGCGCGCGCGGCGCTGGGCCAGCTGGGCGACATGGATCTGCGCCTGCTGCGCGTGTTCAAGGCCGTTGTCGAGTGCGGCGGCATGTCGGCTACCGAGCTGGAACTGAACATCGGCAGCTCCACGCTGAGCCGCCACATGAAGGACCTGGAAGAGCGCCTGGGCCTGACGCTGTGCCGGCGCGGGCGCGCCGGCTTCGCGCTCACGCCCGAAGGCCACCGCATCTACGAGGCCACGCTGCAGCTGCTGGGCGGCGTGGAGGGGTTTCTGGGCCAGGTGGACGACATCCATGGCCGGCTGGCCGGCACGCTGGACGTGGCGCTGTTCGACAAGACCGTGGGCAATCCGCAGTCACGCATTCCCGAGGCGATAGGCCTGCTGCACGATCAGGCGCCGCAACTGCACCTGCGGCTGCACGTGGCCTCGATACAGGCCATCGAGCGCGGACTGATGGAGGGGCGCTGGCAGGTGGGCGTGCTGCCCTCTGCACCCAGTTCGGGCGCGCTGGACAGTGCCCGGTTGTTCGGCGAGCGCATGCAGCTGTACTGCGCTCCCGGCCATCCGCTGCATGGCGCCGACCATGGCGGGCTGGACTGGGACAGCCTGGGCGCACATGCCTTTGCAGGCCTGGGCTACCAGTCACCCAATATGGCGCTCAGCCACCAGGCCGGCCTGCAGCGCCAGGCCACGGGTTTTGACCAGGAGGCCATTGCCATGCTGGTGCGCTCGGGCCGCTACCTGGGATTTCTGCCCGACCACTATGCACAGGCCATGGAGGGCCAGGGTCTGCTGCAGGCCGTGGCCCCCCACCGGTTCTTCTATCTCTGTGATTTCTTCGCGGTCTGGCGCAGTGCCGTGGTGCCTGGGCGTGCAGCCCGTGTGTTCATCGACGCGCTGCTGGGCGTGCACCGTGAATGAACGGCTTTGCCACAGCCTTGGCAATAGGAAAATCACAGGTTTGCGAAGAGGCTATACACAGCTTTTCACACAGCTTGTGCACATATTTTCCAGCGTATGCGCTTGACAATGTTTGGCATTGTGACCGGCGCCGGGGCTTCAGTCCGCCCCGATGCGGTCGAAAGGCATGTATGGATTCCGTGCCGGCCATGGGCCGCACGGGCAGCGCCTTGATACCAACGATTTCGCATTTCCCGGGTTCTTGCCACCATGCGCCGCCATGTCCACCTCTCTTGCCGCCACGGCAGGGCCGGGTTTCAGCCCGTGCCGCCATCGACCATCCTTGCCAGGGTTTCGGTCAGCCAATTGCCGAATGAGGCGTCCGCGCTGAAGGACCGCAGGGGCGTGGGCATGTTCGTGCTCCTGGCGGGTTCAGGCCGCAGCCGCAGTGGCTGCTGCGGGCGGCGCCATGCCGGCGCCCGCGTCGGCACGGTGGCGCAGGCCGCGCTCCCACAGCTTTTCATGGAAGAAGAAGGCCACGGCCTGCACCGTGGGCTCCAGCAGGCTGAGCGTCAGCGCGGCCCAGAGATTGCGGGTCACGGCATAGGCCACGGCCGCTGCCACGGTGACATGGATGACGTAGTAGCTGGCAGTCTTCAACAGCGTGCGGCGGTGGTGGTGAAGGGTCTGGCGGACGCGGCTCATGGGGCTCTCCTCGGGATGAGACTCCATGCTAGGTGCGTGAAATAGTTATGGCCAATCGAAAATGATCATCAAAGTTATAAACACTATCGATGGCCGGCGGTTGCGTGCTGCGGCCTTGTGCCATGCGGGGGGCGCGCCATGAGCTGGGACCAGATTTTCGTGCTCGGCTGGGCGCCGCATCCGCAGTGGTTCCAGTGGCTGCATCCGGGCCTGGTGACGCTGTCGGTGCTGGTGGCCGTGGCCACGTCGGTGATGGCCATGCAGATTGCCGGGCTGGCGCGCGATGCCGCGTCGCCGCGCATACGCCGCGTGGGCGTGCTCACGGGCGCCTTCTGCCTGGGCGCGGGCATCTGGGCCATGCACTTCATCGGCATGCTGGCCTTCGTGCCCTGCACCTTTGGCGACTACGACCCCTGGATCACCACGCTGTCCATGCTGCCCAGCATGCTGGCGTCCTGGCTGGCGCTGACGCTGATGGTTCGGCCGCAGCTGTCCACGCAGGCGCTGGTGGGCGGCGGCGTGCTCATGGGGCTGGGCATTGGCTCCATGCACTACATCGGCATGGCGGCGGCCCAGACCTGGACCTCGATGCTCTACGACCCCTGGGGCGTGCTGCTGTCGGTGATCGTGGCGGCAGGCATGGCCATGCTGTCGCTGTGGGTGCGCTTCAGGCTGGGCAACACGGGCCGGCTGTGGCCCACGCTGGTGGCCGGCATCGTCATGGGCCTGGCCATTTCCTGCATGCACTATGCGGGCCTGTATGCACTGCGCCTCAAGCCCGAGATCGATGTGCTGGCGCAGGTGGAGTCGCCCACGCATGCGCTGCTGGTGTTCTCCATCGTCGGCATGGTGGTGCTGATCTTCGGTCTGGTGTTCGCGGTCAACATGACGCTGCGTTACCGCCAGATCTACCGCCAGGTGCAGCGCAGCGAATCGCGCCTGCGCGCCGTGGTGGAGACGGCAGTGGACGGCATCGTGATGATCAACGGGCGCGGCAGCATCGTGTCGTTCAACGGCGCGGCCGAGCGGCTGCTGGGCTGGACGGCGCAGGAGGTGGTGGGCCGCAGCGCCAGCCTGCTCATGCCCGCGTCGGGCTGCGATGGCGATGGCGGCTCGCTGCAAAAGCATCTGGCCACGGGCTTTGCGGGCCTGCTGGGCTCCAGCCGCGATATCAACGCCATGCACAAGGACGGCACGCAGATCGCCGTGCGCCTGGCCGTGGGCCGGGTGGCGATTGCCGGCGATCCGCTGTACGTGGGCTTTGTGACCGATATCCGCGAGCGCCGCCAGATGCTGCAGTCGCTGCGCCGCAGCGAGGAGCAGTACCGCACCCTGATCAACAACGTGCCCGGCACCACGTTCCGCTGCCTGTACGACGGCAAATGGACGCCGCTGCTGCTCAGCCGCTCCATCGAGGAGTTGACGGGCTGGACCGAGCAGGATTTCACCGATGGCCTCACGGGCTGGGACCGGCTCATCCACGCCGAGGACCGCGACCGGCTGGAGGCTGCGGTGGCGCATTCTCTGGCGCGGCGCCAGACCTACAACGCCGACTACCGCCTGCTGCACCGCGACGGCAGCACGCGCTGGGTGTCCGAGACCGGGCGCGGCGTCTTCAACGAACAGGACGAACTGACCTGGATCGACGGCGTGATCATGGATCAGACGGCGGCGCGCGCGCGCAATGCCGAGTTCGAGGGCACGGTGCGCGCCATCGACCTGTCGCTGGCCACCATCGAGTACGACCTGCGCGGCCATGTGCTGCGCGCCAACCGCAATTTCCTGGACCTGTTCGGCTACCGGCTCGACGAGGTCGCGGGCCGCCACCACGGCATGTTCTGCGAGCCCGGCTATGCGCATTCGCCCGAGCATGTGCAGTTCTGGCGCCGCCTGGCCGAGGGCGAGTTCCAGGCCGGCGAGTTCCTGCGCTGCGGGCACGAGGGGCGGCGCATCTGGGTGCAGGCCACCTACAACCCCATACGCGGTGCCGACGGCCGGCCCTACAAGATCGTCAAGCTGCTCACCGACATCAGCGCCCAGCGCAAGCTGGCCCAGGAGCTGGTGCTGGCCAAGGAGCATGCCGAAGCCGCGGCCGCCGCGCGCAGCACCTTCCTGGCCAACATGAGCCACGAGATCCGCACGCCCATGAACGCCATCATCGGCTTCACCGAGGCGTTGCGCGAAACGGCGCTGCAGCCCACGCAGGCGCGCTACCTGGACACGGTGCACTACGCGGCGCGCTCCATGCTGCGCCTGCTCAACGACATCCTGGACACGGCCAAGCTCGACAAGGGCGCGGTGGAGCTGGAGATAGAGGACTTCTCGGTGCGCGAGCTGTGCCAGCAGATCCTGGCATCGCTGCGCATCACGGCCGATCGCAAGGGCCTGGACCTGCGCCTGGACTACGACCCGCACACGCCGGCCGCGCTGCGCGGCGACGGCATGCGTGTGCAGCAGATCCTGGTGAACCTGCTGGGCAATGCCGTGAAGTTCACCGAACGCGGCCATGTGCTGCTGCGCGTGCGCTACGAGCAGGGCGTGCTCCAGCTCGATGTGCATGACACGGGCATAGGCATCGCGGCCGAGAAGATCCACCGCATCTTCGACCCCTTTGCCCAGGCCGACGCCTCGACCACGCGGCGTTTCGGCGGCACGGGCCTGGGCACGACCATCTCGCGCCAGCTGGCCGAACTCATGGGCGGCAGCATCCAGCTGCACAGCACGGTGGGCGTGGGCACGGTGTTCGAGGTGCGCCTGCCCCTGCCGGTCGGCGAGAGCCCGCTGTCCGAGCGCGGGGCGGCCAGCCGCGGCCTGCCGCCGCTGCACATCCTGGCCGTGGACGATGTGCCCGAGAACCTGGAGCTGCTGCAGATCAACTTCTCCAGCCAGAACCACCAGATGGTGCTGGCCCACGACGGTGCCGAGGCGCTGCGCTGCGTGCAGGCGCAGGAGCCTCCTTTCGACGTGGTGCTGATGGACCTGCAGATGCCGGGCATGGACGGCTTGGCAGCGGCGCGCGCCATCCGTGTCTGGGAGCGGCAGCTGCAGCGCCGGCCCGTGCCCATCGTCGCGCTGTCGGCCAGCGTGCTGGAGAAGGACCGCAGCGACGCCACCGCCGCCGGCATGGACGGCTTTGCCTCCAAGCCGCTGGACATGGCGCGGCTGCAGGCCGAGATCGCACGCCTGCTGTCGCTGCAGGTGGCGCTCAAGGAGGCCAGGCCGCCCGCGCCCGCCAGCGCCCAGCCGGGGCTGCCTGATGTCACGGTGGACTGGGCCTCGGGCATTGCGCTGTGGGGCCGGGTCGATCCGCTGGTGGCCGCCATTCGGCGTTTCCTCAACGAACAGCTGGACCTGGCCGACCGCTTGCGCCGTGCCCTGCAGCGCCCCGGACCCGAGGCCTTGATCGGCCTGGCGCACCGCGTGCGCGGCGCGGCCGGCAACCTGGGCCTGCAGGCCGTGTACCGGCTGGCATCGCGCCTGGAAAGCCTGGCGCAGGAGGGCGCCGGGCAGCCGCAGCTGCTTGCCCTCATCGACCAGCTGCACCAGGCGCTGGATGCCGTCGCGCGCGAGCTGCGCCAGCGCCACCCGGCCGCCATGCCGATGGCCGAGGCGCAGGGGGCGGCATCGGGCGAGGCGCCGGGCCAGGCGCAGGGCCATGCGTGGGCGCAGGCCGACGGCGATGCGGCGCCCCAGGCGGGCGCACCCGCCCTGCCTGCCGATGCCCGGCCCTGGCTGGAGCGCATTGTGGCCGCCTTGCACAGCGGGGAGCTGGACGGGCAGGCCATGCAGGCCCTCGTGCGCATGCTGACGGCCGAACAGCTTCAGCCGCTGCAGCAGGCACTGGATAATTTCGACTTCGAGCGCGCGCAGGAATGCGCCCAGCAGTTGCAGCAGCAACTGCCCTCGAACGATGGAGACAGAGCATGAATGCGCCCAATCTATTGGCAACGGACAAGCGCCCGCGCCTGCTGCTGGTCGATGACGACCCGACCAACCTGCATGTGCTGCGCCAGATCCTGGGCGAGGATTACCGGCTCTCGTTCGCCACGGACGGGCGCAAGGCTCTGCAGCTGGCCCAGCACCAGCCGGACCTGATCCTGCTGGACATCATGATGCCCGAGCTGGACGGCTACGCCGTGTGCCGCCAGCTCAAGGCGCAGGCCGACACGGCCCGCATCCCGGTGATCTTCATCACCGCCCTGTCGGACGGACAGGACGAGGCCCTGGGCTTTGCCTCGGGCGCGGTGGACTACATCGTCAAGCCCGTGCGCGCGCCCGTGGTGCGGGCGCGGGTGCGCAACCACCTGTCGCTGGTCAAGCTCGACGAGCTGCGCAGCACGCGGCTGCAGATCGTGCAGCGCCTGGGCCGCGCGGCCGAGTACCGCGACAACGAGACGGGCATGCACGTGATCCGCATGAGCCACTACGCAAAGACGTTGGCGCTGGCGGCCGGCTGCACCGACGAATGGGCGGACGACCTGCTCAACGCCGCGCCCATGCACGATGTGGGCAAGATCGGCATCCCCGATGCCATCCTGCTCAAGAACGGCCCGCTGACGGCCGAGGAATGGACGGTCATGCGCCGCCATCCGCAGATCGGCGCCGAGATCATCGGCGAGCACGATTCCCAGGTGCTGCAGATGGCCTACAGCATCGCGCTGACCCACCACGAGAAATGGGACGGCACGGGCTATCCGCAGGGCCTGGCGGGCGAGGACATCCCGCTGGCCTCGCGCATCGTGGCCGTGGCCGACGTGTTCGATGCCCTCACCACGGAACGCCCCTACAAGCACGCGTGGACGGTGGACGACGCCATGGATCACATAGAGCAGCAGGCCGGCGCCCACTTCGACCCGCGCCTGGTGCCGCTGTTCATCGGCCTGCGCCCGCAGCTGGAAGACATACGCGAGCGCTGGAAGGATTGACGGGGAACCGATTCCGGCAGGGTGCGCCGGGGCTTGGGCAATCGCTTACCCTGGGCGGCCTGTCTCCGGCACCTGCCTGTCCTGCCCATGTCTTGTTCGCCTTCTCCATCCTCTTCCTTGCCTGCCGCTGACCGCTTCCATGTCCGCGCACTGACCGCCGCCGACCTGCCCGGTCTGCTGGACATCCAGCGGGCCTGCTATGGCGAGGACTATGCCGAGAGCGGCGAGGTCTTTGCGCGGCGCCTGGCCGGCACGGCCCATTGCTCGCTGGCACTGGAGCAGGGCGGCCGTGTGCGCGCCTATCTCGCGGCCTACCGCAGCCTCATGGCCAAGATCACGCCGCTGCACGGTGACTTCGAGGCCGTCGAGCAGGCCGACACCCTCTACCTGCACGACATGGCCGTGCACCCCGAGGCCGCAGGCCAGGGCCTGGCCCGTGCGCTGCTGGCTCCGCTGTGGGAGCGGGCGCGCGCCGAGGGCCTGCGCCACACGGCCCTGGTGTCGGTGCAGGGCTCGCGCGGCTACTGGGAGCGCCATGGCTATGCCGTGCAGGCGTTGACCGACCCGCTGCAGCAGCAGCGCCTGGTGAGCTACGGCGACGGTGCGCTGTACATGGCCCGGCCGCTGTAGGGCGGTGCTACAGGGCGCCGTGTCGCGTGGTGGTCTGCAAGGCGCGGTGATGGGGTTTTTGGCCGGGGACGGGCCGGCCGCCTCTGGTCATAATGCGCGCCATGCCCGATCGCTGGAAACCCAATGTCACTGTGGCGGCCATCATTGAGCGCGATGGCCGTTTTCTGCTGGTGGAAGAAGACACGGCCGATGGCGTGCGCTACAACACCCCCGCCGGCCATCTCGACCCTGCCGAGTCGCCCATCACCGCCTGTGTGCGCGAGGTCGATGAGGAGACGGCGCACGACTTCGTGCCCACGGCCCTGGTCGGCGTCTACCTGAACCGCTTCGTTCGCACGCGCACCGGCTCCGACATCACCTATCTGCGCTTTGCCTTCACGGGCGAGCTGGGTGACTTCCGGGCCGGCCAGCCGCTGGACGACGGCATCATCCGCACGGTCTGGATGACGCTGGACGAACTCAAGGCCTGCACCGCCCAGCACCGCAGTCCGCTGGTGATGCAAAGCATAGAGGACTACCTCGCCGGCCGCCGCTACCCGCTGGAGCTGATCCACACCGATCCCAGCGTGCTGCAGGCTCCGCAGCCCCACTGAGTCACCAAGGCACCGAGCACCATGCCGGCCCTGTCTGTCACACAACGCCACGCTCCCGCGTCTTGATGGCATGCAGACCTCCTCCGCCACCGACGATCCCCTGGCCCTGTTCGAGCGCCACCGCCCGCGCCTGTTCGGCCTGGCCTACCGCATGCTCGGCCAGCGCGCCGATGCCGAGGACCTGGTCCAGGAGGCCTGGCTGCGCTGGCATGGCGCCGAGCGCGCCGGCATAGAGCAGCCCGAGGCCTGGCTGGTCTCCGTGACCACGCGCCTGGCCATAGACCGGCTGCGCCGCCTGCGCGCCGAGCGCGAGCACTACCAGGGCTTCTGGCTGCCCGAGCCCCTGGTCCAGCCCTGGGCCGAGGAGTCCGCACCCTCGGCCGAAGACCTGCTGGAGCGTGCCCACGACGTGTCCACGGCGCTGATGTTCGTGCTCGAGCAGCTCACGCCCGACGAGCGCGCCGCCTTTTTGCTGCGCGAGGTCTTCGATGCCGACTATGCCGAGGTCGCCCAGGCCCTGGGCCGCAGCGAGGCCGCCTGCCGCCAGCTCGTGCACCGCGCCCGCAGCCATGTGCAGGCCGGCCGCCCGCGCTTTGCGGCGCCGCCCGAGGCCCATGCCGCGCTGCTGCAGCGCTTTGCGCAGGCCGTGCAGGGTGGGGACTTTGCGCAGATCCAGGCGCTGTTCGCGCCCGATGCCGAACTCATCAGCGACGGCGGCGGCAAGGTGCCCTCGTTCGGCCGCGTGCTGGAGACCGGCCGGCGCCTGGCCCTGCTGTACTTCGCCACCACGCGCCGCATGCGGCGCAACGGCCAGCGCCAGACCCTGCACCTGGCGCGCATCAACGGCCTGCCGGGCCTGCTGCGCTGCATCGACGGCGAGCTGGAATCCGTGCAGACGCTGCTGGTCGAAGACGGCCTGATCCGCCGCATCTACACGCTGCGCAATCCCGACAAGCTGTCCGGCGTGCCAGTGCCGCCGCAGGCGCTGCCGTAGTCAGACGAGTTGCAGGTCGCGGGGCGTCGCGCCTTCGAAGACACGCTGCAGCTGGGCGGGGCTCAATCCATACATGCGCTGGAACAGGCCGCCCAGCACGGCGCGGTACTCGTTGAGCACGGGATGGTCGCGGTTCTGGAACAGGTTTTTCTGGTTGACCTCGACCTGCTCTCCCACGATGCGACCGCCCGCGCGCGCGGACAGCCCGCCGCCCAGCAGCCAGTAGGTCGTGCCGTGGCCGTGGTCCGTGCCCTTGTTGCCGTTCTCGCGGAAGGTGCGGCCGAATTCGCTGATCACCACCACCACCGTATGGCGCCAGGCCTCGGGACCTATCTCCTGGGCAAAACCGGCCAGGCCCCGGCCCAGCTCGTCCAGCCGTCCGGCCAGCGCGCCTGTGGCGCCGCCCTGGGCCACGTGCGTGTCCCAGCCGCCTACATCGACGAAGCCCAGGTCGAAGCGCTCGCGCATCAGGGCCGCCATGCGCTGCGCCACCAGCGCAAAGCCCCGCGCGCTGATGGCGTCGCGCCCGGCCTGGTCCATCTCTTCCTGCACGCTGCGCTGCACCGCATCGCGCACGGCAAAGCCCTCCTGCACGGCCGTGCCCAGGGCAGTGCCTGCGTACATGGCGGCAATGGCCTGGCTGCGTCTATCGTCCAGCCCGCCCTTGCCCACGGACGCCAGGGCCATGTTGGCGGACGGCAGGCTGCCACGCAGCAGCAGTGGCAACTGGGGCGTGAACGACATGGGCGACACCGGGCCCCGCCCGTCCTGCCCCAGCACCTGGGCCAGCCGGTTCAGAAAGCCCGACTGGTAGCTGCGGCGCCCGTCCAGGCCCTGGCCCAGTTCGATGGAGTCCTGTGTCTCGAAATGGCTGCGCGACAGGTCGTACGTGCCTGCAAAGGGCACGAAGCAGGCCTGGCCGGCCTGGAACAGCGGATGGATGCTGTCCTCCAGCATCGGGTGCAGGCCCCAGCGGCCATCCAGCGCCAGCGCGCCGCCGGCCTCGCCGGGACGGGGGATGGCAATGCTGGGACGGGCCTCGTAGTAGAAGTCGCTGTGCGTGGGCACCAGCAGACTGTTGCAGTCATAGGCACCGCGCAGAAACACCAGCAGCAGGCGCGGCGTGGCTGGCTGGAGGGCGGCCGCCTGCAGCCGGCCCAGGTGGGCGGCAAAGGGCAGGGCCGATGCCATGGTCAGGAAGTGGCGTCGCTGCATGGAAAGTCTCCGGGGTTCAGCGGAACATCATCTCGGGTGCGGACAGGAAGTAGGTATTCCAGTCCGCCGGATTGCGGGCCTGGGCCAGTGCCGCCTGCGTGGCCTGGCTCCACTGGGGCAGGCGCTGGCGCACGCTGGCCCGTTCCGACAGCATGGGGTAGGGCGGCTTCTCCAGCGCCTCCTTGGGGTCGGCGCGAAACAGCACGGCGCTGCGCGTGGCGATCTGGCGCGCCACCTCGAAGCGTGCCGCCATCTGGCCCGAACTGGCCCAGTCGGACTGCATCTGCGGATAGCCGTCCGGCGTCTCATGCGCGTAGAGGTTCTGGCCCAGCCGGTTGATCCAGCCCAGCACGGGCGCCACGTCGGCCGCCACGCGCTGGTCCACCGACAGCCGCGTGGCGGCCAGCACGTAGTGCAGCGGATCGCGGAACTTGCGGCCAAAGCGCGCGGCCTCCGGATCGGTCAGCAGCGCCGCCACGGTGGCTGCGATGTCGCCCCGGCTGCGCGTGAAGGCCTGTGCCGTGCGCTGCACCAGGGCCGGCGGCGGATCGTCGGCAATGAAGAACACCGCCAGCTTGTGCGCGATGAACTGCGCCGTGGCCGGCGCGGCGACGATGCGGTCCAGCGCCTCCTGGACCTCGGCCATGCCGCGTGCGTTCAGGGGCTGGCCCAGGAAGGTCTTGGCTCCGTAGTCGTGCCGGTTGGGATTGAACTCGAAGAATCCCGAGCGCAGGTAGTCGCCCTGGCGCCCGGCGCGCATGCGCGGCGGCGGCGTGCCGGCCGGCTGCAGATTGATGCCCACGCCTGTCAGGATGCGCGCCATCTCCTGCACGTCGGCCTGGGTGTAGCCGCTGCCCACGCCCATGGTGTGCAGCTCCAGCAGCTCGCGCGCGTAGTTTTCGTTGATGCGGCCCGCCGCATTGCTGGCGTTGTCCAGGTAGCGCAGCATGGCCGGGTGGCGCAGCGAGGCCTCCAGCAGGCTGCGGAAACTGCCCAGCGCATGCGGGCGTATGGCCTGCTCCTCGTAGTCGCCCACCCAGGCGCGGATATCGGCCTTGCGCAGGCTGACGCTGAAATGGTTCATCCAGAACCAGGTCATCTGCTCTTGCAGCTGTGCCGGCGAGTACAGCGCGCGGATCACGAAGCGCTTCTGGGCATCGCTGCCCAGCTGGTTCAGCGTGCGCTGGTAGGCCTGCTGCCGCGCGGCCTTTTCATCGGCCGATGCGGCGTCCTGAACGGCCTTGCGCTGGTCGCCCAGCTCCAGCAGCACCTGGTCCATGGGGCGCTGGCTGATGCCCAGCCCATCAATGCGCTGCTGCGCCTGCGCAGGCAGCGGCTGAGGCCCCGGCTGCAGTTGCCGTGCCAGCCAGGCCTTGAGGCCCAGGCGCTGCAGCTGCGCATCCTCGCTGTCGGTGGCGCCCCAGGTGACGCGGTCCAGCCATTGCTGGCGCTGCGCGGCGGTGAGCGGTGCCTCGGCCACTCCCTGCAGCGCGGCCGCTGCGGACGACGGCGGGGCCTGCAAGGGCGCACAGCCTGTGGCCAGGACGATGGCGGAGAAAGTGAGAGCGATGGCGAACGGCGAAGTGCGGCGCATGGTGTCTCGGTGGGTAGGGGGCATCCATTGGACGCCAGCATCCTCCACCCATGTGCTTCGCCCTGTAAAGCGCCGGTAGCAAAAAGTAAAAGGCAAAAAAAAGCGGAGTGCTCCACACTCCGCTTTTTCTGAGGGACCCGGCCTTATTTGCTGGGCCGGCTCGCGCATTCAGCGCACTGTCCGTACAGGGCCATCGAATGGTCCTGGATCACCCAGCCCTTGGCCTTGGCGATCAGGTTCTGGCGCTTTTCGATATCGGGATCGTAGAACTCCTCGACCTTGCCGCAGCTGGTGCAGACAAAGTGGTCGTGGTGCTGGCCTTCATTGAGCTCGTAGACGGCCTTGCCGCTCTCGAAATTGCTGCGGATGAGGATGCCTGCCTGCTCGAACTGCGTGAGCACGCGGTAGACCGTGGCCAGGCCGATGTCCGAACGCTCGTCCAGCAGCACGCGGAACACGTCTTCGGCCGTCATGTGGCGTTGCGCACCCGTCTGGAAGATCTCCAGGATCTTCAGGCGGGGCAGCGTGGCCTTCAGGCCGGTACTCTTGAGTTCGTCGATGTTCTTCATGTCTGGGTCTTTGGCAGAGACTGCCCGCTGGGCTGCCACCACGGCAGGTGCGGGACGGCGAACAAAATGGCCCTGGTGCCAGGGGCGTCGCATGATCGCAAGCCCCAGGGACCAGCCGCTACAATGATCCACGATCATATCCCTATGCTGATACCAATGCATGTTCAAGCCCGTTGCCGCGCCAGTGCGGCCCTGATGCTGTTGATCGGGGTGGCGCTGGCAGGCTGCAGCAGCCTCGATGGCGCCGCGCACCGAGTCGCCAATGTCGTCACTCCCTACAAGGTCGAGGTCGTCCAAGGCAACTTCGTCTCCCGCGAACAGGTCGAGGCCCTGCAGCCCGGCATGAGCCGCCAGCAGGTGCGTGACATCCTCGGCACGCCGCTGGTCACCAGCGTATTCCACGCCGACCGCTGGGAATATGTGTTCACCATCAAGCGTCCCGGCGTCGATTCCCAGGTGCGCAAGCTGACCGTCTTCTTCAACGGCGACCTGTTCGCGCGCTCCGAAGGCGACGAGATGCCCACCGAGGCCGAATTCGTCGCCAGCCTGGGCTCCAAGAAGAAGCTGGGCAAGATTCCTCAGCTGGAAGCCAGCGAGGAGCAGCTGTCCAAGTTCCCCGCTGCCAAGCCGGTCGAAGAGCCCGTGGCCGCCGAGCCGCCGCCCGCGGCGGCCAGCTATCCGCCACTGGAGCCCGGCGCCCGCTGATATCGCCGCCCGCGCGCCGCAAGGCATGCGGGCGTTTTTCCGTGGATGGCGGCTGCCGCGGTGCCTGCCGTGCGCCCGGGCAGTCCACTTTCCACGCATTGAGCCTTTGCATCTCTTTCCCGACATGAACGCCACGACCGCCACTTCCTCCAGCAACAACCAGCGCCTGCGCGTGGCCGTGGCCGGCGCCTCCGGCCGCATGGGCCGCATGCTGATCGAGGCCATCGCGCAAAGCGATGACCTTGCGCTGACCGCCGCGCTGGACCGTCCCGACAGCCCTGCGCTGGGCACCGATCCCTCGGCCTTCCTGGGCCTGGCCAGCGGCATCGTCATCGAAAGCGATGTGCGCGCCGCGCTGTCCAAGGCCGACTGCCTGATCGACTTCACGCGCCCCGAGGGCACGTTGGAGCACCTGGCCATCTGCGCCGAACTGGGCGTCAGGCTGGTCATCGGCACCACGGGCTTCAGCGACGAGCAAAAGGCCCGCATCGCCGAGTACGCCCAGCGCACGGCCGTGGTGCTGTCGCCCAACATGAGCGTGGGCGTGAACGTGACCTTCAAGCTGCTGGAGATGGCGGCCAAGGCCCTGTCCAGCGGCTACGACATCGAGATCGTCGAGGCCCACCACCGCCACAAGGTGGATGCGCCTTCGGGCACCGCCCTCAAGATGGGCGAGGTCATCGCCGAAGCCCAGGGCACGAAGCTGGCCGACCGCGCCGTCTACGAGCGCTTCGGCCACACCGGTGCGCGCGAGGACAACACCATCGGCTTTGCCACCGTGCGCGGTGGCGACATCATCGGCGACCACACGGTGCTGTTTGCGGGCACGGGCGAGCGCATCGAGATCTCGCACAAGTCCAGCAGCCGTGCCGGCTATGCCCAGGGCAGCCTGCGTGCCGCGCGCTTCCTGGCGGGCAAGACCAGCGGCCAGTACGACATGTACGCCGTATTGGGCCTGTGACGAGGCTCGCAGCACGGGCAAGGTAAGACCATGAGCGGTCCACTCTGGCTCTGGTGGCAGCAAGGCGATGCCGTCGCGCGCGGCACGGCGCTGCTGCTGCTGGCGCTGTCGGTGGCCAGCTGGGTGGTCATCGTCTGGAAGGTCTGGTTCATGGCCGCCAGCCGGCGCCGCGTTCCCCAGGCCATTGCGGCCTTCTGGAGCGCGCCGGACCTGGCCTCGGGCCAGGCCCGCATGGGCGAGGGGGATCGCCAGCAACTGGTGGCACCCATGGCCGAGGCCGTGACACAGGCGCTGGCACCCATGGGCAGCGGCCTGGCGCTTGCGGGACGCGCGGCGCATTCCGTCCGCCTGACGCGGGGGCTTCGCCAGGCGCTGCAATCGGCCAGCCACCAGCTGCAATGGGGCCAGACCCTGTTGGCCACGGTGGGCGCCACGGCACCTTTTGTCGGCCTGCTGGGCACCGTCTGGGGCATTCACCACGCGCTGGCCACGCTGGCGGGCAGCGGGCAGATCGGCATCGAACAACTGGCCGGCCCGGTGGGCGAGGCCCTGGTGATGACGGCGGCCGGACTGGCCGTGGCCCTGCCGGCCGTGCTGGCCTACAACCTGCTGGGCCGGGCTGCGGCCCAGATGGAGGCCTTGCTGGAAGGCTTTGCCCATGACCTGCAGGCCATGTTCGGCACCCAGCCGGCGGAGCAGGCGCCGCACGATGACGGCATGGCCGTCGCCGGCCTGCCTGCCGGCCCCATGGAAGCGCCCTGACGGGGCGGCTCGCCAGGATCGCACATGGCCTTTGGACGACTGAGCGGCAAGGAAAGCTCCTCCCAGCCCATGCACGCCATCAACGTCACCCCGCTGGTGGATGTGATGCTGGTGCTCGTCGTCATCTTCATCCTCGCGGCACCCATGCTGGCCGCCTCGCTGCGCGTGCAATTGCCCCAGGCCCAGGGCACCCAGCCCATGGCCGCCGCGGGCGAGGACGATGCGCTGCTGCTGGAGGTCGATGCGAAGGGCGCGCTCTGGATGCAGGGCCAGCCCGCCACGGCGGATGCGCTGCGTGAGCGCCTCGCTCAGCTCGGCGCGCGCAACCCCCAGGCAGAACTGCAACTGCGTGCCGACCAGGCCGTGCCCTATGGCCGCGTGGCCGAACTCATGGGCTGGGCCCACGCGGCAGGGCTGACGCGCATAGGCTTCGTGGCTGAGCCGGCGCGAAACCAGGATGGAAAACCCGCAGCCGTCCTGGGTCCCACCGGCGCCGGGCGCTGAAGCGATCAGGCGCTCAAGCGCTCAAGCGCTCAAGCGCCGCCGGGCCTGCGCCCGCGAACCTAATCCTGTCCTTCGGGCCAGCGCTCGTTGCCCGCCAGCCGCAGATGCTGGCCATGGTCCGAGGAACGCTGGTACAGACTGAGCCCGAACAGCGGCAGCATGCCGATCAGGTGATCGAAGATCGCGCCCTGTATGGCCTCGTACTCCACCCAGACCGTGGTGCTGGTGTAGCAAAACAGCTCCAGCGGCACCCCCATGGGAGAAGGCTCCATGGTGCGCACCAGCAGGAACATGTTCGGTGTCTTGTGGATGTGCGGATGGCGCAGCAAGTAGGCGTATGCATAGGCCTTGAACGCGGCCAGATTGCTCAGATGCTGCGCTGCCATCTCGCTGCCCGCCGGCGCATCGGCCATGCGCAGGCCGCCATCACTGCTCCAATAGTCCTTGAGGGGCTCGAGCAATGACAATTTCTGCCGCTGCTCTGCCGTCAGCAGGCGGATGGTGTGGGCGTCTATGTGCAGCGAGCGGCGGATGCGGCGCCCGCCCGACTCGAACATGCCGCGCCAGTTCTTGTAGCTGTCGCTCATCAGCCGCCAGGTCGGGATGGTGGTGATGGTCTTGTCCCAGTTCTGCACCTTGACCGTGTGCAGCGCGATGTCGATCACGAAGCCGTCGGCGCCGACCTGGGGCATCTCGATCCAGTCGCCCACGCGCAGCATGTCGTTGGAGCCCAGCTGCACGCCGGCCACGAAGGACATGATGGTGTCCTTGAAGATCAGCATCAGCACGGCCGAGGCCGCGCCCAGGCCGGACAGCAGCAGCAGCGGCGAGCGGTCCACCAGGGTGGCGACGATGAGCACGATGGCGATCAGGAACACCAGCAGCTTGCCCAGCTGCACATAGCTCTTGATCGAGTGCGCCTGCGTGGCCTTGCGCTCTTCCTTGAGGTCGTGCGCCTCGTTCATGGCATTGAGCAGGGCGCTGATCACGCGGGCCACGTGGTAGATGGTGCAGGCGATGGCCAGGTTCAGGATCAGGGTGGCCCACTGCGGCTGCAGCTGCGGTATGGCCTGCACGCCCGACTGCATGACCAGCGAAGGCACGGCCTTGGCCAGCCGCTGCAGCACGCTGTCGTGCAGCAGCACCTGGGCCCACTCCATCTCCACCAGCGTGCTGCGCATGCGTGGCAGCACGCGCAACAGCAGCCATTGCACGACAAAACCCGCGGAGCGGGCCAGCAGCACCAGCGCGCACAGCGCAGCCAGGGCCTGCATGACGGGATCCCAGCCGGAAATCAAAGACCAGTTCAGCAAGAGAAAACTCCAGGGCGCGGAAAAACCTGCCGCGCGATGGCGGCATGCCCGGGGTGTCCGTATCCGTTCCTGCGCAAGTCCGGGCTGGCGATGGCGGAACGTCTGCGGCGCACTGCCACAGAGGGTGCCAAGCATACGCAGCGCGGCTTTTCCCCGCGCGGCGGCCGGGCAACCGGGTGCCGATGGCGCAGTACCGCCTGCGGGCTTGTGGGCTGCTTGCGGCACCGGCGGGCCGGGGCCCTAAAATCGTCGGTTGATTCCGGCCATCCGGCTCGTCCGGCCACCTTGTCCGGCCCTTGGGGCCGCAGCACCATGCAAGAGAAATACAACCACATCGACGTTGAGCGCGCAGCGCAAGACCACTGGTCCGCCCGCGACGCCTACCGCGTGACCGAAGACCAGGCCAAGCCCAAGTTCTACGCCTGCTCCATGCTGCCCTACCCCAGCGGCAAGCTGCACATGGGCCATGTGCGCAACTACACCATCAACGACATGCTGGCGCGCCAGCTGCGCATGAAGGGCTACAACGTCCTCATGCCCATGGGCTGGGATGCCTTCGGCCTGCCGGCCGAGAACGCGGCGCTCAAGAACAAGGTGCCGCCTGCGCAGTGGACCTACGACAACATCGCCTACATGAAAAAGCAGATGCAGGCGATGGGTCTGGCCATCGACTGGAGCCGCGAAGTGGCCACCTGCGATCCCGACTACTACAAGTGGAACCAGTGGCTGTTCCTGCAGATGCTGGAAAAGGGCATTGCCTACCGCAAGACCCAGATCGTGAACTGGGACCCGGTGGACCAGACCGTGCTGGCCAACGAGCAGGTCATCGACGGCCGCGGCTGGCGCACGGGCGCGCCGGTCGAAAAGCGCGAAATCCCCGGCTACTACCTGAAGATCACCGACTACGCCCAGGAGCTGCTGGACCATGTCCAGGTGGGCGGCGACAAGGCCACGCTGACCGGCTGGCCTGAAAAAGTGCGCCTGATGCAGGAAAACTGGATCGGCAAGAGCGCGGGCGTGCGCTTCGCCTTCACCCACGACATCCGTGGCACCGACGGCCAGCCCATCCAGGACGGGCGCCTGTATGTGTTCACCACGCGCGCCGACACCATCATGGGCGTGACCTTCTGCGCCGTGGCGCCCGAGCACCCGCTGGCCCAGCATGCCGCGGCATCGCAGCCCAAGCTCGCGGCCTTCATCGAAGAATGCAAGAAGGGCGGCACCACCGAGGCCGAACTCGCGCTCAAGGAAAAGGAAGGCCTGCCCACGGGCCTGTTCGTCACCCATCCGCTGACGGGTGCCCAGGTCGAGGTCTGGGTCGGCAACTACGTGCTCATGAGCTACGGCGACGGCGCCGTCATGGGCGTGCCCGCGCATGACGAGCGCGACTTCGCCTTTGCGAAGAAGTACGGCATCGCCATCCGCCAGGTCATCGCGGTCGAGGGCGAGACCTTCAGCACCGAGGCATGGGCCGACTGGTACGGCGACAAGCAGCGCGCTGTCTGCATCGAATCCGGCGAACTCTACGGCCTGCCCCATGGGGCTGCCGTGGACAAGGTGGCCGAACTGCTGGCCGCCAAGGGCCTTGGCGAGAAGAAAACCACCTGGCGCCTGCGCGACTGGGGCGTGAGCCGCCAGCGCTACTGGGGCACGCCGATTCCCATCATCCACTGCGAGGACTGCGGCGCCCAGCCCGTGCCTGCCAAGGACCTGCCCGTGGTCCTGCCCCAGGACCTGGTGCCCGATGGCTCGGGCAACCCCCTGGTCAAGAGCGAAGCCTTCCACGCCGGCGTGGTCTGCCCCTGCTGCGGCAAGAGCGCGCGCCGCGAGACCGACACCATGGACACCTTCGTGGACTCGTCCTGGTACTTCATGCGCTATTGCGACGCCAGGAACAGCGAGCAGATGGTGGGCAAGGGCACGGACTACTGGATGCGGGACCAGCATGCCGCCACCGGCGGCAGCGGCATGGACCAGTACATCGGCGGCATCGAGCACGCCATCCTGCACCTGCTGTACGCGCGCTTCTGGACCAAGGTCATGCGCGACCTGGGCCTGGTCAAGGTCGATGAGCCCTTCACCAAGCTGCTGACCCAGGGCATGGTGCTCAACCACATCTACAGCCGCCGCACGGCCAAGGGTGCCAAGGAGTACTTCTGGCCCAAGGATGTCGAGCATGTGTTCGACGAGACCGGCAAGATCGTGGGCGCCAGGCTCAAGGCCGAGGTGGACAGCGCCGACGGCCTGCTGCCCGTGGGCACGGACATCGACTACGAGGGCGTGGGCACCATGTCCAAGTCCAAGAACAACGGCATCGATCCGCAGGAGCTGATCGAGAAGTACGGCGCCGACACCGCGCGCCTGTACACCATGTTCACCGCGCCGCCCGAGCTGACGCTGGAGTGGAACGATGCCGCCGTCGAAGGCAGCTACCGCTTCCTGCGCCGCGTCTACAACTTCGGCGCCAAACTGTCGCAGATGGACATGGCCGGCGCCGTGCAGAGCGTGGCCGGCGCCAAGTCGCTGGACGACGTGGCATTCGGCAAGGCCGCCAAGGCCCTGCGCCTGGAGATCCACACCGTGCTCAAGCAGGTGGAGTACGACTACCAGCGCATGCAGTACAACACCGTGGTCTCGGGCGCCATGAAGATGATCAACGCGCTGGAGGACTTCAAGTCCCACGACGACGCGGGCGCCCAGGTGGCGCTGATCGAAGGCTTCGGCATCCTGCTGCGCGTGCTCTACCCGGCAACGCCCCACCTGGCCCATGTGCTGTGGAGCGAACTGGGCTACGCCGCCCACCTGGGCGATGTGCTGGACGCGCCCTGGCCCCAGGTCGATCCCCTGGCCCTGGTGCAGGACGAGATCTCTCTGGTGCTGCAGGTCAATGGCAAGCTGCGCGGGGCCATCCTCGTGTCCTCGACGGCCGACAAGGCCGAGATCGAGCGCATTGCCCTGGCCAACGAGGAATGCCAGAAGTTCACCAATGGCGCGGCGCCCAAGAAGGTGATCGTGGTGCCGGGCCGCCTGGTCAACGTCGTGGTCTAGGCCATGGCATGCCCCCTGAGGCGCTGCGCGCCTTCCCCCTCTCGCTTCGCGGGGGGGACGACACCCTCGCTGCGGGGCGGCCCTTGCTCGGTGTCCCTCGCTTTGGGCGCGACCGTTGCAAGGGCTGTGAGTGGCGCAAGCGCCTTGGAGAACTGATATGCAAAAACGTACCCTGCTCACCGCCCTGGCCCTGGCTCCGCTGCTGGGGGCCTGCGGCTTTCGCCTGCGGGGGGTGCCGACCTTCGTGTTCCGCTCGCTCTACATCCAGGCGGGCCGGGGCTCTCCGGTGGCGCGGGAGCTGTCGCGCAACCTGGCCAGTGCCAGCGACAAGCTGACCGTGCTGCGCGATCCGGCATCGCCCGACGATGCGGATGCGATCTTCCAGATCATCAGCGAGCGGCAGGAGCGGGTCATCGTCGGCATGAACGCGCTGGGCCAGGTGCGCGAGTTGCAGCTGCGCCTGCGCGTGCGCTTCAAGCTGCGCACGCCCAATGGAGACGAGCCGATCCCCGAGACCGAGATCCTGCAGCAGCGCGACGTGACGTACAACGAAACCAATGCGCTGTCCAAGGAGGCCGAGGAGGCCATGCTCTACAAGGACATGCGTACCGACATCGTCCAGCAGTTGCTGCGCCGCCTGTCGGCCGTCAAGAGCCTGACCTGAGCCCCATGCAGCTTGCCCTGAACCAGCTCGGCGGCCATCTGGCCAAGGGATTGCGCTCGCTCTACGTGCTGCACGGCGACGAGCCGCTGCAGCAGCAGGAGGCTGCCGACGCCATCCGTGCTGCCGCGCGCGCCGCGGGCTACACCGAGCGCAGCAGCTACACCGTGGCCGGCGCCCATTTCGACTGGAGCGCCGTGCTGGCGGCCGGTGGCTCGCTGTCGCTGTTTGCCGATCGGCAGATCATCGAGATCCGCATTCCCTCAGGCAAGCCCGGCAAGGACGGCGGCGCCGCGCTGCAGCAGATCGCCGAGGCGGCGCGCGGCAATGACAGCACGCTCACCCTGGTCATGCTGCCGCGCCTGGACAAGGCCACCAGGACCGGCGCCTGGTTCAGCGCGCTGGAAGCCCAGGGCATGACGCTGCAGATCGATCCCATAGAGCGCGGCCAGCTGCCGGCCTGGATTGCCCAGCGCCTGGCAGCCCAGGGCCAGCGCGTGGCACCCGGCGAGGAAGGCCAGCGCACGCTGCAGTTCTTTGCCGACCGCGTCGAGGGCAACCTGCTGGCCGCACACCAGGAGATCCAGAAACTGGCCCTGCTGCACCCCGCCGGCGAGCTGAGCCAGGCGCAGGTGGAGCAGGCAGTGCTCAATGTGGCGCGCTACGACGTGTTCAAGCTGTCCGAGGCCGTGCTGTCCGGCCAGTTGGCGCGCGTCTCGCGCATGCTCGACGGCCTGCAGGCCGAGGGCACGGCCGAGGTGCTGGTGCATTGGACCCTGGCCGAGGACATCCGCTCCATCTGCCGCGTCAAGGACGCCATGGCCGCAGGTCAGCCCCTGCCCATGGCCCTGCGCGCCCAGCGCGTCTGGGGCGTCAAGGAGCGTTTGTTCGAGCGCCTGCTGCCGCGCATCACCGACGCCCAGGCCGCGCGCCTGCTGCAATCGGCCCACGCGGTGGACGGCATCGTCAAGGGCCTGGCCTTCGAGGGCTGGCCACGCGACGGCTGGCAGGCCCTGCGCCGCCTGGCCATGGACCTGGCCCAGGCCGGCGCCAAGGGCTGACGTACCCCGTTCCTAGCTCGTCTTTTCCAGCTGCGCCTGGGCCTTGGTGGCCCAGGTCTCGAGGTTGTCCAGCAGGTCCTTCTGGCTGAAGGAGCAGCTTTCCTCGCTGAACAGCGCGCTGGACTCCAATCGGTCCAGCAGATTGAGCAGCACTTCGCCGTAGCGCGGCGGCAGGGCCTGCAGCAACTCCGAGGAAGCCCTGGCCTGCTGCCCGAGCACGGCGGCCGGCAGCTGCTGCTGTGCCAGTTGGGCGAAGCCCGCGCGCAACTGTGCGAGCTGCTGGGCGGCGAGAAGAGTGTCGTGGCTGGTGGACATGGCGGGAAAACCTCTGCGTACTGGGCAGCAGTGTAGGGTGGCCGCGACATCCTGCCGGCCGCCGGAACGCGGGGTTTGCCCTCTGGTGGCCGCGCGAGGACGCATCCCAGCCGCATGTTGGCGCGGGGCATGCCCGCTCTCGGTGCGCAAATGGGCGCAACTCGGCGAGAATCTCGGAATGAACGCGCTCAATATCGTCGAATACACCCACAACCTGGGCGTTCAGGCCAAAGTGGCCTCCGCCCAGATGGCCCGAGCCTCGGCTGCCGTCAAAAGCCGCGCCCTGCTGGCGCTGGCGCGCCTGCTGCGGGAGAACGTGGAGCCGTTGCAGACCGACAACGCCCGTGACCTCGACCGCGCCGTGGCCAACGGCCTGTCCGCTCCCATGGTGGACCGCCTGCGCCTGACGCCCAAGGTGCTGGAAACCTGTGCCCAGGGATGTGAGCAGCTGGCCTCCATGGCCGATGTGATCGGCGAGATCATCGGCATGAAGCAAATGCCCAGCGGCATCCGCGTAGGCCAGATGCGTGTGCCGATCGGCGTGTTCGGCATGATCTACGAAAGCCGCCCCAACGTGACCATCGAGGCGGCCAGCCTCAGCATCAAGAGCGGCAACGCCTGCATCCTGCGCGGCGGCTCCGAGGCCATCGACTCCAACAAGGCGCTGGCTGCCCTCGTCGCCAGGGCGCTGGCCGAAGCCGGCCTGCCCGAGCACGGCGTGCAGCTGGTGCAGACCACGGACCGCGAGGCCGTGGGCCAGCTCATCGCCATGCCCGACTACGTGGACGTCATCATCCCGCGCGGCGGCAAGGGCCTGATCGAGCGCATCAGCCGCGAGGCCAAGGTGCCCGTCATCAAGCACCTGGACGGCAATTGCCACACCTATGTCGATGATCCCTGCGACATCGCCATGGCCGTCAAGGTGGCCGACAACGCCAAGACCAACAAGTACAGCCCCTGCAATGCCAGTGAAAGCCTGCTGGTGGCGCGCGGCGTGGCCGCCGAATTCCTGCCGAAGATCGGTGCCATCTACGCCGCCAAGGGCGTGGAGATGCGCGGCTGCCCCGAATCGCTGGCCATCCTGAAGTCTGTGGCCGGTGCTCAACTGGCCGAGGCCACCGAGCAGGACTGGAGCGAGGAATACCTGGCGCCCATCATCAGCGTCAAGATCGTGTCCGGTGTGGACGAGGCCATCGCCCACATCAACCGCTACTCCAGCCACCACACGGACGCCATCCTGACGCGCGACCATATGCACGCCCAGCGCTTTCTGCGCGAAGTGGACTCGGCCAGCGTCATGGTCAACGCCAGCACGCGCTTTGCCGACGGCTTCGAGTACGGCCTGGGCGCGGAAATCGGCATCAGCACCGACAAGTTCCATGCGCGCGGTCCTGTGGGCATCGAAGGTCTGACCTCGCTCAAATACGTGGTGCTGGGTGAAGGCGAAGTCCGCACCTGACCGAGCCGTGCTGCGCGCCGGAATGCCCCGCGCCGGCACCGCAGCACTGCAATGAATCCATGAAAATCATCATTCTTGGCGCCGGCCGTGTGGGCTACAGCGTGGCAGAAAGCCTGGTGTCCGAACGCAACGACATCACGGTGATCGACACCGACGCACGGCGCCTGCGCGAGCTGGAGTCGCGCTTCGACCTGCGTGGCGTCGTGGGCAGCGGCATCGATCCCCATGTGCTGGCCGAGGCCGGTGCCAAGGACACGGACCTGCTGATCGCCTGCGCCGCGCTCGACGAAACCAACCTTGTGTGCTGCAAGCTGGCCCAGGTCCTGTTCGAGATTCCCACACGCATCGCGCGCGTGCGCTCCTCGGGCTTTGGCGAGGACGAGGCGCTGCTGGGCAAGGAAGGCTTTGGCGTCGACCGCATCATCTGCCCCGAGGAATCGCTGACCAACTACATCAGCAAGCTCATCGAGTTTCCCGAAGCCATGCAGGTGCGTGCCTTCGCTGGCGGGCGGGCCGCACTGGCCTCGGTGCGCGCGCGCGACGGCGCCCCCGCCGTCGGCAAGCACATCGGCGAGCTGCGCGACTGCATGCCCGAGTTGGCCATGCGCATCGTGGCCATCTACCGGCGTTTCCTGGACGAGCCCGACCGCTTCGTCCGCTGCGACGGCAACACGCGCATCGAGCCCGGCGACGAGGTCTTCATCCTGGCCGCACGCGAGCATGTGGCCGAGGTGCTGCGTGCCATCCACCAGCCTGCCGGCCGGCCTTCGCGCCCGGTCTACCGCATCATGGTCGCCGGCGGTGACCAGGTCAGCCAGCGCCTGGCGCTGCAGCTGTCGCGCGTGCCGGGCCGCTTCCACATCAAGATCATCGAGCCCGACGAGCAGCGCTGCCAGGACCTGGCCTCGCTGCTGCCGGCCGAGGTGCTGGTGCTGCACGGCGATGCCACCGACGAGGACCTGCTGGCCGATGAAAGCGTGGAGGACGTGGACCTGTTCCTGGCCCTGACCGACGACGATGAGAACAACATCATGGCCAGCCTGCTGGGCAAACGCATGGGCGCGCGGCGCGTGCTGTCGCTGATCACGCGGCGTGCCTACGCCGACCTGATGCACGGCACGCAGATCGACATTGCGCTGTCGCCGGCCCAGGCCATGCTTGGCGAACTGCTGGCCTATGTGCGCCGCGGCGACGTGCAGGCCGTGCACAGCCTGCGCCGGGGCGTGGCCGAGGCGCTGGAGATCGTGGCGCGCGGCGACCGCAAAAGCTCGCGCGTGGTCGGCCGCAAGGTCGAGGACCTGCGCGTGCCCGAGGATGCCCACATCGGCCTCATCGTGCGCGGCATACCCGAAGGCGTGCCGGCCGACGAAATCGCGGCCGGTGCCGAGCCCGAGGTCATCATCCCGCGCAGCACCACCGTGATCGAGAGCGGCGACCACGTGATCTTCTTCCTGCCCCACAAGCGGCTGGTACGGGACGTGGAGAACCTGTTTCGCGTCAGCGCCACCTTCTTCTGAGCCGACACCATGCGCGACCTGTTACCCGTCCTGCGCGTGCTTGGCATGCTCATGGTCATGTTTGCGCTGTCCATGCTGCTGCCCTTTGCAGTGTCCTGGTTCACCGACGACGGCATCTGGCGCATCTACCCCTGGGCCATCGGCATCACGGCGGCTGCGGGGCTGTCGCTGTGGATAGGCCTGGACCACTTCCGGCGCGAGCTGCAGCCGCGCCACGGCGTCATCCTCGTCACCCTGGTCTGGGTGGTTTTGCCGCTGTGCGCCATGCTCCCTCTGGTGCTGGGCATGGGCCATGTGGGGCTGAGCATCAGCTTCACCCATGCCTATTTCGAGGCCGTCTCGGGCCTGACGACCACCGGCGCCACCGTGCTCACGGGGCTGGATGCGCTGCCCGTGTCCATCAATGTCTGGCGCACCTTCCTGCAATGGTTGGGCGGCATGGGCATCCTGATCCTGGCCGTGGCCATCCTGCCCCTGCTGGGCGTGGGGGGCGCCCAGCTGTTCCGTGCCGAAGCCGCTGGCCCCATCAAGGACACCAAGCTGACGCCGCGCGTGACCGAGACCGCCAAGGGCCTGTGGGGCGTGTACGGCGTGTTCTCGCTGGCCTGTCTGCTGGCCTTCTGGGCGGCAGGCATGTCGCCGCTGGATGCGCTGATGCACATGTTCGCCACCGTCAGCCTCGGTGGCCTGTCCTCGCATGACACCAGCTTTGCGTATTTCGACTCGCCGTTGATCGAACTGACCGCCCTGGTCTTCATGCTGCTGGCCAGCTGCAACTTCGCGCTGTACTTCGTGGCCATGCGCAAGGGCCGCTGGGACGGCTTCTGGCGCGACCCCGAAATGCGCGCCACGCTGGCCGTGCTGCTGGGCGGCGGGCTCATCGTCGCGCTGCTGCTGTGGGCCAAGGGCGTGTACGGGCCTGTCGAGGCGCTGCGCTATGGCATCTTCCACGTGGTCTCGGTGGCCACGACCACGGGCTTCACCACCGTTGACTACCTGAGCTGGCCCGTCTTTGCGCCCGTGCTCATGCTGCTGATGTCGGGTGTGGCCACCAGTGCGGGCTCCACGGGCGGCGGCATCAAGATGGTGCGCATGCTCATCCTGCTCAAGCAGGCGCGGCGTGAACTCACGCGGCTCGCGCATCCGCGCGCCTTGCAGCCCGTGCGGCTGGGCACCGGCGTGGTGGACAACCGCATGATCTTCTCGGTGCTGGCCTTCATGCTGGTCTATGGCGCCACCGTGATCACACTCAGCATGGTGCTGCTGCTCACCGACCTGGACCCGGTGACCGCCTTCTCCGCCGTGCTGGCCAGCGTGCACTGCATGGGGCCGGGCCTGGGCGCGGTGGGCCCGTCCTCCAACTATGCTGTGCTCACCGAATTCCAGACCTGGGTCTGCACCCTGGCCATGCTGCTGGGGCGCCTGGAAATCCTCAGCTTCATGGCCTTGCTTTCGCCGGCTTTCTGGCGCCGCTGACGCTGCAAAGACTGGGGAAAACACCTAGACCATGGTCCAATCTCTACAATTGCCCCCACCGTCGTACCCAGAGGGTCTTTATGGTTCCACATCTCATCACGGCCCTGACCGGCCCGATCAACGAGCTTGAGCAGCGCATCCTCGACTCCATGCCGGCGATCGAGCGCTGGTTCCGGCTCGAATGGATGGAACACACGCCGCCTTTCTATTGCTCGGTGGACATCCGCAACGCCGGTTTCAAGCTCGCACCCGTGGACACCAACCTCTTCCCCGGGGGCTGGAACAACCTGACCGACGAAATGCTGCCGCTGGCCGTACAGGCGGCCATGGCGGCGATCGAGAAGATCTGCCCCGAAGCGCGCAATCTGCTCATCATTCCCGAGAACCACACGCGCAACACGCACTACCTGGCCAACGTGGTGCAGCTCAAGCGCATCTTCAACATGGCCGGTCTGAACGTGCGCATCGGCTCCATCAGCCCCGATGTCAAGAAGACCACCACCGTCACCCTGCCGCATGGCGACACGGTGACGCTGGAGCCGGTGATCCGCAGCAAGCGCCGCATCGGTCTCAAGGATTTCGATCCCTGCACCATCTTGCTCAACAACGACCTGTCGTCCGGCGTCCCGGGCATCGTCGAGGAGCTGTACGAGCAATACCTGCTGCCCCCCCTGCATGCAGGCTGGAGCGTGCGCCGCAAGAGCCGCCATTTCCAGAGCTACGAGGAAGTGGCCAAGCGCTTCGGCAAGCTGCTGGGCATCGATCCCTGGCTGATCAACCCGCTGTTCGGCCGCAGCGAAGGCATCGACTTCGCCAATGGCGTGGGCATGGAAGGCTTGGCCGAGCAGGTCGATGTGCTGCTGGCCAAGGTGCGCCGCAAGTACAAGGAGTACGGCATCAAGGAAAAGCCGTTTGCCATCGTCAAGGCCGACAACGGCACCTATGGCATGGGCGTGATGACCGTGCGCGATGCCAAGGAGCTGGCCGAGCTGCCGCGCAAGAGCCGCAACAAGATGGGCATGATCAAGGACGGCCAGACCGTGCACGACGTGATCATCCAGGAAGGCGTGCTCACCCAGGAGCGCATGAACAACGCCGTGGCCGAGCCCGTGGTCTACATGATGGACCGCTACGTGGTCGGCGGCTTCTACCGCATGCATCCCGAACGCGATGTGGACGAAAACCTCAACGCGCCCGGCGCCGGCTTCGTGCCGCTGGCCTTCCAGCACAGCACCCAGCTGCCCCAGATCGGCGCGCGCCCGGGTGCCAGCATGCCCAACCGCTTCTACATGTATGGCGTGGTGGCCCGGGTCGCCATGCTGGCGGCCAGCTATGAGCTGGAGGCGACCAACCCCAACGCGGAAATCTACGACTGATCGGGGTGCTGTCCGATGCGCTCGTCATCAGGACAGCGGACAATGCCGGCATTTCAATTGACTGAAGCCATCTCCCCACGGGATGGCGCATAGACCTGTGCAGAAAACCAAATCTTCGTTGGCCGCGCTCACCCTGGGCGCCATCGGCGTGGTCTATGGCGATATCGGCACCAGCGTGCTGTATTCGGTCAAGGAGGTCTTCGGCTCGGGCCATGTGCCGTTCACCCAGGAGAACATCTACGGCGTCCTGTCGCTGCTGTTCTGGACCCTGACGGTCATCGTCTCGCTCAAGTACGTGGTCCTGGTGCTGCGTGCCGACAACAACGGCGAAGGCGGCTTGGTCGCCATGCTGGCCCTGGCCTCGCAGACCGTCAAGGACAAGCCCCGCCTGCGCAACGTGCTGCTGCTCATCGGCATCTTCGGCACTTCGCTGTTCTATGGTGATGGCGTGATCACGCCGGCCATCTCCGTGCTCTCGGCCGTCGAAGGCCTGGAAGTGGTCTCTCCGCACTTCACCAAGGCCGTGATCCCGCTGACCCTGGTGATCCTCTTCCTGCTTTTCTGGTTCCAGAAGCACGGCACGGCGGGGATCGGTCGGTTTTTCGGCCCCATCACCCTGGTCTGGTTTGCCACCATCGCAGCGCTGGGCGTGCACCAGATCGCGGGCCATCCCGAAATCCTGGCGGCCATCAGCCCGCACTTCGCGGTGCGCTTCATCTGGGACAACCCCGGCACCAGCTTCATCATCCTGGGCGCCGTCGTGCTGTGCGTGACCGGGGCGGAGGCGCTTTACGCCGACCTGGGCCACTTCGGCAAGAAGCCCATCCGCCTGGCCTGGTTCTCCGTGGCCATGCCTGCCCTCACGCTCAATTACTTCGGCCAGGGTGCGCTGCTGCTGGCCAACCCGGCCGCCGTGAAGAATCCCTTCTACATGATGGCCCCGGCCTGGGCGCTGCTGCCCCTGGTGCTGATGGCCACCATGGCCACGGTCATCGCTTCGCAGGCCCTGATCACGGGCGCCTTCAGCGTCACGCGCCAGGTCATACAGCTGGGCTATCTGCCGCGCCTGGAAGTGCGCCACACCAGCGTGCGCGAGACCGGCCAGATCTACATGCCCCTGGTCAACTGGAGCCTGTTCGTGGCAATTGCGCTGGCCGTGGTGCTGTTCCGCTCCAGCGGCAACCTGGCGGCCGCCTACGGCATTGCGGTCACGCTGGACATGCTGATCACCACCACGCTGACCTTCTTCGTGATCCGCTACCGCTGGAACTACCCGCTGGCCCTGTGCATCGCGGCCACCGGATTCTTTTTCCTGGTGGACCTGGCCTTCTTCTCGTCCAACCTGCTCAAGCTGTTCGACGGCGGCTGGTTCCCGCTGCTGATTGGCGGCACGGTGTTCTCGCTGATGATGACCTGGCGCAAGGGCCGCGAGCTGCTGCACGAAAAGCTGCAGGCCGATGCCATCGACCTCAAGAGTTTCCTCGAATCGGTCTGGCGCCATCCGCCGGCGCGCGTGACGGGCACAGCCGTCTTTCTTTCCGGCGAACCGGGCACCGTACCCAACGCCCTGCTGCACAACCTCAAGCACAACAAGGTGCTGCACAACCAGAACATCTTCGTCACGGTGCGCAACCATGAAATTCCCTGGGTGGGCCTGGACAAGCGCACCGAGATCGAGGCGCTGGGCAGCGACTGCTGGCAGGTCATCATCAACTACGGCTTCAAGAACGAACCGGACGTGCCGGCGGCACTGTCCCTGCTGCGTCCCCGGGGTTGCCAGCTCGACGCCATGGAGACCAGCTACTTCCTGTCGCGCGATGTCATCATCCCGCGCATCAGCCACCGCATGGCGCCCTGGCGCGAAAAGCTGTTTGCCCAGATGCACCGCAACGCCAGCCGTGTCTCCGACTTCCTGCACCTGCCCAGCAACTCCGTGGTGGAGCTGGGCTCCAAGATCGAGCTGTAGGCGTCGCCAGCGCATCGCACGGTCGGCGGCTGTGGTGACAGAATCGCGCGATGCGCTTTTTCCGTGACTTGAGTCCCTCTGCCTTCGCAGCCGGCTTCGTGGCCGTGCTCGTGGGCTTCACCAGCTCGGTGGCCCTGGTCTTTCAGGCCGCCCAGGCCTTCCATGCCACGCCCGAGCAGATCACGTCCTGGATCTGGGCGCTGGGACTGGGCATGGGCCTGTGCTCTCTGCTGCCCTCGCTGATACTGCGCATGCCGGTCATGGTCGCCTGGTCCACGCCAGGCGCAGCCGTCCTTGCCACGGCAGGGCTTGCCGGGGGCTTTTCCATGGGCGAGGCCATTGGCGCCTTCATCATCAGCGCGGGGCTGATCATCCTGGTGGGAGCCACAGGCTGGTTCGAGCGCGTCATGAACCGCATCCCCATGGAAATCGCTGCCGCCCTCCTGGCGGGCGTACTGGCCAACTTCGGCATGCAGGCCTTTGCCGCCGCCAGGGATGCGCTGCCCCTGGTGCTGGTTATGCTGCTGACCTATCTGCTGTCGCGCCGCCTGGCACCGCGCTATGCGGTCATCGCCACGCTGGTGGCCTCCATCGCCTGGGTGGCGCTCAACGGGCAAATGCAATGGTCCGCCGTGCATGCAGGCCTTGCCTGGCCAGTCTTCACCATGCCGCAGTTCTCGGTGCCCGCCCTGGTGAGTCTGGCCTTGCCCCTGTTCGTCGTCACCATGGCCTCGCAGAACCTGCCCGGCGTGGCCGTCATCCGTGCCACCGGCTACGACCTGCCCATCTCCCGCATCATCAGCATGACGGGCATCGCCACCCTGGTGCTGGCCCCCTTCGGTGGCTACGCGCTCAACCTCAGTGCCATCACCGCTGCCATCTGCATGGGCCCCGAGGCCCATGAGGACAAATCCCGCCGCTACACGGCGGCGGCGATCTGTGGCCTCTTCTATATAGTCATCGGCATCTTCGGCGCCGTGGTCACGGGACTGCTCACCGCCTTCCCCAAGGAACTGGTGGTCTGCCTAGCGGGACTGGCCCTGCTGGGCTCCATAGGCAGCGGCCTGGCGACAGCTCTCAAGGGGGAGGAACACAGGGAGGCTGCGTTGATCACCTTTCTGGTGACGCTCAGCGGCGTGGTGATAGCCGGAGTCGGCTCGGCGTTTTGGGGCGTGGTCGCGGGCAGCCTGGCGCTATTTGTGCAACATTACCGACGTGCACGGGCTGACTGATACGCGGCCCAGGCCCGGGCACCCCACTTCCGCCTCCCATACAGGCGAGGCACGGGCCGCCGCCTTCTGCACACAACCCATGCAAATCCTCTTCGTCGCCGATCCGCTCGAATCGTTCCAGACCTACAAGGACACCACCTTCGCCATGATGCGCGAGGCGCAGCGGCGCGGCCACTCCATCGTGGCCTGCGAACCCAGGCAGCTTTCCTGGCAGCGCGGCGGCAAGGTCGTCGCCCAGGTGCGGCACATCCAGCTCACGGGAGATGCCCGGCAGTGGTTTGAAATCTCCAAGGAAGGCCTGGAGGAGCTGGCGGGCTTCGACGCCATCCTCATGCGCAAGGACCCGCCCTTCGATTCCGAATACTTCTACTCCACGCACCTGCTGGAACAGGCCGAGCGCGAAGGCGCAAAGGTCTTCAACAAGCCCAGGGCGTTGCGAGACCATCCGGAAAAGCTGGCCATCCTCGAATTCCCGCAATTCATCGGCCCGACCCTGGTCACGCGCAGCGCGCAGGACATCCGCGCCTTCCATGAAGAGCATCAGGACATCATCCTCAAGCCGCTGGACGGCATGGGCGGCATGGGCATCTTCCGCGTGGGCGCCGACGGCCGCAACCTGGGCAGCATCATCGAAACCCTGAACCAGGGCGGTGCCAGCAGCGTCATGGTGCAGAAATTCCTGCCCGAGATCACCGAGGGCGACAAGCGTGTGCTCGTCATCGGCGGCAAACCTGTTCCCTATTGCCTGGCACGCATTCCCCAGGGCAACGAAGTGCGCGGCAACCTGGCAGCGGGCGGCAAGGGCGTGGCCCAGCCTCTGAGCCAGCACGACAAGGCCATGGCCGAAGAGATCGGTCCCCTCCTCATGGAGCGTGGACTGCTGCTGGCCGGTGTCGATGTCATCGGCCAGTGCATCACCGAGATCAATGTGACCAGCCCCACCTGCTTCCAGGAGATCCATGACCAGACCGGCTGCGACGTGGCCAGCCTCTTCGTCGACGCTCTGGAACAGGCCTTGGCGGCGGCTTGAAAAAACTTGGCGGATGACGCCAGTCATCCGCCAAGTTTTGGTGCTAGAATTGCGCCCCTGCACTCGATGACACGCAAATGTCTGAAAAGTGAAGCTTCCAGAGTTTTGCAAGACCGTTAAAAAACGTGCTACAATGCAAAGCTCTGCTGAAGAGAGCAATGCAGATCGCTGGTGTTGAAAAAATCGAAGAAATTTGATTGCAACGACGCTAAAAACTGTGCTAGAATTCAAGGCTTCGCTGATCGCAGCAAGTCAGAAGCAAAGAAGAAATTCTTCGCTTCGATCCTTAAAAATATACAGCCGATAAGCGTGGGCGTTTGAGGCGAACAGCCAAGTTCTTTGGAACTCGGCTCTTTGAAGCCAAAAAACGCTCATGAGAATAGAAGTGAAGTTCACTTCAATTCCGTTTTTATGAGTTAGTCGAAAGACTTTAAATTCAAGATCGAACTGTAGAGTT